>CAYJOA010000076.1:0-4706 GCA_964371495.1 uncultured Rubrivivax sp.
CTCGGCGTTGACCCACAGCACGAACTGGTCCAGCGCCATCATCGACACCGGCGTCAGGTCGCGCCAGTTGAAGGGCACGCCGGTGGCCAGCGGCGTCGTGAACAGGTTGGACAGCGTGATGATGATCTTGTGCGGGTTGCCCTTGTCGCCCTTGACGTCGAGGAAACCCTCGGCGCCGGCGCCGCCCGACTTGTTGACGACGACGATGGGCTGCTTCATCAGGTTGTTCTTGGCCACGACGCCCTGGATGAAACGCGCCATCTGGTCGGCGCCGCCGCCGGTGCCGGCGGGCACCACCAGTTCCACCGGCTTGCTCGGCTCCCACGCCATGGCGGTGGTGGCCACCGTGATACCCGCCGCGGCCACGGCCAGTCGCCGCGCCCAGTTGCCTGCTGCCTTCATCGTCATCCCCTTCCGGTGCGTGGCCAGGATGGCCGCGACAGAACGCGCGACTCTAGTGAGCAAACGCGACACAGTAAATTGAGTAATTGTGGGGTCTGGGTTCAGGAAAACCTGAACCGAAGATCGGCTTCGAGCGCCGGGCAAGGCGGCCGCCGAAAACCGCCGGCGCGCCGCTCAGCCCAGACCGAGCTTGGCCGACAGCCCGATGCGCTGCAGCTTGCCGGTGGCGCCTTTGGGGATCTCGTCCAGGATGAGGATCTTCTTCGGCACCTTGTAGTCGGCCGCGCGCGTGCTCACGAAGGCCTGCAGTTCGCGCTCGGTGGCGGTCTGGCCTTCGCGCAGCACCACGGCGGCGGCGACTTCCTCGCCCAGCTTGGGGTGCGGCATGCCGAAACACACCACCTGCGCCACGGCGGGGTGGTCCATCAGGATCTCGTCGACCTCGCGCGGGCTGACCTTCTCGCCGCCGCGGTTGATGATCTCCTTCAGGCGGCCGGTGATGCTGATGTAGCCGTCGGCGTCCATCACGCCCTGGTCGCCGGTGCGGAACCAGCCGTCGCGCCAGCCTTCGGCGTTGGCCTTCGGGTTGTTCTCGTAGCCGGTGGTGACGTTGGGGCCGCGGATCACGATCTCGCCGGTGGCGCCGCGGGGCAGCAGCGCGCCGTCCTCGCCCATGATCGCCACTTCGGGGCCGGCCGCGATGCCCACCGTGCCCGGCTTGCGCACGGCCGGCGGCAGCGGGTTGCTGGCCATCTGGTGCGTGGCCTCGGTCATGCCGTAGCTTTCGATCAGCGGCGCGCCGAACACCGCCTCCACCTCGGCGATCACCTGTGGCGGCATCGACGACGACGAAGAGCGCAGGAAACGCAGCGGGTGGCGCTGGATGACGTCCAGGCTCCTGCCCGCCCGCGACAGGATCGCCTGGTGCATGGTCGGCACGGCGGTGAACCAGGTCGGCTTGGCCTCGTCCATCCAGCCGAAGAACTTCAGCGCGTTGAAGCCCGGCGTGCAGAACACGAACGACCCTGCCGACAGCGGCGCCAGCACGCCGGCAATCAGGCCGTGGATGTGGAACAGCGGCATGATGTTCAGCCCGCGATCGGCCGCCGTGAAGCGCAGGGTGCGGCCGATGTGGGTGGCCGAGGCCACCAGGTTGCGCTGCGACAGCGGCACGATCTTCGGCCGCGAGGTGGTGCCCGAGGTGTGCAGCACCATCGACACGTCGTCGGGTTCGGCGTAGCCGCCGCCCGCCGCGGCGACGGTGCCAGCGACCCCGTCGCGCGCCACCAGCATGAAGGCCCCGGCCGGGCCGTCGGCCGCGGCCACCAGGTCGATCAGGCGCACGCCCAGCTTCTGCGCCACGGCCACCGCCGGCGAGCTGCTGCCCTGCTCGACGATCAGCGCCTTGGCGTTCAGGTCCTGCAGGTAGAACTCGAACTCGTCGGCGCGGTAGGCCGGGTTCAGCGGCGCGCTGGTCACGCCGCTGGCGCAGGCGATGTAGCAGGCGGCCATCTCGGGGCCGTTGCCGAGCACGATGGCGACGCGGTCGCCGCGGCCGACGCCCAGGTTGTTCAGCGCCGCCAGCGTCTGTGCCACTTGCGCACGCAGACCGCGGTAGTCCAGCGCCGGGCGGCCGGGGGCGCCCAGTGCCGGGGCGGCGTCGGCGCCGATGGCGAGCAGATCCTTGAGCGTGGTGGACATCGTGTTCTCTCGTGTGGGGCGCGGCGCGCCGTTATACCCGAGCCGCGCCGGCTGCCCCGTCGTCAGGCAGGCACGCCGGACTCGCCGAGGTCCCAGAACAGCCCGCTCATCAGCTGCAGCGCCTCGCGCGCCACCGGACGCAGCAAGTGTTCGTCGGGGGCGTGCTGCGAGCAGCCCGGGTAGCTGTGCGGCACCCACACCGTGGGCAGGCCCAGGATGTCGGCGAAGACGTCGTTGGGCAGCGAACCGCCCAGGTTGGGCAGCAGCACCGGCGCGCGGCCGGTGCTGCGTTCGATCGATGCCAGCGCAAAGCGCACCCAGGCGTTGTCGGGGTCCAGTCGCGTCGCGTTCATGATTTCCGCTTCGCCGACCGCGATGTCGCCGAAGCCGTGCCCGGCCAGGTGTTCCCGCACCACATTGCGCAGCCGCGACACGTCGGTGCCGACGACGAAGCGCATGTGCATCCGCGCCTGCGCGGTGGGCGGGATGGCGTTGACCGGATGGTCGGGGTTGCCGGTGCGCATGGCCAGCACTTCGAGCGTGTTCCAGGCAAAGACGCGTTCGGCCGGCGTCAGGCCGGGTTCGCCCCAGTCGGCGTCGATGGCCGGGTCGCCGGCGTCGCCGCCGACCACCAGCCCGGCCAGCGCGGCGCGCACGTTGGCCGGTATCGGCGGCGGACGCAGCGCTTCGACGAGGATGCGGCCGCGGCCGTCGACCAGGCTGGCGATCGCCGCCGCCAGCATCGTGCCCGGGTTGCGCAGCAGGCCGCCCCAGTTGCCCGAGTGGTGGGCACCGTCGCGCAGCTCGAGCGTGAGATCGAAGTTAGCGACGCCGCGCGAACCCAGGAACACCGTGGGCCGGTCGGCACGCAGGCGCGGGCCGTCGCTGGCGATCAGCACGTCGGCGGCCAGCTCGGCCCGGTGCGCGGCGCAGAAGGCGGCCAGACCCGGCGAGCCGGTCTCCTCGCCGGTCTCGATCAACCACTTCACGTTGAAGCCGAGCTTGCCCTCGCGTGCTGCCAGCACCTGTGCCAGCGCCGCGATGTTGATGCTGTGCTGGCCCTTGTTGTCCGCCGTGCCGCGGCCGTAGAGGCGGTCGCCGTCGGTGGCCAGCCGCCACGGGCCCTGGCCACGGGTCCACGAGGTGTCCTGGCCGCGGATGACGTCGCCGTGGCCGTACATCAGCACCGTGGGCAGCGCGCCGCCCTCGTGGCGGGTGGCGATCAGCAGCGGGCCGTAGGGCGGCTGCGGGTTGGCGTAGATCCTGGACGTGAAGCCCAGGGCATCGAGCGAAGGGCCGATCTCGTCGGCCAGGTAGGCCTGCAAGGCCGGGCCCGAGGCGGCGTCCTGGCTCTCGGTGCGGATGGCGACGCGGCGTGCCAGGTCGACCGCGAAGGCGCCGCTGTCGAAGTGCTGCGCCGCCAGCGCCAGTGTCTGCTCACGTCTCACGGCTTGCTCACCAGCGTGAAGTGCTCCACCACCGGCGGCGCCGCGAAGAAGGGTCCGACGATGGCGCGCCATGCGGCGAACAGCGGGCCGCCGCGGAAGTGCACGGTATGGTCTTCCAGCGTGTCCCAGAAGACCTGCAGGATGTAGCGCTCGGGGCTTTCGATGCCGCGGTTGACCTTGGCGCCCTTGTAGCCACTGGCGCGGCTGATCACCGTGGCGATGCCGTGCTGGATGGCGGCCTCGAAAGCGACCTGCTGGCCGGGGGCGATGCGGATGTCGGCGATTTCCAGGATCACGGCGGTCTCCAGGTGGGGGCGGTGCGTGCAGTCTAGACCGGCCCCTACCGCTGCAGGGATGCAGCCCGACGCTGCAAGCTTGCGGCAGGGCGGCGCCTTTACGATGCCGCGGTGAACACCCTTGCCGCGCCCCGGTGCTGAAGGCCGACGACGCCCACCACCGCCGCATCGGCATCGGCCTGGTGACGTTGGCGACGCTGTGTTTTTCGGTCCTCGACGCCAGCGCCAAGTGGCTGGTGCAGGACTTGCCGGTGGTGCAGGTGGTGTGGCTGCGGTTTGCCACCCATGTCGGGCTGATGGTGCTGCTGCTGGCGCCGCGGCACGGACGTGCGCTGGTGCGCATGCACAGCCCGCGGCTGCAGGCGCTGCGCGGCGCCATGCTGGCCAGCATGACGGCGCTGAACTTCTTCGCACTGCAGTATCTGCAGCTGGCCGAGACGGGGGCGATCCAGTTCTCGGTGCCGATCCTGATCGCGCTGCTGTCGGCGTGGTGGCTGGGCGAGCGGCTGGACTGGCGGCGCTGGGCGGCCATCGTGGTCGGCTTCGCCGGCGTGCTGCTGGTCATCCGGCCTGGCTCGCAGGCCTTCCACCCGGCGCTGCTGCTGGCGCTGGCCAACGCCGTGCTCTACGCCGCCTTCAACCTGCTCACGCGCCGCATGGCGGCCACCGAGTCGGCCGAATCGATGCAGCTGGTCTCGGCCATCTTCGCCGCCGTCGTGCTGGCGCCCTTCGCGCTGGCACAGTGGCAGCAACCGGCAGGCCTGTTCAGCTGGGCGGTGATCGGGCTGTGCGGGCTGATGGGCGGTGTCGGCCACCTGGCGGTGGCGCAGGCGCACCGCCACGGCTCGGCGGCCGTGCT
>CAYJOA010000076.1:4806-21647 GCA_964371495.1 uncultured Rubrivivax sp.
GTAGTCGAACTCGGCCTGCTGCATGCGCAGCCCGAAGCCGCCGTTGTCGGGGAACTGGTGCATCAGCGAGGTGAACCACCACGAGAAGCGCTCGGCCTTCCAGACCCGGGCCAGCGCGCGCCGCGAGTAGTGGTCGATGCCGGCCGCGCTGCCGCGGTAGAACTCGGCCAGCGCATGCGCCAGCAGGCCGACGTCGGAAGCGGCCAGGTTCAACCCCTTGGCGCCGGTGGGCGGAACGATGTGCGCCGCGTCGCCGGCCAGGAACAGGCGGCCGAAGCGCATCGGTTCGGCGACGAAGCTGCGCAGCGGGGCGATGCTCTTCTCGATCGACGGCCCGGTGACCAGCCGTGCGGCGGCATTGACCGGCAGGCGGCGGCGCAGCTCGGCCCAGAAGGCGTCGTCGGACCACTGCTCGACGCGGTCGTCCAGCGAGCACTGCAGGTAGTAGCGGCTGCGCTCGTGACTGCGCATGCTGGCCAGCGTGAAGCCGCGCTCGGCGTGGCCGTAGATCAGCTCGCGGTTCACCGGCGGCGTGTCGGCCAGCAGGCCCAGCCAGCCGAAGGGGTAGACCTTTTCGAACGTCGTCAGCGCGCCCGCCGGCACTGCCGTTCGGCACACGCCGTGGAAGCCGTCGCAGCCGATGACGAAGTCGGCCTGCAGGCGCTGTTCGCTGCCGCCGTGGCGGTAGCTGACGTGCGGCTGGTCGCCGTCGAAGCCGTGCGGCTGCACGTGCTCGGCCTCGTACATGGTGGGCCGGCCGGCCTGCCGGCGGTGTTCCATGAGGTCGCGCGTGACTTCGGTCTGGCCGTAGACCACGACCTGCTTGCCGGTCAGCGCGCGCAGGTCGATGCGCAGCCGGCGCTCGCCGAAGGTCATCTCGAAGCCCTCGTGCGGCAGGCCTAGCGCGTCGAGCCTGGCGGCCACGCCGGCCTCGCGCAACAGGTCCACCGCCACCTGCTCCAGCACGCCGGCGCGGATGCGGCCCAGCACGTAGTCGGCGCTGCGCTGTTCGAGCACGACGTTGTCGATGCCGGCGCGGTGCAGCAGCGCGCCGAGCAGGAGGCCGGCCGGGCCGGCGCCGACGATCGCGACCTGGGTGCGCATGTCTGGGTCTCCTTGTCCGCTGGGTTTCCGAAGCACTTGTTCCCTGCTGCGCCGGGCCGCCCGTGGCCGGGTCGGCAGCGTCGCAATGCTTGCACATTTCGAACCTGCCGCACCGCCACACCGGCCGGTCGCCGACGGCACGGCGCGCGCGGCAGCGCGGTGAGGCACATCGCACGACTGGCGGCGCCACGCCTGCTCAAGTCAGCCCCGGCGGGTCCGAAAACAGGGCGTCGGGCGGCGCGGGGTTGCCGTCGGCAAGACTTTGGAGAGCCGCATGTCCTGCACCGTCGCGGTCGACGAACTCAGTGTCGGCATGTACATCCATCTCGACGGTGGATGGCTGTCGCATCCTTTCCCGCTATCCAGCTTTCGCATCTCGTCGCCGGAACAGATCGCCACCCTGCGCGGGTTGGGCCTGTCGCGCGTGCGCTGGGCGCCGGACAAGAGCGACCCGCCGCCGTCGGCCGCCACGGCTGCCGTGGCCGCGCCCGACGTGGCCACCGCGGCTGCAGACGCCGCCGCCGAGGAACACGCTGCGCAGCACCGGCGCCGCCAACTGATCGGCCAGCGCGACGCGCTGCTGCGCTGCGAGCGCCAGTTCAGCGAGGCGGCGCAGGCTTTTCGCGAAGTCGGCGAAGCATTGGCGACGCGGCCCCGGCACGCCGGCCGCACCACCGAGGCGCTGGCGCGCGCAATGCTCGACAAGATGCTGGGCAGCGACGAGATGGGGCTGCGCCTGGTCAACGGCGGCGGCGACCGCGCTGCTTCGCACGCGCTCAACGTCAGCGTCGTGGCGCTGCTCATCGGGCGCGCGCTGGGCCTGCCCGACGAGGACATGCTCGACGTCGGCGTGGGTGCATTGATGCACGACGTCGGCAAGCAGGACATGGCCGATCGCTACCGTCATGCCGACGAGCGGTTCACGTCCGCCGAGTGGGCGGCCTACCGCGACCACGTTGCGCGCAGCGTGGTCCATGGCCGCCGCATGGGGCTCGCACCGGGCGCACTGGCGGTGCTGGCGCAGCACCACGAATGCGCCGACGGCAGCGGTTTCCCGCAGCGCCTGGGGGGCGATCGCATGTGCATGGGCGCGCGCATCGTGGCCATCGTCAACCGCTACGACAACCTGTGCAACCCGGCCACGCGCCACGCGGCGCTGACGCCGCACGAAGCGGTGGCGACGCTGTTCGCGCAGGGTCGGGCGCGCTTCGACACCACGGTGCTGAACGCCTTCATCCGCGTCGTCGGCGTCTACCCGGCGGGCTCGCTGGTGCAGCTCACCGACGACCGCCACGCGCTGGTGATCGGTGTCAACTCGAGCCGTCCGCTCAAGCCGCGCGTGCTGGTTCACGACCCGCGCGTGCCGCGCAACGAGGCGCTGGTCATCAACCTCGAAGGCACGGCCGACCTCGGCATCCGGCGCAGCCTGCCGGCGGCCCAGGTGCCGGCGGCCGCGCTGAGCTACCTGGACCCGCGGCCGCGCGTGTCCTACTACTTCGAGCCGCTGGCGCGCGAGTTGCAGCCCGAGGAACTGGCGGCGTGACCGCCGACACGCCCGCTCTGCAGACTGCCGCGGCGTCGAGCTGGGCGCCCTTGCTCGACGGCCTGCCCGAGGCCGCCTGGCTGGTCGACCTGGCGACGCTGCGCGTGGTGGCCGCCAACGAGGCGGCGGCCAGGCTGTTCTGCAGCACCGCCGCGGGGCTGGTCGGCGAGCCGGCGGCGCGGCTGGCCGGCTCGCCCGAAGACCTGGCCTACTGGGCCGATGCCGCCGCCGGCGAGCGCGGTACGCTGCAGTCCGACACGGTGGTGGCCACCGCCGACGGTCGCGCGCTGCACGTCAGCCGCAGCATCCGGCCGATCACCTGGCCCGGCCGGGGTGCCGGCGCCGCGCCCGGCCACGCGCTGGTGGTGCTGTTCGACCGCAGCGCCGAGCGGCGTGCCGAAAGCGAACGCGAGCTGCTGCTGGGCGAGTTGCAGTCGACGCTGGAGGCCACCGCCGACGGCATCCTCGTCACCGACCTGGCCGGCCGCGTGCGCGCCTTCAACCGCCGCTTCGCCGAGATGTGGGCGATGCCGCTGGCGCTGCTGCAGGAGCATGACGACGCCGGCGTGCAGGCCTGGATGGCGCGCAGCGTGGTCGACGCCAAGAGCTACGAAAACCGGCTGCACGCGCTGCGCGAGGCGGCGCTGGTGACGGCCAGCGACCGCGTCGAGTTGCACTCCGGGCAGGTGTTCGACCGCGTGACGCGGCCGCTGTTCTTCGGCGGCAGCCCGCAGGGCCGGGTCTATTCCTTCCGCGACCTCAGCGAGCGCATCGCGGCGCAGGAACGCATCGAGGCGCTGTCACGCAGCGACCCGCTCACCGGCCTGGCCAACCGCGCCCGGCTGGCCGAGCGCGTGTCCGAGGCGGCCACGGCCTTGCGCGGCCACGGCGGCGGCTTCGCGCTGCTGGTCGTCGACCTGGACCGTTTCCGCCGCATCAACGACAGCCTGGGCCAGGAGACCGGCGACCGCGTGCTGCTCGACGTGGCGCAACGCATCCAGGGCTGCCTGCGGCAGGAGGACACCCTGGCGCGCCTGGGCGGCGACCAGTTCGCGCTGCTGCTGGGCCAGGCCGACGCGCCGGCGGCCGAGGCCACCGCGCGGCGCGTCCTGCACGTGGTGGCGCAGCCCTACGACAACGACGGCGTGCCCTTCACCGTGACCTGCAGCATCGGCATGGCCCTGGCGCCCTCGCACGGCAGCACGCTGAACGAGCTGGCGCGCCACGCCGATGCCGCGATGCGTGCCGTCAAGGCCGACGGCCGCGCCAGCTTCCGCATGCACCAGCTGCGCGCCGAGGTCGACCGCCGCCAGCACATGCGGCTGGACCACGCCATGCGCCAGGCACTGGTGAGCAACCGCTTCCGCCTGCACTACCAGCCGCAGGTGCGGCTGGCCGACGGCCGCATCGTCGGCGCCGAGGCGCTGCTGCGCTGGCGCGACCCCGAGCACGGCGACATGTCGCCGGTGCACTTCATTCCGGTGGCCGAGGACACCGGCTTCATCGTCGCCCTCGGCGACTGGGTGCTGACGCAGGCGGTGCGGCAGGCGGCGCTGTGGCAGCAGCGCGGGCATGCGGTGCCGGTGTCGATCAACGTCTCGGCGCTGCAGTTCAGGCAGTCGAGCTTTGCCGATCGTGTCGGCAGCGTGCTCGCCGTCAGCGGCCTGCCAGCGCACTTGCTCGAGCTGGAGCTCACCGAATCGATCCTCGTCCATGACGCCGACGAGGCGCTGCAGCGCCTGCACGCGCTGGCCACGCTGGGGGTGCGGCTGTCGATCGACGACTTCGGCACCGGCTACTCGAGCCTGGCCTATCTGAAGCGCTTCCCGATCGGCAAGCTCAAGATCGATCGCAGCTTCGTTTCCGGGCTGCCCGCCGACGACAGTGACGCCGGCATCGTGGGCGCCATCTTGCAGATGGCGCGCGCCCTGGGCATGAAGGTCATCGCCGAGGGCGTGGAAACCGAGGCGCAGCGGCAATTTCTGCTCGACGCCGGCTGCGACGAGTTCCAGGGCTGGCTGTTCGCGCCGGCGCTGGACAGCCTGAGCTTCGAGGAGCGGCTGGCCACGGCAGCGGCGGCCGTCGGCCCCGCCGACGCGGCGGCGCCGTCGCGCATACGGTTGGTCCGCGGCTGATCGGGCCGAGCGGCGGCCGCCCGCCGCAGGCGGCACAATCGCGGCAGGACAAACGCTGTGCGAGCCCGCCGAGATGATCTACAAGTTCAAGAGCAAGGCCACCGGTGACCTGATCATGCTGGGCCCGCATGGCAACCAGGTCATGGCCTTGCTGGGCCGCGAGCCGGCCGCCCAGGGGATCATCGAGGTGGCGGCCATGCCCGCGGCGCTGGCGGCGCTGCAGGCGGCGATCGAAGCCGAGGAGGCTGCCCCGCCGGGCGCCGACGACGACGCCGACGAACCGGGCGGCGCTCGCGCCGTCGCGCTGCGCCAGCGGCTGTGGCCGATGATCGAGATGCTGCGGCGCGCCCACGCCGCCGGCGTGCCCGTGGTCTGGGGCGTGTAATGGCGCCTGGCGTCGGCGGAGCGTCGGGCCGGCGGCAGGCCCGCGGAGCCCGTTGACCGTGGAAGCCACGCGCGTCTTTGCGCTGCGCCACGGCCAGACGAGGTGGAACACCGAGCAACGGATTCAGGGCCATACCGACGAGCCGCTGGACGACACCGGCCGCTGGCAGGCGGCGCGCCTGGCGCAGGCGCTGGCCGGCGAGGGCATCACGGCGATCTACAGCAGCGATTTGCGGCGCGCACACGCCACGGCGCTGGCCCTGGCCGCCGCCACCGGCGTGACGGTCGCCACCGACCTGCGCCTGCGCGAACGTGCCTTCGGCCGCTTCGAGGGCGCCACCTTCACCGAGATCGAGCAGCGCTGGCCCGACGAGGCACTGCGCTGGCGCCGGCGCGAGCCCGGTTTCGCACCTGGCGGCGGCGAGCCTCTGGATGCCTTCTTCGCGCGCAGCGTGGCCGCGGTGGCGCAGCTGGCGGCGCGCCATCCCGGCCAGGCCATCGCCGTGGTCGCGCACGGCGGCGTTCTCGACTGCCTGTACCGCGCCGCGCTGCGCATCGCGCTGGACGCGCCGCGCACCTGGCAACTGGGCAACGCCAGCATCAACCGTCTGCTCTACGCCGGCGGTGCCTGCACGCTGGTGGGCTGGAACGACGCCGCGCACCTGGACGACGCTGCGGCGGCGGCGCCGGCTTGAGCGGCGCCGCACCATGCCGGCGTCGTCAGGCGCCGAACAGGTCGTCCGCGGGCAGCGCAGCCAGCCGTGTCGGCGGCACCAGTCCGAGGTGGCGCCAGGCGGCCAGCGTGGCGATGCGGCCGCGCGGCGTGCGCTGCAGGAAGCCTTGCTGGATGAGAAAGGGCTCGATCACGTCCTCGATCGTGCCGGCCTCTTCGCCGATGGCCGCCGCCACGTTGTCCAGCCCCACCGGGCCGCCGTCGAAGCGGTGGATCACCGCCTCCAGCAGCTTGCGGTCCATGACGTCGAAACCCAGCGGGTCGACGTCCAGCATCTTCAACGCCAGGTCGGCGATGGCCGCGTCGACGCTGCCGCTGCCCTTGACCTGCGCGTAGTCGCGCACGCGGCGCAGCAGCCGGTTGGCGATGCGCGGCGTGCCGCGCGAACGGCGCGCGATCTCCAGCGCGCCGGCGGCGTCCACCGGTACGTTCAGCAGCCCGGCCGAGCGCGTGACGATGCGCGTCAGCTCTTCCGGCGTGTAGAACTCCAGCCGCGCGACGATGCCGAAGCGGTCGCGCAGCGGGTTGGTCAGCATGCCCGCGCGCGTGGTCGCGCCGACCAGCGTGAAGGGCTGCAGGTCGAGCTTGATCGAACGCGCCGCCGGGCCTTCGCCGATCATGATGTCGATCTGGTAGTCCTCCAGCGCCGGGTACAGGATCTCCTCGACCACCGGGCTCAGGCGGTGGATCTCGTCGATGAAGAGCACGTCGTTCTTCTCGAGGTTGGTCAGGATGGCGGCGAGGTCCTTGGGTTTTTCCAGCACCGGGCCCGAGGTCTGGCGCAGGTTCACGCCGAGTTCGTTGGCGATGATGTGGCTGAGCGTGGTCTTGCCCAGGCCGGGCGGGCCGAACAGCAGCACGTGGTCGAGCGCCTCGGCGCGGCCGCGGGCGGCGTGGATGAAGATCTCGAGCTGTTCGCGTGCCTTGACCTGGCCGACGTATTGCGCCAGCCCCTTGGGGCGCAGCGCGCGCTCGATGGCCTCTTCGTTCGGTGTCGCCGGCGCAGCGCTGACGACGCGCGGTGCGCGCGTCGCACCGGAAGAGCCGAAGTCGTCGGTCTGGATGGCCATGCCTGCATTATCGGCACCGACGCTGCGCGCCGACGCTGGCTACACTGGAAGCATGCAAACCTGGCGCCGACGGCTCCGCCCGCTGACCTGGCTCGCGCTCGCCGCGATCCTGGGCCTGGGCTTGCTGCCGGCGGTGTCGCATGCGCTGGCCTGGGCCGGCGGCAGCGGCACATGGGCCACCGTCTGCAGCGCGCGCGGCCCGGCCGCGGTGGCTGCGGGCGATGGCTACGGGGGCCAGAACGGCATGCCGGCGGCCGGCACTTTCGAGCACTGCCTCTACTGTGTCCACGCGGCAAGCGCCGTCGGCCCGCCGCCGGCGCCGCAGGCGATGCTGCCGGCGCCGCGTGCCGACGCTGCGGCACCCGGTGGCAAGCGTCGCGAGCCGGCGGCATCGGCGCCCTGGGCGTCTGCGCAGCCGCGCGGACCGCCGACGCCGAGCTGAGCCCCCGCCCGCCATTGCGACCGTGCAGGCGCCGCCCTCCCGTGGCCCGGCGCACGGCACGCACCCCGTTCACCAGACACCCGCAAAACCCATGACCATCCTTCGTCGTCGTTTCGTCGCCGCTGCTGCCGCCACGCTGCTGGCCGCCACCGCCCACGCCCAGACCGCCCCCAAGGTCGAAGACGCCTGGGCCCGCCCGACCGTTGCCGGGCAGGCCGCCGGCGGCGGTTTCCTGAAGATCACCAGCCCGACAGCCGACCGGCTGATTGCGGCCAGCGCCCCCGTGTCCAAGACCGTCGAACTGCACAGCATGCAGATGGACGGCAACGTGATGCGCATGCGCCAGCTGCCGGCCATCGACATCCCGGCCGGCAAGACCGTTGAGCTCAGGCCCGGCGGCCTGCATGTCATGTTCATCGGACTGACGCAGACGCTGGATGTCGGCGCCACGTTCCCGCTCACCTTGCGCTTCGAGAAGGCCGGCGAGGTGAAGGTCGACGTCAAGGTGATGACGCGCGCCGCCATGCCGGCGATGGATCACAAGCACTGAGGGCCCGGCCGGCTGTCGGCTACTTGTTCAGCGCCTTCAGTGCCAGCTTGATGCCGTCGCTGACGCCCACCTCGGGCGGCAGCGCCTTGAGCGCGGCCTGGGCCTCGCGTTCGTTGTAGCCCAGCGCCTGCAGCGCTTGCGCGATGTCGCCCTGCGCCTCGCTCAAGGCGCCGGTGGCCGGCGTACCGAGGTCGGCGCCGAGCTTGCCCTTGAGTTCGAGCAGCAGCCGTTCGGCCGTTTTCTTGCCGATGCCCGGTACCTTGACCAGGCGCGCGCTGTCCTGCCGGCTCACGGCGGCCCCCAGTTCGGCCACGCTCAGTCCCGACAGGATGGCCAGCGCGGTACGCGGCCCCACGCCGCTGATCTTCACCAGTTCGCGGAAGGTCGAACGTTCGGTGGCGGTGAGGAAGCCGTACAGCAGTTGCGCGTCCTCGCGCACCACGAAGTGCGTCAGCAATGTCACCGCCACACCGAGCGCGGGGAGGTTGTAGAAGGTGCTCATCGGCACGTCGACGTCGTAGCCGACACCGTGCACGTCGAGCACCACGGTGGGCGGCGACTTGTCGACCAGCGTGCCGCTGAGGCGGCCGATCATGCCGACGCCTGGTCCGCGGTCAGCAGCCCCGCCACCAGCGCGCGCGGCGTGGTGGCGTGGGGCGCGTCGACGGTGCGCCCGGCGCCGTGGTGATTGGCCACGAGTGCCGGCCGGCGTGCATCGCAGCGGCTCGCGGCTGCGGCCGCCGAGATTGCCAACACCGCGGTACGGCGCGCAAGATCGGGCTGTTGCTGCGAAAGCAGTGTTTGAAGAGGCCTTCTCATGGATCGCAGAGAGTTTACGGCAGCCCTCCTGGTCGTCCCCTGGTGCGGCTTGGCCCATGCGGGGCTCAACGAGAGCGACGCCGCCGCGGGCGTGCGCGCGGCGCTGGAGCGGGGCGCGCTGGCTGCGGTGGCGCTGCTGGGTCGCACCGACGGTTTCCTGGGCAACCCCAAGGTGCGCATCCCGTTACCGGGTTACCTGAACGACGCGGCCCGGCTGCTGCGCGCCACCGGGCAGCGGCGCCGCGTCGAAGAACTGGAAACGGCGATGAACCGGGCCGCCGAAGCGGCGGTGCCGCAGGCGAAGTCGCTCTTCGTCAGCACGGTCAAGTCGATCAGCGTCGAGGACGCGCTGCAGATCGTTCGCGGCAGCAGCACGGCGGTCAGCGAGTTCTTCGCCGCCAAGACGCGTGTGCCGCTGGCCGAGAAGTTCCTGCCCATCGTCACCCGCGCCACCGAGAAGGTCGACCTGGCCGAGCGCTACAACGCCGTGGCGTCCCGGGCGGCCGGCCTGGGGCTGGTGAAGGGCGACGAGACCAACGTGCAGAAATACGTCACGGCGCGCGCCCTGGACGGCCTGTACCTGATGATCGGCGAGGAGGAGAAGAAGATCCGCGCCGACCCGCTGAAGACCGGCAGTGCGATCCTCAGAAAGGTCTTCGGAAACTGAGCCGAAGCCTCAGCCGGTGCGCGCCATCTCGAACGCCAGCGCCGCTGGCAGCGACTCGACGATCGCGTCGCGCCCGACACAGCACAGGGGGCGTCCGCCGACGTTGAGCACCTCGAAGGCCCGGCCGTGCTCGACGACGCAGATGAACACGAGCTGCGGCACTTCGGCCTGCAACTCGCCGCGCAGGCGCTCGAAGGCCTCGCCGGCGAGTGCCGCTTCGTAGACCAAGGCGTGCGGCAGGCCGCCGGCACAGAACTGGCGCGCCTCGTCTACCGTGGCCACGAAGTCGAGCAGAACGCCCAACGGGCGCAGCGCCTGGTGCACCAGGCTGCGCAGGTCGCGTTGCGCTGCCAGCGCCAGCACGTGGTGTCCGGTCAGCGACTGGATGTCGAGTGCTGCCGGGACCGTGTCCTCGGCCGCCTCGCCCTGCAGCGCGAGCAGGGCCGGCGCCAAGGTGGCCGGCACCTCCATGACCAGTTCGGCCATGCCGTGGGCGTCGTGCCGCCGCAGCGTCATGCCCAGCACGGCTGCGGTCTGCTGCACGAGGCGCCAGGACAAGGTGTCGATCGCTGCGTCGGTGCGGCCCGCGGGTGCAGCTTGCCCCGCCGCCATGTCGTCGGCCAGGCGATAGGTGAAGGCGCACTGCAGCCGTGCCTGGGCCGGCCAGCTGGCGACGTCCAGCGCGACGTCGATGCGCGCTCGGGCATGTTCGAAGCTCCAGTCCAGCACGGACCGCAGCAGCGAAGCCAGCAGTGTCGCGTCGCTGCGCACCTCGGCCGGCGCCAGCATCTGCCGCACCTCGATGCCCTGGGCCGCGAACTCGCGCTCGCGCTCGCGCACCACTTCGCGCAGCAGCGCCGTCAGGTCGAGCCGTGCGTGCCGCACGGCGACCCGGCCCGGCACCAGCCGGGATGCCCGCTGCGCCATGAGGGCAGCGCGGCGTGCACGGTCGATTTCGTCGCGCAGCGCGCTCAACTCGCCGCGTGTGATGCGTCCGGTGGCGGTCAGCGCGGCGACGCGCTCGGCTGCGCTGGCCAGGGGAGCGGCGACTTCGCGGCCGACCTGCCCCACCAGGTCGTGCGGGTCGAACGGATCGACGCTCGGCCGTCCGGTCGAGCCGGGCGCGCCTGAGAGATCCGACAAGTCGAGGATGATCTGCTCCCATCCGCGGGGCCTCCGGCACCACGGGAGGCCTCGCCGCCGACTCCGGCGACGCGCCGGGCCGAAACACCACGCGGATCGTTAGCTTGGGCTGCGCCAGGGGCCCCCGCCATCCCGTAAGCCGGGGGCGCAGAGCGCACGGCCGGCAAATATGTCACGCTGTGGCCGGGCCGATGACGCCGCGCTCGCGCAGGCCCTGCAGGGCTGCGGCATCGACGCCGATCTCGGCCAACACTTCGTCGGTGTGCTGGCCCAGCAGGGGCGGTGCCCGCCTGACCTGCACTGGCGTGGCCGACAGTTTCATCGGGCTGGCCACCATTTGCAGGGCATCGCTGTGCGGATGCGGCACCGTCACCGTCATCCCGCGTTCGCGCACCTGGGGATCGGCAAAGACCTCGGCCAGGTCGTTGATCGGGCCGCACGGCACCTTGGCCGCCTCCAGTGCGGCCATCCAGTCGGCGCGAGCGCGCTGGCGCAGCCGCTCGGCGAGCAGCGGCACCAGCGTGTCGCGGTGGCGCACGCGCTCGGCGTTGCGCGCATAGCGCTCGTCGCGCGCCAGCTCCGCACAGCCGGCCACGGCGCAGAAGCGTTTGAACTGCTGGTCGTTGCCCACGGCCAGGATCAGGTGCCCGTCGGCCACTTCGAAGACCTGGTAAGGCACGATGTTCTGGTGCGCGTTGCCGGCGCGCCGCGGTGGCTGCCTGGTGACCAGGTAGTTAGCGCCCAGGTTGGCCAGCATCGCCACCTGCGTGTCGAGCAAGGCCATGTCGATGACCTGGCCTTCGCCCGTGGCATCGCGGTGGCGCAGTGCGGCCAGGATGGCCACTGCGGCGTACATGCCGGTGAAGAGGTCGGCGACCGCGACGCCCACCTTCTGCGGGCCGCCACCGGGAAGGTCGTCGCGTTCGCCGGTGACGCTCATCAGGCCGCCCAGGCCCTGCACCGCGTAGTCATAGCCCGCGCGTTCGCGGTAGGGGCCGGTCTGGCCGAAGCCCGTGATCGAGCAGTACACCAGCCGCGGGCAGCGCCGGCGCAGCGTGTCGGCGTCCAGCCCGTAGCGCGCCATGTCGCCGACCTTGAAGTTCTCGACCAGCACGTCGCAGGTGTCTGCCAGGCGCAGCACCAGTAGCTGGCCTTCGGGCCGTGCCATGTCGATCGTCACCGAGCGCTTGTTGCGATTCGCGCCCAGGTAGTAGGCGGCCTCCGCCGTGTCGTGGCCCTGGCGGTCCTTCAGGAAGGGCGGGCCCCAGCCGCGGGTGTCGTCACCGCCAGGGTGGCCGCCACCTGGGGGGCGTTCGACCTTGATCACCTCGGCGCCCAGGTCGGCCAGCGTCTGCGTGCACCACGGCCCGGCGAGCACGCGCGAGAGGTCGAGCACACGCACGCCGGCGAGCGCGCCAGGAGTTGGGGACGACGGAGTGGGCTGCTGCATGGTCGGCATTCTGTGGCAAGGGCCGGGATAATCGACGCATGACTGTTCCGGCCCCAAGCGCGGCCCGCGCCGGCTGCGCCTGCGCGGCTGCCTTCGTCCTTGTCGCATGTTCACCCGCGCTGGACTGGCGTGACGTGCGCCCCGCCGGCAGCGGCCTGACCCTGCTCATGCCCTGCAAGCCCGTGCTGCAGGAACGCACGCTGCCGCTGGCCGGCGCGCCGGTGCGGCTGTCGCTGCAGGCCTGCAGTGCCGATGGTCAGACCTGGGGCATCGCCCACGCCGACGTCGCCGACCCGGCACGCGTGAGCGCAGCGCTTGTCGAATTGCGCAGTTCAGCGGCCGCCAATCTGTCCGCCGAACCGACAGAGCTGTTGCCGCTGCAGGTGCCCGGTGCCACGCCCCAGGCGGACAGCGTGCGCGTGCGCTTCGACGGCCGGCGGCCCGACGGCCGGGCGGTGCAAGTGCAATTCGCGGTCTTTGCGCATGGCACGCGGGTCTTCCAGGCCACCGCGCTGGGCGAGCCCCTGCAGGCCGAGGCGGCGCAGACGTTCATGGGTTCGATCCGCTTCCTGCCATGACGGTGACGCGTAAGCAGGCCATCGTCGTCTTCCTGGCGTTTGCCTTCGCGTACTTCTTCTCGGCCCTGCTGCGTGCCGTGACGGCCACCCTGGCGCCGGTGTTCAGTGCCGAACTGGGTTTGCGCGCCGGCGACCTGGGCCTGCTGGCCGGTGCCTACTTCTTCGGCTTCGCGGCCATGCAGTTGCCGCTGGGGCGCGCGCTCGACCGCCATGGGCCGCGGCGCACGCTGCTGGTGCTGCTGGCGGTGGCGGTGCTGGGGTGCGCGGCATTTGCCGCCGCCACGCGGCTGCCGGGGCTGATCGCGGCGCGGGTGCTGATCGGCGCCGGTGTCGGTGCCTGCCTGATGGCGCCGCTGACCTGCTACCGGCGGATCTACACCCCCGCGGCCCAGCTGCGTGCCAACTCGTGGATGCTGATGACGGGCTCGCTGGGCATGGTGGCCTCGACGGTGCCCGTCCAGATGCTGCTGCCCACGCTCGGCTGGCGCGGCCTATTCTGGGCCGTGGCGGCGCTGTTGGCGCTGGCGATGGTCGGCGTGGCCAGGCTCGTTCCTGTCGATCCGCGGCCACATCCAGCACACGGTGGGGTCGCCTCGGCCGGGGCGTCCGGCAGCGGTGGTCCGAAGGTCGGCTACCGCCACATCGTGCGCCACCCGCTGTTCCTGCGCACGGCGCCGCTGGCGTTCTTCCTGTATGGCGGCATGATCGCGGTGCAGTCCTTGTGGGCCGGACCTTGGCTGACGCGTGTCGGCGGCGGCAGCGCAGAACAGGCGGCACAGGGCCTGCTGATCGTCAACCTGGCGATGCTGTTCGCTTTCATGGCCTGGGGAGCCATGATGCCGCGGCTGGTGCACCGCGGCATCGGCGCGGTGGAGCTCATGACTTGGGGTCTGCCACTGTCGTTTCTGTTGCTGTTTGGCAACATCATCCTCGGGGGCCGGGCGGGCGCCGCGCACTGGGCGCTGTGGTGCGTGGCCTGCACTTTCGTCTCGGTCAGCCAGCCTGCCGTGGGCGCGGCATTCCCGCCCGCGCTGGCCGGCCGCGCCTTGTCTGCATTCAACCTGGTGATCTTCGGAGGTGTGTTCTGTGTCCAGTGGGGCATCGGGCTCCTGATCGACGTGCTGCGCGCCTTCGGGCTGGCCGAGGTCGACGCCTTCCGGCTCGCCTTCGCCGCCTTCGGCGTGTGTTGCGTGCTGGCCTACCTGTGGTTTTTGCGCGCCGGCCGCTCAGGTGCCGATAATCCGGGCTGAATCGTCATGGCCGCCATCCTTCTTGTCGCCCACGCCCCCCAGGCCGCATCGCTGCTGGCAGTGGCGCGGCACGTCTACCCGGATTGCAGCGTGGGCCTGGGTGGTGTCGACATCGCTGCCGGGGCCAGCCCGGCGCAGGCGCAGGCGCAGATCCGCACCGCGCTCGACGGTCTGGGCGCCACGGAGGTGCTGATCCTGGCCGACGTCTTCGGCGCGTCGCCGTGCAAGGCAGCCCTGGCGGTGGCCGACGGCGTGCGTACGCGTGTCGTTGCAGGCGTCAATGTGCCCATGCTGTGGCGAGCCTTGTGCTACGCCGACGTGCCACTGGACGAGCTCGTGACCCGGGCCGTCGACGGTGGCGTGCAGGGCGTGATGCAGGTCGGCGTGCCACGCCTGCAGAATCAGGCCTCACAGCCGGCCACAGATGATCAAGTCCAGCATCACCATCAGCAATAAGCTCGGGCTGCATGCTCGCGCATCGGCCAAGCTGACCAAGCTGGCAGGCAGCTTCAAGAGCGATATCCACCTCGCCCGTGGCGGCCGCCGCGTCAATGCCAAGAGCATCATGGGGGTGATGATGCTGGCCGCCGGTCCGGGCAGCGATGTCGAGATCGAGGCCGTGGGCGCCGACGAGGAGCAGGCCGTGGCTGCGCTGCGCGGCCTCATCGAGGCCAAGTTCGGCGAAGGCGAATGAGACGCCGGCGCGCTGCGCTACATTGGTCTCATGAGCATCCAGGTTTTCGGCACGCCCGTCTCGCGCGGCGTGGCCATCGGGCGCGCCGTGCTCGTGGCCTCCAGTCGCGTCGATGTCGCGCACTACTTCATCGGTATCGACCGCATCGAGTCTGAAATAGACCGCCTGCGCGAGGCCCGTGATGCGGTGGCCACCGAGTTCGGCTCGCTCAAGAACGAGTTGCCCGCCGAGGCACCGCACGAACTGGCGGCACTGCTGGACGTGCACCTGATGCTGCTGCACGACGAGTCGCTGATCGGCGCCACCAAGGCCTGGATCAGCGACCGCCACTACAACGCCGAATGGGCGCTGTCGGCGCAGCTGGAGGTCTTGGCGCGGCAGTTCGACGAGATGGAGGACGCCTACCTGCGCGAGCGCAAGGCCGACGTCGAGCAGGTCGTCGAACGGCTGCTGCGCGAGCTGCGCTCCAGCGCCGTCGGAGCGTCGCCAGCAGGCATGCCTGCGACTCAGCCAGCGCGCGACTTCGGTGGCGAAGACCCGCTGGTGCTGGTGGCCAACGACGTGGCGCCCGCGGACATGCTGCAGTTCAAGCGCAGCGTCTTCACGGGTTTCGTCACCGACGTTGGCGGCCGCACATCGCACACCGCGATCGTTGCCCGCAGCATGGACATCCCTGCCGTCGTCGGCGCGCGCGAGGCCAGCCGACTGATCCGCCAGGACGACTGGATCGTCATCGATGGCGATGCCGGCGTCGTCATCGTCGACCCTTCGCCCATCGTGCTCGAGGAATACCGCTTCCGCCAGCGTCAGAGCGAGCTGGAGCGGGCGCGGCTCGACCGCCTGCGGCACACACCGGCAGTGACGCTGGACGGCCAGGCCGTGGAGCTGCTGGCGAACATCGAACTGCCAGGCGATGCGGTCGGTGCCCTGGAGGCCGGGGCCGTCGGCGTGGGTCTGTTCCGCAGCGAATTCCTGTTCATGAACCGCGGCGGCAACGTGCCGGGCGAGGACGAACAGTTCGAGGCCTACCGCGACGCCGTGATCGCGCTGCAGGGACTGCCAGTGACCATACGCACGGTCGATATCGGCGCCGACAAGCCCTTGGAGCGTGGCAGTCTGCAGGAGCATCGGTACGACCACGGCCTGAACCCGGCCCTGGGTCTGCGTGCCATCCGCTGGAGCCTGTCGGAGCCCGGCATGTTTCGGCAGCAGTTGCGCGCCATTCTTCGCGCCAGCGCCTACGGCAAGGTGCGCATCCTGATTCCCATGGTGGCGCACCTCGGCGAAGTCCGCATGATCTTCGAGGCATTGGCGCGCGTGCGACAGCAGCTCGACGACGCCGGCCGCGCCTATGGCAAGGTCGAGGTGGGCGCCATGGTCGAGGTGCCGGCGGCGGCACTGATGATCGACCGCTTCTTGCAGCACTTCGACTTCGTCTCCATCGGCACCAACGACCTCATCCAGTACACGCTGGCGATCGACCGCGCCGACGAAGCCGTAGCGCACCTTTACGACCCTTGGCACCCTGCGGTGCTGCAGCTGCTGCACCACACCATCTCCCGCGCCAACGCGGTGGGCCGCGCGGTCAGTGTGTGCGGAGAGATGGCAGGCGACGTGGCGTTCACCGAGTTGCTGCTGGCGATGGGCTTGCGCAGCTTCTCCATGCACCCGGCACGCATTGCGTCGATCAAACAGCGCGTGCTGAGGGCAGACACGCGGCAGCTTGCGGCGCACCTGGGGCAGGTGCTGGAATCGGATGCTCCTGCCGAGGTGCTGCGGCTGGTGCTGCAGGGTCGCACGCGGCACTGACGCCGGCTGGGTGCAACACACCTCGTCGCTTGGGTGCGGCGGCTCTGCATGTCACCGTTTGGGGTGCTGTTGCCATGCCGCCGAAAAGGGTGCTATAGTCATAGGCTCTGCTCCTGACATGCAAGAGGCGGCGACAGAAGCCGCCACGAAGTCAGACAGGTCGCAGGAAATGCCCGAGTGCTTGACAGTGGTTAAGAAAACATGTCAGAATCTTGGTCTTCGCTGATCACAGGTCGGCGGCGCTGAAACCCAAACAATTCGGCGAAGTTCTTTAACAACATACAGCCGATAAGCGTGGGCGTTTGAGAGCGAGTGCCAGAACGATGTGGGAACACAGCGTTCAGGTCTCCTGACCTTAAACGCTCGCGGAAATAGAAGTGAAGTTCACTTCGATTCCTAAGAGCAAATCAAGATCGAACTGAAGAGTTTGATCCTGGCTCAGATTGAACGCTGGCGGCATGCCTTACACA
>CAYJOA010000077.1:0-16792 GCA_964371495.1 uncultured Rubrivivax sp.
GGCGGTGGCTGTCTGTGCCGGGGCCGCCGTGGCGGCGCACAGCGCGGCCAGCGCCGACAGCCGGCGCACGGATGAAGGCAAGGGCATTGGCGGGATTGTGGCTGCAGCCCGACCACGGCGTGGCCGTGGGGGCGCTACGCAGGCGCCAGGCCGGATCGTGCAGCGCACTGCCGGGCGGCCCGGCGTGCACGGCGTGCACGGCGCCCGAGCACGGCGCAGCGAGGCCGCTTCAGGCCCGGGCGCGGGCTTGCAGCGGCAGCGTCAATTGCCGCGGCGCATGGGTGCGTTGCAGGACCGCAGGCGTGGCCAGCCCCGTGCCGGCGGGCACCGGTGCCATGGCGGGTGCGGCCCAGGCCAGGCCGGGGGCCGGCGCCGGTGTGCGTGGTGCAAGGAAGTTCTTCATCCCCGACTCATCGGCAACGGGTGGCCGGACTTGAGCGCGCGCCCTCGCACCGCCCGGCGCGGCGCTTCGAACTAGGGGCCGCGCGGCGCATGGGCTGGCCGCATCGCATTCGCCTGCCTATAGTCGACGCGGCCCGAACCACGCCCCGAGGAGACCGCCATGAGCCTGCGCCCGCATGTCTGCTTCGACCGCATCCTGCCGCGCGAACTGCTGCGCCCGCAGGCGACCGTCAGGCGCGGTGGCCGCCTGCGCGGCGTATCGCCGCTGGGCAAGACCTGGATGAACGGCAGCACGCTGCGCGTGCGCTTCATCGGCGGCACCGCGGCGCAGCGCGCCAAGGCGCGCCAACAGGCCGGCTGGTGGCAGGCGGTTGCCAACCTCGAGTTCGACTTCAACGACGCCCCCGACGCCGAGATCCGCATCGCCTTCGACGCCAACGACGGCGCCTGGTCGTACGTCGGCACCGACTGCCGCGACATCCCGCGCAACGAAGCCACGATGAACCTGGGTTTCCTGGACGGCGGCACCGCAGCGCACGAGTTCGGCCACGCCATCGGCTTGGCACACGAGCACCAGAATCCGGCCGGCGGCATCCAGTGGAACGAGGCGGTGGTGATCCGCGAAATGGCCGGGTCGCCCAACTTCTGGGACGAGCAGACGACGCGCAACAACATCCTGTTCCGCTACCGCGCCGACCAGGTCAACGGCACCCGGTTCGACCCGCAGTCGATCATGCTGTACTTCTTCCCGGCCGAATGGACGAGCAACGGCATCGGCACCGAGGCCAACGAGGTGCTGTCGGCGATGGACAAGCAGTTCATCGCCGGCGCCAGGATGTACCCGAAGAAGGCGCCCACGGTCGACAGCGCCACGGTACTGACGGTGGGCGCACGCAAGCGCACGGCGGCGGCCATCGGCAAGGTGGGCGAGGAAGACCTGTTCAGGTTCACCGTCAAGACCGCCGGCAAGCACGTCGTCGACACCGCCGGCCCCACCGACGTGGTCATGAAGCTGTTCGGCCCCGACAGCCCGACGGCGCTGATCGCCGAGGACGACGACTCGGGGCTGAACACCAACGCGCGCATCGCGGCCGACCTCGTCCCCGGCGAGTACTGGGCGCAGGTGCGCCACTACAACAAGGCCAGCGGGATGGGGGACTATTCGATCAAGGTGCGGCGGCTCTAGCGTCGCCCCGGGCAGGCCGGCGCGCCGGGCCGTGGATGGGTTCACACTCGCGGGTCATGAGCACGATCAAACCCCCCGCCCAAGCCGAAACCGACCCGCGCGTGAAGGCGGTTTTCGACGACATCCGCGCGACGCGGCGGTCCGACTTCGTCAACCACCTCTGGCGCGCGCTCGCCTTCGACCCGGCACTGCTGGAAAGCACCTGGGCCGAGGTCAAGCGCGTGATGGCCACGCCGTCGACGATCGATCCGCTGACCAAGGAAATGGTCTACATCGCCGTCTCGGTGGCCAACGCCTGCAGCTACTGCGTGCACTCGCACACCGCCGCCGCGCGCGCCAAGGGCATGAACGACGCGCAGCACGCCGAACTGCTGGCGATCATCGCCCTGGCGGCGAAGACCAACCACCTGGCCAACGCGCTGCAGTTGCCGGTCGACGAGGCCTTCGACGCCGGGCGCTGAGCCGCTCGCCCGGGCGCGTCAGACACGCCGCCGCAGCCCGAGCCAGACCACCGTGGCGACGACGAGCAGGCCGCCGCCGACCTGCACCGGGGCGATCGTCTGCCCGAGCAGCGCCCAGGCAAGCACGAGCGCGAAGACCGGTTCGACGTTCATGATCGCCGAGTTGCCGACCACGCCCAGCCGCGGCAGCACGGTGAACATGATCGTGAACGCGGTGCCGTACAGGAAGGTCAGCGCCGCCAGCCCCCACCACCCGGGTGTGGCCCGCGGCAAGTGCCAGCCGCCCTGCAGCGCGATCACGGCGCCGGCGACCAGCGCCACCAGCGCCATCGTGATGGCGGTGCGCAGACGGCCGTCCAGGCGCCCGGCCTCGTGCTGCGTCAGCACCAGCGCGAGCCCGAAGATCGCCGCCGCAGCCACCGCGAACGCCACCCCGGCACCGATGCGGCTCCACTGCGCGCTGGCGCCCAGGCCGGAGGCGGCGCCCAGCACGTCCAGTGCCAGCGACAGCCCGAACAGCAGCACCGGCATGGCCAGCAGGGTGCGGCGTTCGGGCCGGTGCCGGTAGAGCACACGCGCCCACAGCGCGGTCCACAGCGGATAGGTGTTGAAGGCCAGCAGCGCCAGCGCCACCGGCAGTCGCGCCACCGCCGAATACACGCACAGGCTCTGCGCCGCCACCAGCGCGCCGATGACCGGCAACGCACGGCGCTCGCGCGCGTCGAGCCGCCACGAGACCTTGCGCTGCCACAGCAGCACGGCGACGACGATCGCGGTCACGCCACTGCGGAACGCGACCGCGGTGGCGACGTCGACGCCATGGTCGAAGGCCAGGCGGGCCGCGACGTGGTTGGCCCCCATCATCAGCGCGATCAGCAGCAGGGTCGCGAACGCCATGCGCGTCAGCGCGGCCGGGAAGGCGGCGGTGGAGTTCATCGCTGGATTCTGGTCGCTGGGCGCTGCCGCGGCCGCTTCGACGAAGTCCGTATCACCCTGAACAACGGAGTCGAGCACAACATCGCGGCGATCCACTGGGCTATGATCCGAACATCACTGGATAAATACCCATATGACCGTTGTAGGGTTGTTCGCAGGCATCGGAGGGCTGGAGTTCGGGCTACAGCAGGCCGGATTCCATGCATCGCTTCTCTGCGATGTGTTGCCTGCATCAAGAGCGGTGCTTGCGCAACACTTCCCTGGCGTCGCGTATCACGATGACATCACCACGCTTCGGTCTCTGCCCGCTGACACCGACCTCCTTTGTGCCGGGTTCCCCTGCCAGGACCTGAGTCAGGCTGGCCGCACGGCTGGCCTTGATGGCGAGCGCTCGGGCTTGATCGGCGAAGTCTTCCGTTTGCTGCGGCGAAAGCGGGTCAAGACGGTGGTCGTCGAGAACGTCCCGTTCATGCTGCAACTCAATGGCGGCGGCGCCATGCACGCGATCATCAGGGCGTTCGAGGCGCTCAACTATCGATGGGCATACCGGGTGGTGGACACGTACGGTTTCGGCCTTCCACAGCGCCGAGAGAGAGTGTTCTTCGTCGCGTCTACGGTGCTGGATCCCGCTGAGGTCCTCTTCGCCGACGAGCGCACACTGCAACGGCCGCCGTCTGCCCTTGGTCGTTTGGCGCACGGGTTCTATTGGACGGAAGGGCTGGGAGGATTGGGCTGGGCTGTCGATGCCGTACCGACGCTGAAGAATGGCAGCACGATTGGCATTCCATCGCCGCCCGCCGTTCTGCTGCCGGATGGCCGCGTTATCAAGCCGAGCATTCGCGATGCAGAGCGTCTGCAGGGTTTCGCTGCTGACTGGACCTTGCCGGCCGAGAGCGTCGATCGTGCAACCGTCCGCTGGGGGCTTGTTGGAAGCGCGGTCAGCGTCCCAGTTGCCAGATGGCTGGGGGATCGGCTGCGCAATCCCGGTGCTCATGACGCTTCCCGCGACTTCGAGTTCCCACTCGGAGGCCGGGTGCCCCGAGCAGCGCGTTTCGATGGCCTGAAGCGTCATTCAGTGAAGATCGGCACCGATCCATTGGGCGTGCGCCCGCCGCCGTTGACCACCTTCCTCGAGGATGTCAGTGGTCAACAGCCCCTGTCACTAAAGGCGACGATGGGTTTTCTCAGTCGTACGAGGCGAGCCAAATTGAGGTTCGAGCCTGGATTCATTGAGGCCATCGAATCGCACGTGGTGCGTATGGGGGGCACACCGCCACCACGTCCTGGTCGACTACAGCTCGACCTACTCGCGGCCGCTTGAGCAGAGTCAAAGAGCGCTGAAGCGCGTGGCGTAAAGCTGGGCGATGCGATGGACGAAGCGCACGTAATCGAAATCGTCGGCCCGTGTCGGAGCGGGTGGATGGCGCGTGACGTGACTTATTGGGCGCCCGTCGTTCGGGCAGTCGATAACGACAACCCCCAGTGCATCGAAGCCGCTGTCGGCCACGGTTGAACGCCGTTGCAGGTCGCGGAGTCCGGCTATCACCGCTTCGGCACTGCCCGGCTGCTTGTGACTGGTAACGACAGCAGGGGCAGTCCGCAGGTCGAACTTGTTCAAATCCGGGGACACGAACGTCTCTGCCGAATTGACAAGAACCAGACCGGCAGCGATCGCATGTTGGGTATCGCCGTGGATTGTTTGATGGCTTGAAGTGAGTTCGTCCTTCAGGCGAGGCCTCGCCTTCAGAAAAGCGGTCATTGCCGCCTTGGCCTCGGTGGCAACGAGCACATTAGAGACACCGGCGATCGGCAGCCTTGGAAGGCCGGCCAGGGCACGACGTTCCTTCGCGTTCAACTCGACCCCATACGCTTCTCCGAGCGCGCGGAAATCGGCCGCTCCTCGCGCGCCAGCCTTCGAGCCGCCCAAGATGCCTGCGCTGGACGCAGCGCATAGGACCATGTCGAGATTCTTCTTCTTGTTGTTTCGGAAGTCCCGCAACTCGTGATTGATTCCCAGCTCGACCTTTCCGTTTTCGACGTGCGTCCGCAGAAGCGGGCAGTCGAGCAAGAGGTCCAACGTCAGGCCCCAACACGCGACTTTTGAATGTCTGTCGCTGCGGGAGTGGTACTGCCATTCGTTCCCAAAAAGGAACGGCCTCCTCCCAGCGCCCGA
The DNA here is from genome assembly GCA_964371495.1 of uncultured Rubrivivax sp. Taxonomy (GTDB): domain Bacteria; phylum Pseudomonadota; class Gammaproteobacteria; order Burkholderiales; family Burkholderiaceae_C; genus Rubrivivax. The sequence goes on from CAYJOA010000077.1 coordinate 5,159, forward strand.
GGTTGGTTTGGTCAGCGTACGACAGAGAATCTCGGGTCCGAACACGGATGATGCAGTTGGTGTGCTGCGTTTCAGTGTAGCCGAGGGCCATCTATGGACATACTTTCGCCACGGGACCGCCACGCCCGGATGGCTGGGGTTGCACAGGCCGGCACGAATCCCGAGATGACGCTGCGGCGAGGTCTTCACGCACTCGGTTTCAGATATCGGGTGAACGCAAGAGACCTTCCTGGGCGCCCAGACTTGCTACTGCCGAAATACGGTGTCGCGATCTTCGTGAATGGCTGCTTCTGGCATGGCCACTCATGTGCCGCAGGTCGCAGACCCAAAACCAATGTCGACTACTGGAATCCTAAGCTGGACGAAAACCGCCGTCGGGACAGGCGAAAAGCCGAAATGCTCCGAGCCAATGGATGGCGAGTTCTCACAGTCTGGGAGTGCCAGCTGAGGTCGCCGAATCGCGCCGCACCCACTATCGAACGAACTGCGCGAAAGATCGTGCGCTGAACCACACCCAGGGTTCAGTCAGGGTTCCGCAGTCTTGACCAAGTCGAGTCGGTAATTGCTGGCTCAAACCCGCCGCACCTCAGGCGGCCGCGCGGTACCCCCGCGGAATCGCCGCCAGCAGCCGCTTCGTGTAGTCCTCGCGCGGCGCGGCCAGGATCTGCGCCGCGCTGGCCTGTTCGACGACGATGCCGTCCTTCATCACCAGCACCTCGTCGCTGATGAAGCGCACCACGGCCAGGTCGTGGCTGATGAAGACGTAGGCGAGGCCGAACTCGTCCTGCAGGTCCTTCAACAGGTTCAGCACCTGCGCCTGCACGGACACGTCGAGCGCGCTCACCGCCTCGTCGAGCACCAGCACCTCGGGGTTCAGCGTCAGGCAGCGTGCGATGGCCACGCGCTGGCGCTGGCCGCCGCTGAATTCGTGCGGATACTTGCCGAAGGCGCGGCCGTCCAGGCCGACCTTTTCGAGCAGGCTGCGCGCGCGCTGTTCACGTTCGGCGGTGTCCTTGCCGATGCCGTGGATGACCATTGGCTCCACCAGCGTCTGGCCGATGGTGAAGCGCGGGTTGAGGCTGGCGTAGGGGTTCTGGAAGACGATCTGGATGCGCCGGCGCATCAGCTGGCGCTCGCGGTCGCCGAGTTTCAGCAGGTTGCGGCCATCGAAGATGACCTCGCCACCGGTCGGTTCGTGCAGGCGCAGCAGCGTCAGCCCCATCGTCGTCTTGCCCGACCCCGATTCACCGACGACGCCCAGCGTGTGGCCCTTGCGCAGCCGGAAGTTGACGTCCTGCACGGCCTTGAACTCGCGCTTGCCGAACAGCCCCTGCTTGAGCCAGAAGCTCTTGGCCAGCGAGCGCACCTCCAGCACCACCGGGGCGGCCGCGTCCTTGGCCTGCGCAGCGGCGCTGGCCGGCGCCGCCTGGCCATGCGCCGCGCGCACCGACGCCGCGATGTGGTCGTCGATGACCATCAGCCGCGCCGGGTTGCCTTCCAGGCTGGGGCGGCAGGCGAGCAGGGCCCGCGTGTAGTCGTCCTGCGGCGCTTCGAAGATGCGTGCCACCGGGCCCTGTTCGCGGACGATGCCGCCGCGCATCACCACCACCTGGTCGGCGATCTCGCCCACCAGGCCGAGGTCGTGGCTGATGAAGAGCACGCTCATGCGGCGCTCTGATTTGAGTCTGGCCAGCAGTTCCAGGATCTGGCGCTGGATGGTGACGTCCAGCGCCGTCGTCGGCTCGTCGGCGATCAACAGCCTGGGCTCGCACGACAGCGCCATCGCGATCATCACGCGCTGCTGCTGGCCGCCGCTCATTTCGTGCGGGTAGCTGGCGAGGCGGCGCTTCGGCTCCGGGATGCCGACCTCGCCCAGCAGTTCCTCGGCCCGGGCCAGCGCCTGGCGGCGGCTCAGCCCCAGGTGCTTCATCAAGGGCTCGGCGAGCTGCTGACCGACGTCGAACACCGGGTTGAGCGAACTCATCGGGTCCTGGAAGACGCAGGCAATCTCCTTGCCGCGCAGCGCCTGCAGTTCGGGCAGCGTGGCCTGCAGCAGGTCGCGCCCCTGCCACAGGATGCGGCCTTCGCGTTCGGCGTTGTCGGGCAGCAGGTTCAGCACCGACATCGCGGTCACGCTCTTGCCCGACCCCGATTCGCCGACCAGCGCCACGGTGGTGTTCTCGGGGATGTCGAAACCGACACCCTTGACGGCTTCGGCGCGCACGCCCTGGCCCATGCGGAAGGCGACGTGCAGGTCCTGAATCGACAACGACATGGCGCTACTCCAGGCCGCGCAGCTTGGGGTCGAGCGCGTCGCGCAGCGCGTCGGCCATCAGCGAAAACGCCGTCACGAACACGGCCATGAACAGCGTCGCCGCGGCCAGCTGCCACCAGTGGCCGAGGATCAGCTCGCTCTGCGCCTCGGCCAGCATGGTGCCCCAGCTGACCTGGTCGACGCGCACGCCCAGCCCCAGGTAGGACAGGATCACCTCGGCCTTGATGAAGCCCACCGTGAGCAGGCTCATGCGCACCAGGATGACGTGGCTGACGTTGGGCAGGATGTGCCGGAACATGCGGCTGCCCAGGCTGGCGCCGATGGCCTCGGCGGCGCGCACGTACTCGCGGCTGCGGTGCTTGATGAATTCGGCGCGCACCTGGCGGTACATGCCGGTCCAGCCGGTCAGCGCCAGGATCACGACCACGCTTTCGACACCGCGCCCCACCACCGCGGCGAAGGCGAAGATGAGCAGGATGTTGGGGATGCTCTCGAAGACGTTGTAGACCCACTCGAGGAAGTCGCTGACCCTGCCGCCGAAGAAGCCGCCGCAGGCGCCGAGCAGGGTGCCGATGGCGGTGGCCACCAGGGCCGCCATGACGCCGACGAAGACGCTGATCTCGGTGCCCTTCACGGCCTTGGCGAGCACGTCGCGGCCCAGGCGGTCGGCGCCGAAGGGCAGGGTCGGCGCCTTCACCGTTTCGGCGGTGGCGAACTGTTTGGCGCGTTCTTCCCATTCCTTGTAGCGCGGCGCCAGCGGGTCGATGTCCGAGAGGTCGACGTTCGGGCCCTGTGGTGCCTCGATGGCGCTGGCGGCTTGCGGCGGCGCCGGGCCCATGAAGGTGGGTGGTGCATTGGGCACGCCGACCTCGGCCTGCCAGTCCTTGGCCACCAGGCCCAGGCCCGCCAACACGATGAGCCCGATGAACGCCAGCACGACGATCAGGCTGACCAGCCCGACGCGGTCGGCGCGGAAGCGGCGCCAGGCGGCATGCCAGACGCCTTCGCTCTTCTGGAACGCGTCGGCGGCCGCGCCGTCGGCAGACAGGACGACGGTATTCACTTCAGCACCACGCGCGGGTCGGCGACCTTGTAGGCCAGGTCGGTGAGCAGGTTGATCAACATCGTCAGCACCGCCAGGTAGATGGTCACGGCCTGGATGACCGGAAAGTCGCTGCGGTTCACCGCCAGCAGCACCTCGCGGCCGATGCCGGGGATGCTGAAGAAGACCTCGATCAGGAAGCTGCCGACGAAGATGCCCGGCAGCTGCAGCCCGATGTTGGTGAGGATCGGGATCATCGCGTTGCGCAGCACGTGGCGGAACAGCACCACGCCTTCGGTCATGCCCTTGGCGCGCGCGGTGCGCACGTAGTCCTGGCCCAGTTCGTCGAGCAGGAAACTGCGGTACAGCCGGGTCTGCGGCGCCAGCCCCACGGCCACCGCCAGCAGCACCGGCAGCGGCGTGTAGACCAGCAGGTTGGTGAGCAGGCTGTCGCTCCAGCCCTGCACCGGGAACCAGCCGAGCTGGAAGCCGAACACGTACTGGCCGATGATCACGTAGACCAGGAAGCTGATCGACAGCGCCACCGTGGTGGCGACCATGATGCTGCGGTCGGTGAGGCTGCCGCGCCGGTAGGCCACCCACATCGCGATCGGCAGCGCCAGCACCACGTCCAGCACCAGGATCGGCGTCATCACCGTCAGCGTCGCCGGCAGCCGGGTGGCGAAGAGGTTGCTTACCGCCTCGTTGGTGGCCCAGCTCTTGCCCCAGTCGAAGGTGACGATCTGCTTGACGAAGAGCCACAGCTGGTACAGCACCGGCTCGTCCAGCCCGAGCTGCTGGCGGATGGCCTTGATCTGTTCGGGGCTGGCGTTCAGCCCGCCCAGCACCTCGGCCGGGTCGCCGCCGAAGGTCTTGAAGAGAAAGAACACCAGCAGCACGACGCCCAGCAGCGTGGGGATCATCTGCCAAAGGCGCCGTATCAGGTATGCGGCCATGGGCTCGTCGGCCCGGCGGCTCGTGACGCACCGGGCAAATTCTGGGATGCGCGAGTTTAGGGGTCGCCCACGCACGCCTCGGCCGGTGATTTCCCCCCTGCATGGCGGGTGATCACGGGCCGGCGCCGGGCCCGATGACCTCTAGACTCTTCGCCTCGCGGCCGTTCTGCCCCGACTTCGATGAGCCTCACGATGAAGACCTTCACTATCCTCGGATCGGCCAGCGCCTCGCTGCTGGCGCTGGCCCTGGCCATGCCGGCGGCCGGGGCGCAGGAGGCCCAGTCCGCGGCGCCGTTGAAGGTGCTGCGCTACGCCTTTCCGATCGCCGAAACCGGTTTCGACCCCGCCTACATCACCGACCTGTACTCGCGCACGGTGGCCTCCGGCATCTTCGAAGCGCCGCTGGAGTTCGAGTTCCTGGCCCGGCCGGTGAAGATGCGGCCGAACACGGCCGCCGCCATGCCCGAGGTGAGCAGCGACTTCCGCGTCTTCACATTCCGCATCCGGCCCGGCATCTACTTCGCCGACGACCCGGCTTTCAAGGGCCAGAAACGCGAGCTGACCGCCGCCGACTATGTCTACAGCCTGAAGCGCCATTACGACCCGCGATGGAAGAGCGGCAACCTCTACCTGCTCGAAGGCGACAAGATCCTGGGCCTGTCGGAGCTGCGCAAGGAGGCCATCGACGGCAAGAAGCCCTTCGACTACGACCGCGAGGTCGCCGGCCTGCGCACGCTGGACCGCTACACCTTCCAGATCAGGCTGGCCGAGCCCAAGCCGCGCTTCCTGTACCACTTCGCCGACGGCTCCTTCACCGGCGCGCTGGCGCGCGAGGTCGTCGAGATGTACGGCGACAGGATCGGCGAACACCCGGTGGGCACGGGGCCGTTCCGGCTGGCGCAGTGGAAACGCAGCTCGCGCATGGTGCTGGCGCGCAACCCCAACTACCGCGAGGTGCGCTACGCCGAGACCGCCCCCGCCGCCGACGCCCGGCTGCAGAAGGTGGCCGCCGACTTCAAAGGCAAGCGGCTGCCGCTGCTGGACGAAGTGCACATCTCGGTGATCGAGGAGACGCAGCCGCGCTGGCTGAGTTTCCTGAACGAGGAGCAGGACCTGACCGAAAACGTGCCCGCCGACTTCGCGCCGGTGGCCATCCCCAACGACCGGCTCGCCCCCAACCTGGCCAAGCGTGGCATCCGCATGGTGCGCTACGCGCGCGCCGACGTGGCGGTGTCGTACTTCGGCATGGAGCATCCGGTGGTGGGTGGCTACGAGCCGCACAAGGTGGCGCTGCGCCGCGCCATCAGCCTGGCGGTCGACGTCGAGCGCGAGATCCGCCTCGTTCGCCGCGGCCAGGCGGTGCCGGCGCAGGGCCCGATCTCGCCGGCCACCTGGGGCTACGACCCGGGCTTCAAGAGCGAGATGAGTCAATTCGACCGCGCCCGCGCCATGGCGCTGCTCGACATGCACGGCTACGTCGACAGGAACGGCGACGGCTGGCGCGAACAGCCCAGCGGCGAGCCGCTGCTGCTGGAATACAGCACGCAGCCCGACCAGCAGAGCCGCCAGCTCACCGAGCAGTGGAACAAGAACATGCAGGCCATCGGCATCCGCATCGAGTTCAAGACCGCCAAATGGCCCGAGAACCTGAAGAGCAGCCGCGCCGGCAAGCTGATGATGTGGGGCGTGGGCTGGAGCGCGGGTCAGCCCGACGGCGACACCTTCCTGGCCCTGGGTTACGGTCCCAACAAGGGGCAGGCCAACCACGCGCGCTTCGACCTGCCGGCTTTCAACGCGCTCTACGAGAGGCAGCGCGAACTGCCCGACGGCCCGGAAAGGCGGGCCGCGATGACCGCAGCCGCCAAGCTGATGGTGGCCTACATGCCGTACAAGGTGCACGTGCACCGCATCTGGACCGACCTCGCCCAGCCCTGGGTACTGGGCTACGACCGCAACATCTACGTGCGTGAATTCTGGAAGTACATCGACATCGACAGCACCGAGTTGCGCCGCCGCGGCAGCGCGAACCATTGAAGGCCTGTGACATGAAGAGACGGCAGACGCTGGCCCTGGGTGCGTCGCTGGCCTTGCCCGGCCTGTCTTCGGCGCCGGCGCTCGCGGCAGCGGGCGACGGCAACGGCCACTCTGGTGAACGTGTGCTGCGTTATGCCTTCCAGATCGCCGAGACGGGCTTCGACCCGGCGGCCATCAACGACACCTATTCGCGTACCCTCACCTGCCACGTCTTCGAAGCGCTGTACGTCTTCGACCACCTGGCGCGGCCGGCCAAGATCGTGCCGCTCACCGCCGACGGCATGCCCCGGATCAGCGACGACTACCGCAGCTGGACTTTCCGCGTGCGCCCCGGCATCTTCTTCGCCGACGACCCGGCCTTCAAGGGCCGGCCGCGTGAACTGGTGGCTGCGGACTACCTGTTCTCGTTCAAGCGCTACGCCGACCCGGCGGTGAAGAGCCCGCTGTGGGCCAGCGTCGAGAACTGGAAGGTGCCCGGACTGGCGGCGCTGCGCAAGCGGGCGCTGGACACCAGGGCGCCGTTCGACTACGACGCCCCGGTGGCGGGCATGCACCTGATCGACCGCTACACCTTCGAGCTGCGGCTGGAGGAACCGCGGCCGCGCTTCATCGAAAGCATGGCCGTCAGCGACCTCTTCGGTGCCGTGGCGCGCGAGGTCGCGCTGGCCTACGGCGACAAGATCGCCGAGCACCCGGTGGGCACCGGGCCCTTCAGGCTGGGGCAGTGGCGGCGCTCGTCTCTGATCGTGCTCGAGCGCAACCCGCAGTACCGCGAACGCACCTGGCAGGCCGAGCCGGCGCCCGACGACGCCGAGGGGCAGGCCATCGCCGCCCGGCTGCGCGGCCGCCGGCTGCCGCTGCTGGACCGGGTGGAGATCTCGATCATCGAAGAGGCGCAGCCGCGCTGGCTGAGCTTCCTGAACGGCCAGCAGGACTTCATCGAGCGGGTGCCGCCGGACTTCATCAGCGTCGCCATGCCGGGCCGCCGCGTCGCGCCCAACCTGGCCAAGCAGGGCATCCGCGGCGTCATCACGCTGCAGTCGGACATCGCGCTGACGTACTTCAACATGGACGACCCCGTCGTCGGCGGCCTGGAGCCGCACAAGGTGGCGTTGCGCCGCGCGGTCTGCCTGGGTGTGGACATCGACCGCGAGATCCGCCTGGCGCGCCGCGGCATGGCAGTGCCGGCGCAAAGCCCCGTGATGCCGCACCTCACCGGCTACGACCCCAGGTTCAAGAGCGAAGCCAGCGAATACAACCCGGCCAAGGCCAAGGCGCTGCTCGACCTGCACGGCTACCTGGACCGTGACGGCGACGGCTGGCGCGAACAGCCCGACGGCCAGCCGCTGGTACTGGAGTACGCGACCCAGCCCGACCAGAACAGCCGCCAGTTCACCGAGCTGTGGAAGAAGAACATGGACGCCATCGGCATCCAGATGGTCTTCAAGCCCGCCAAGTGGCCCGAGAACCTGAAGGCTGCGCGCAGCGGCAAGCTCATGATGTGGGGCGTGGGCTCCGGCGCCAGCGGCGGCGACGGCCAGGGCATGCTGACCCGCTACTACGGTCCGCAGGCGGGCAACCAGAACCTGTCGCGCTTCCGGCTCAAGGCCTTCGACGACATCCACGACCGCCTGACCGTGCTGCCCGACGGCCCCGAGCGGCTGGCGCTGTTCGACCAAGCCAAGCGCCTGGCCGTGGCCTACGCGCCCTACAAGCTGCACTGCCACCGCTACGTGGCCGACATGATGCACCCCATGGTCGTCGGCTACCGGCGGCCGCTGTTCTGGAACGAGTGGTGGCACATGGTCGACGTCGATCCGGCGGCACGCGTCCGCAGCGGCCGCGCGGCCTGAAAGGACGGGCGAGGCGGGCGTTGGCGCAGCTCAGCGGCTCCGCGACGCACGGTCCGCGCCCTTACAGTGCGCGCCATGGAGCGACGTTCCCTGCTCGCCGGCACCGCGGCCTGGCCGCTGCTGGGCAGCGCGGCGGCGTCGGCCCCGGCGGCGGCGACACCCAAGACGCTGCGCGTGGCCTTCAACTTCGCCGAGACCGGCTTCGACCCGCCGCGCGTCGGCGACCAGTCCTCGATCCGCGTCATCGCGCACATCTTCGAACCACCGCTGAGCTACGACCCGCTGGCGCGTCCGGCGGTGCTGGTGCCGCTGACGGCTGCCCGGCTGCCCGAGGCGTCGGCCGATTTCCGGCGTTTCGTGGTCACGCTGCAGCGCGGCATCCTGTTCGCCGACGACCCGGCCTTCGGCGGCCGGCCGCGCGAGCTGGTGGCCGCCGATTACGTCTACACCCTCAAGCGCTACTACGACCCGGCGATCCGCACCGAGCATCTGTACACCTTCGAGAACGCCAAGATCCTGGGCCTGTCCGAGCTGCGCCGCGGCGCGCTGCAGAGCAAGACACCCTTCCCCTACGACATCGAAGTCCCTGGCCTGCGCGCGCTGGACCGCTACCGCTTCGAAGTCGTGCTCGCCGACCCGGCGCCGCGCTTCGTGCACCTGCTTGCCGGCTGGACCCTGGGCGCGGTGGCGCGCGAGGCCATCGAGGCCCACGCCAACGACCCGATGGCGCACCCGGTGGGCACCGGCCCCTTCATGCTGGCGCAGTGGCGGCGCGCCTCGCGCATCGTGCTGGTGCGCAACCCGCGTTTTCGCGAGCAGCGCTTCGCCACCGTCGGTGCGGGCGACGAGCCCCGGCTGCAGGCTGCTGCACAGCGGCTGGCCGGCGCGCGCGCGCCGCTGCTGGACCGCGTCGAGATCGACATCGTCGAGGAATCGCAGCCGCGCTGGCTGGCCTTCCTGCGTGGCGAGCACGACGTGCTCACGCTGCCGCCCGAATTCGGCGAGCTGGCCATGCCCGGCGGCCGCCTGGCGCCGTTCCTGGCGCGCCAGGGCGTGCAGGTCGAGCGCACGCTGTCGCCGGCCACCGCGCACAGCTTCTTCAACTGCGCCGACCCGCTGGTCGGCGGCATCGCGCCCGAAAAGGTGGCGCTGCGTCGCGCCATCACGCTGGCCTTCGACAGCGCCGAGGAGGCGCGCCTGGTGCTGCGCGGCCAGGCGACGCCGGCGCACGGCATGATCCCGCCGCACTGCTGGGGTCACGACGCGCGGCTGAAGAGCGAGATGGGCACGCCGAGCGCGGCGCGGGCGCGCGCGCTGCTCGACCTCTACGGTTACGTCGACCGCAACGGCGACGGCTGGCGCGAACAGCCCGACGGCCGGCCGCTGCTGCTGCGCCGGGCTTTCCAGCCCGACCGCCGATCGCGCGCGGCCAGCGAACTGTGGCTGAAGCGGCTGAAGGCGGTCGGGCTGCGCGTGCAATTCGAGTTCGCACCGTTCGGCGAACAGATCAAACGCGCGCTGGCCGGCCAGCTGATGATGTGGGGTTTCATCTGGTCGGCGCCGAATCCCGACGGCGACTTCTACCTCGGCCTGGCCTACGGCCCCAACGCCGACCAGAGCAACGACGCGCGCTTCAGCCTGGCGGCCTTCGACCGCCTCTACGAACGCCAGCGTGTGCTGCCCGACGGCCCCGAGCGGCTGGCGCTGATGCAGCAGGCGCACCGGCTGATGCTGGTCTACGTGCCGTACATCGCGCACAACCACCCGCCCCCCACCGCACTCCCCCCCCCCCATGCGCTGGGCCCGCGGGGGCGGCGGGGCGGCGGGGCGTGGGGGCGGTGGGGGGGGGGGGGGTGAAGGAGTGTGCCTGGGCAACAGGCAAGACCCGCCTGTTGCTCGCGGTTTCCCCGGTTTCACCAAAGACGGCTCAGCAGGCCCAAGACCTGTCGGCCTACGGACTTGCCAAAGCGCGTATCGTTGGCACGATTGCCAACGTGCAGGCCGAATTGATCACCCGCTTCAAGGACATCACCCCCGAGGGTGGAGTGATTGAATCGGTGGCCTGGCGTGTGCCACAGCCGGTGCCGCCCACTGCGCACGGCTTCAAGTATCGTGCGGTCTACGCCCTGGGCGGCGTGCGGGTGGTGGGTTTCGACAACGAGCGCGGCAAGGGCGACCATTGCCACGTCGACGGGCGCGAGCAACCGCATGTTTTCACTACGGTGGAGCAGTTGGTCGAGGATTTCATTGCGGCCGTGGCCGCAGCCAGGACTGCAGCATGTCCGACCGAACCCTGACCATCACCCTGCAGCCTGACTGGCGAGCTGGCCTGCGCGCTGCCGGCCGGCGTGCTCAGGCCACGAGCTACCAAGGCGAGGTGCTCAATTTCGAGAGCCCAGGCGCATTCTTCGGCCGCCTGACCGAGCGCCGCTGGGCGCTGGTGCATGCGCTGCAAGGCCAGGGCGAACTGGGGGTGCGCGAGTTGGCGCGCCGCGTCGGCCGCGATGTGAAACGCTTGCACGAGGACGTGGAGGCCCTTGCCGATCTCGGCCTGGTGGAGCGCAGCGAAGGGGGCGGCGTGGTGTGCCCGTTCGCGGCCGTGCACATCGATACGCAGATGCGAGCAGCAGCCTGAGCGACCGCCCGGGAAGACGCCAAGCGCCGTGGCTGGTGACGTGAGGGGCGCGCCCGAGGCTTCGTCACGGGACCCCTTCACCCAGACGAACGAACGGGCCGTACAGGTCCCGTCGCCTCGTCAGCCTACCGGTGGGTCGAACCAGTTCTGCACTTCCAGGCCCTCGATGCGCTCGAAGTGCTGCACGTTGCGGGTGGCCAGCGGCACCCCTTGCGTCAGTGCCGTGGCGGCAATCAATGGGTCCAGGGATCCGCAGGGCCGACCCGCAAGCCGCTGCGCAGCGGCAATGTCGCCGGCTCGCGTGCTGACCACCTCGCTCACCGGCAGCCAGGTCACCAGCGGCAGCAACTCACGCTGAATCCGGACCCAGAAAAGCGAAGCATCGGGCCTCAGCGCCGAGCCGAAACGCAACTCGAAGCGCGTGACCTCCGAAGCAAACAGGGTCTTCGAAGTGAACTGCAGCAGGCGGCCGATGACCGCGGGCGACGGGCGTGGGCGCAGCACCTCGCTGAGCACGTTGGTGTCCAGCAGCACCATGGTCAGCCTGGCTCGAATGGGTTGGGTGGCGGTTCACGCCGGCTGTCGGCGCGCAGCGCATCCAGCGTGTCGAAGTACGCCGGGTCGGCCCAGGCCTGCGGGTTCTCGACCGTGCCGTCGGGCAGGAAGACGAACCGGCGCGCGAGCTGCCGAACAGGGTCCAGCGGCTCCGCAGGCGCTTGAGCCGGTGCCGCCAGGGCGACGCGCAAGGCGTCGGCAACGACATCCTTCAGCCGCTGATTCCGCTCAGCGGCCCGAATCTTCACCGCGCGCATCAGTTCGTCGGGTAGCTCCAGGGTTGT
>CAYJOA010000077.1:16892-21539 GCA_964371495.1 uncultured Rubrivivax sp.
CGAAGCGCGCCGGCTGCATCGGTCCGTTGCGGCGGCTGGTGGCGCCGGCTGGCGGTGGCGTGAAGAGGCGTTCTCGATGGCCTGGCAGCGTCATGGCGCGGGCACCGCGGCCAGTTCAGGCCAGCGCTGCTGCGCCGCGATCCAGGCCGCGCGGGCTTCGTCGCAGCGTGCCGGCGGGTGCATCGCGCACAGTCGCTTCAGCGTCTCGGCAGCGGCCTGCGGCTGGCCGTTCAAACCCTCTGCGACGGCCAGGCGCAGCATCGAAGGCGGGTAGGCGTAGCGTTTCGCCACGTCGCGGAACCACTGCAGTTCAGGCGCCGACATGCCGGCGCGGGCCTCCAGGCGCGCGAAACCGAGAAAGGCCTCCAGCTGCGTCAGCACGCGCAGCTGCGGCGCCGGCGACTCGATGCGGGAAACGCCGATGCGCGCCGACTCCAGGCGCAAGGTGCGATGGTTCGTTTCAGCCTCCAGGTAGTCCGGGACCGTGATCGCCAGCGCCAGCGCGAAAGGCGGCGCCAGGCCCAGGCTCCAGCGCCGGCCGGCCGCCGCAACGCCGCCGGCGGCGTTGCGTGCATGCGCGGCCCCGATCACCAGCCCGGCCGGGATCAGGAAGTAGGCATAAGCGTGGGGATACTCCAGCAGGCCGTGAACGAACAAACCCAGCACGCCGAGGTACAGGCCCAGGGTCTGCGCATCGCGCCAGGCCGCCAAGGGGCGCAGCAGTGCCAGCGCCAGCAGGCCGACGAGCAGGCCGCCGATCGGCAGGCCGGCCCACACCAGCAGGTCCACCACCAGGTTGTGGCTGTGCTCGAAGTGGCGCTGGATCGACGCGTGGTCCAGCGCCACGGCCCATTGCGCGTGGACCATCTGCTGCCAGCCGTAACCCGTCCACGGCCGCTGCGACAAGGCGTCGGCCATGGCCAGCCAGAGCGGCAAGCGCAGGCCCTCGTGGCTGGCCGCCTCCAATGAGCGGCTGCCGGTGAGCCCGGAGGCCTCGTTCAGGCTCGGCCAGGCCAGCGACAGCGCCGCGAAGACCAGCAGTCCCGCCACCGCTGCGGCCGGGTGCAGGCGCAGCCGGCAGCGTTTGCGCAGGGCCAGGAAGACGAACAAGCCCGTGGCGAGCTGCAGCCAACCCGTGCGCGAGCCGCTGGCCACCATGCCCAGCAGCAGGAACGCCGCGCCTGCGGCCAGGCCGATGCGCCCGATGCGGCCGGCCTCGTACAGCGCCAGCGTGGCACCCAGGCCCATGAACGCCGCCGTGCACAGGTGGTTGGGTTGCGCCAGGTTGCCGAACGGTCGGGCCCCGGGCCGCAATTCGATGCCGTACAGGCCGAGCGCCGACGACTGCGTCCATTGCGCCAGCGCGATGCCGACCGAGGCGACCGCCGCCAGCACCAGGCCGAGCGCCAGGCCGTGGATGCGGCGCTGCTGCGTATGTTCGTCGCCGTCCATCAAGGCACCGCCGGCGGCCAGCGCCAGCGCGAAGGCGAGCATGTAGAGCCAGGCCATCCAGGCGTCGCCGCCGAAGCGGATCAGCCCGCTCGCCCATTGGCCGGCCACCGAGGCCGCCGCCAGCAGCAGCAGCAGCGCCCAGCCCAGCGGCCAGCGGCTGCGGCCACCCAGGGCCAGCGCGCCCAGCCCCAGCAGGCCCATCGCCAGCCCGTCCTGCCAGGCCGAAACCCAGGGGTAGTAGTGGTTCGGCAGCAGCCAGGCGGCCGGCACCGCACACAGCAGCACGGCACCCAGGCGGCCAAGGGACGGGGCCGTTGCGGAAGCTGCCAGGGTGGCCGTGCGCATGCTGTGTTTTCAGTCGCAGAAAAGACACCGGGCAGCCCGCGGGCCGCCCGGTGTCATTGCCGAAAGAGACGGCCGTCTAGTGCTTAGTCCCAGGTCTGGTCGGCCTTGCACGAACCCGGCAGGTACTTCTTGAAGGCCGCGACGCTGGTGCCGCAGGTCCACTCGGTGACCACGCCGTTGGCGATGGTCGGCACCAGGATCACGTCGCCAGCAGCAGGCAGGCCCTGGGCGGTCACCTTGACCTTGCCTGTCGTGCCCTTGGTCTCAATCTTATTGACGTACTTGGACGTTGACGACGCCGACTCGCAGCCCCAGCTACCGTCTGTCGACGGCAGGCTGCCCGGCGAGGTCTGCACGGCTTCAGTGATGGCGGTACGGCAGGTCGAAGCGGCCAGAACCACTTCAGAAACCTTGGCCTTGACCGTGTAGTCCTGGTACGCCGGCAGCGCAACCGCGGCCAGGATGCCGATGATCGCAACGACGATCATCAGTTCGATGAGTGTGAAACCTTGTTGAACGCGCTTCATGGATGGATCTCCTTGGGGATGGGGGGATGGGGACTCGGACACCCCCCTGAATGCAGGGGTCGTGCCAGCCCCGCGAAGCCGTCGCAGCGCCGCATTCGCGCGCATTTGTTCACGTCGGGTGACACGATTGGTCACCCCCGGGCGCCCACCGGCCGCGCAAAGATGCAGAAGCTGACCAATTTCGTCACCTCCGCGGCGCGCGTCGCCCAGCAGCCGGCGCCACCGCCCGGCGACAATCCCTGCCGTCATGGAAACCCTGGCCGTCATCGACTTCGAAACCACCGGCCTGTCGCCGGCGCAGGGTGCCCGGGCCACCGAGATCGCGGCGGTGCTGGTGGCTGGCGGGCAGGTCGTCGGCCGTTTCCAGAGCCTGATGAACAGCGGTGCCTGGGTGCCGCCGTACATCGAACAGCTCACGGGCATCAGCAACGCCATGCTGCAGGCCGCCCCGCCGGCGCGCGCCGTGATGCACGAGGTCATGCGTTTCACGCGCGGCTGCCCGCTGGTGGCGCACAACGCCGCCTTCGACCGCAGCTTCTGGCTCGCCGAAGCCGCCGGCGCCGAGTGCGAGCCCGACGCGGCGCACCGCTTTGCCTGCACGCTGCTGCTGTCGCGCCGGCTCTATCCGCAGGCGCCCAACCACCGCCTGGGCACCCTGGCCGCGCTGCACCGGCTGCTCGACCAAGGCCGCGCCCACCGTGCGCTGGCCGACGCCCTGACCACCGCGCAGCTGCTGCTGAAGCTGCAGCAAGACCTGGGCGAACGCCATGTCGCAGCGCTGGCGGGCCGGCCGGTCAGCCACGCGCTGCTGTGCGAGGTGCAGCGGACGCCGCGGACACAGCTGAAACGCTGCCTGGCGCGACCGGCGTAGGCACCGCCGGAGCCGCCCCTGCCGGGTCGTCGGTCAGGTCCGGCGCGAGCAGCGCGCCCGCGCGCTCCTCATTCCACCTTGCCGATCCGCCGCACGGCCTCGGTCATGACCTTCATGTCGGCGTCCCAGTAGGCCTGGAAGGCCGGCGCATCCTGGTATTCGATCGGGCTGCCGGCGCGGCCGATGGTTTGCACCACCGCCGGGTCGGTGGCGGCCTTGGCGGCGGCCGCGCGCAGCTTCTGCACCACCGGCTCCGGCGTGCCCGCCGGCACGAACAGCGCCGACCACTGCGCAAACTGCACCGGCTGGCCGGCGCCCTTCAGGCTGGGCAGCTCGGGCAGCGAAGTCAGCGGCTTGTCGCCCCAATGCGCCAGCGCGCGCAGCTTGCCGGCCTTGATGTGCGAAAGCACGCTGGCCGGCCCGGTGGACAGCGCGTCGACCTGCCCGCCCAGCAGCGCCAGCACCGCCGGCCCGGCGCCGGCGTAAGGGATGTGGACCATGCGGAAACCCGCCGAGGCCTTGAGCATCTCCATCGGCACGTGCATGGTGCCGTAGTTGCCCGAACTGCCGTAGTTGTAGCGGCCGGGCTGCTGCTTCTGGCCGGCGATGAATTCGCCCAGCGTCTTCCACGGCGAGTCGGCACGCACGACGAGCACCGTGGGGTCGGCGGTGAAGCGGGCGATGGGCCGCAGCTGGTCGAGCGTGTACTGCGGCTTGCGGCCCAGGATCTTGTCGGCCTCGGGCAGGATCGAGATCGACGACAGGCTCATCAGCAGCGTGTAGCCGTCGGCCGGCGCACGTGCGGCGGCGCCGATGCCGGTGGCGCCGCCGGCGCCCGAGCGGTTCTCGACGACGACCTGCTGGCCGAGCTGGCGCGCCAGCGATTCGGCCACCGGCCGCGCCACCGTGTCGGCGACACCGCCGGGCGGGAAGGGCACGATCATCGTGATCGGCTTGTCGGGGTAGCTGCCCTGGGCCAGCGCCAGGCCGGCGAACAGCAACAGGCCGGCGGCGATGGCGCAGGTGGTACGGGTGGTGCGGGTCATGACGGTCTCCTCATTCGACGGGGTTGACGAGCGTGCCGATGCCGTCGATCTGGATGCGCACGGTGTCGCCGCTGGCCAGCCAGCGTGGCGGGCTCAGGCCCATGCCGACGCCGGCGGGCGTGCCGGTGGCGATGATGTCGCCGGGCAGCAGGGTGATGCCGCGCGAGACGGTCTCGATCAGCGTCGGGATGTCGAAGATCAGGTCGGTGGTGCGCGCGTCCTGGCGCAGCTCCTCGCTGCCGCCGGCCGGCGTGACCCAGCAGCGCACGCGGGTGTCGGTGCCGTCGAGTTCGTCGGCGGTGACGATCCACGGCCCCATCGGGCAGAAGGTGTCGAAGCTCTTGCCCAGGTCCCACTGCTGGTGGCGCATCTGCACGTCGCGCGCGGTGACGTCGTTGACGATGGT
>CAYJOA010000078.1:0-10544 GCA_964371495.1 uncultured Rubrivivax sp.
CTGAGATGACGAGCAACGCGTCCGTGCTGCTTTCCGTGCAAGACCTGAGCGTGCGCTTCGGTGGCGTGCTGGCGGTCGGCGGCATCAGTTTCGACGTGCGACGCGGCGAGGTGTTCACGCTGATCGGCCCCAACGGCGCCGGCAAGACGACGGTCTTCAACCTCATCAGCCGCATCTACACGCCCAGCGGCGGCCGCATCGAATACGAAGGACGCGACCTCGTCGAAGAGCCACCGCACCGCGTGGCCGCGCTGGGCATCGCACGCACCTTCCAGAACATCGAGCTGTTCGAGCACGCCAGCGTGCTGCAGAACCTGCTGATCGGCCGCCACACGCACCGCGCCACCGGCCTGCTCGACGACATCCTGTTCACCCCCAGGGCGCGCCGCGCCGCGATCCAGGCGCGCACGAAGGTCGAGCAGGTGATCGACTTCCTGGACCTGCAGCACTACCGCGACACGCTCATCGCCGGCCTGCCCTACGGCGTGCGCAAGGTGGTGGAACTGGCGCGCGCGCTGTGCGCCGAACCCAAGCTGCTGCTGCTGGACGAGCCTTCGTCGGGCCTGAACGTCGAGGAAACCGAGGACATGGCGTTCTGGATCGACGACATCCGGCGCGAATACGGCATCACCGTGCTGATGGTGGAGCACGACATGTCGCTGGTCTCGCGCGTCTCCGACCGCGTGCTGGCCATGAACCAGGGCGAGGTGCTGGCGCTGGGCACGCCGGCCGAGGTGCAGGCGCACCCGGGCGTGATCGACGCCTACCTCGGCACCACCGAGGACCTGTCGTCGTTGCGGAGGGCAGGATGAGCCCGCGCCGGGCCGCCCCAAGCGGGCGACCCCCCTCGGGGGGCGACGCCGAAGGCGTCTGGGGGCCGACATGAGCGACGAGATGCTCGTGCTGTCCAACGTCGAGAGCGCCTACGGCCCGATCCGTGCCATCCGCGGCGTCAGCCTGAAGGTGCGCAGCGGCGAGATCGCCACCGTGCTGGGCTCCAACGGCGCCGGCAAGACGACGATCCTGAAGACCATCTCCGGCATCATCGACCCGCGCCGTGGCAGCGTGCACTTCCGCGGCAACGACATCACCGCGCGCGACCCGGCGCAGATCGTGCGGCTGGGCCTGAGCCACGTGCCCGAGGGGCGCGAGGTGTTTCCCCTGCTGTCGGTGCGCGACAACCTGCTGATGGGGGCCTACACGCGCCGCGACCGCGACGCCGTGGCGCACGACATCGAGCGCGCGATGTCGTACTTCCCGATCCTGCGCGAACGCGAGCACCAGGACGCCGGCCTGCTGTCGGGCGGCCAGCAGCAGATGCTGTCGATCGCGCGCGCGCTGCTGGCCGCGCCGCAGATGATCCTGCTCGACGAACCCAGCCTGGGCCTGAGCCCCAAGCTCACGCGCGAGATCTTCGAGATCGTGGTGCGCATCAACCGCGAGCACGGCACGACGATCCTGCTGGTGGAGCAGAACGCGAACATGGCGCTGAACGTGGCCGACCACGGCTACGTGCTGGAGAACGGCCGCATCGTGATGGAGGACCGCTGCAGCGTGCTGCGCGAGAAGGACGACGTCAAGGAGTTCTACCTCGGCATGAAGGAGCAGGGCGTGCGCGGCGAACGGCGCTGGAAGAAGAAGAAGACCTGGCGCTGATCGAGGGCCATCGACATGAGTTATCTCTGGGACCTCGGCAAGCTCAAGGCCAACGACCGCATCGTCGTGCCCGGCGACACCGTGCCGCGCATCTTCTGGCATGCGGCGCGGCAGCGCGCGTCGCTGGTCTGGCTGCGCGAGAAGGAGCTCGGCCTGTGGCGCAACTGGACCTGGGCGCAGACGGCCGATGCGGTGCGCGAGATCGCGCACGGGCTGATCGCGCTGGGGCTGGAGCGTGGGCAGACGGTGTCGATCCTGGCCAACACCGTGGTCGAGTGGGTGCTGGCCGACCTGGCCGCCCTCAGCTGCGGCGCCGTCAGCAGCGGCATCTACCCGACCGACGCCGCGGCGCAGGTGCACTACCTGTGCGAGGACTCGCGCACCGTGCTGCTGTTCGTCGAGGACGACGAGCAGCTCGACAAGGCGCTGGAGGTGCGCGACCGGCTGCCGCTGCTGCGCAAGATCGTGGTCTTCGACATGGACGGGCTGCACGACCTGCACGACGACGGCGTGATCGGCCTGGACGCACTGCGCCGCCTGGGCCGCGAGCACATGCAGAGCCAGCCGCAGGCGATGCAGCAGCGCATCGACGCCGCGCTGCCCGACGAGCTGGCGATCCTGGTCTACACCTCGGGCACCACCGGCAAGCCCAAGGGCGCGATGCACAGCCACCGCACGCTGGTGACCTCGATGCGGGGCTACAACCTGACCACGGCGCAGGACGAGAACGACGAGCGCATGTGCTTCCTGCCGCTGTGCCACATCGCCGAGCGCATGGGCGGCGAGTACTTCGCCGTGTACAGCGGCGCCAAGCTCAACTTCGTCGAGAACCCCGACACCGTGCCCGAGAACGTGCGCGAGATCGCGCCCACGGTGGCGGTGGCGGTGCCGCGGGTGTGGGAGAAGTTCTACTCGGCCGTGACGATCGCGATCAAGGAATCCGGCCGGCTGCAGCAGCTGGCCTATGGCTGGGGCATCGGCGTCGGCCTGCGGGTGGCCGACCGGGTGATGGCCGGCCAGCCGGTGCCGGCGCTGCTGAAGGCGAAGTTCATGCTCGCCCGGCTGCTGGTGCTGGACAACGTGCGGCGCATGATCGGCATCCACCGCGCGCGCTTCTGCGTCACCGGCGCGGCGCCGATCTCGCCCGACCTGGTGAAGTGGTACATGGCGCTGGGCGTGCCGATGGCCGAGGTCTGGGGCATGACCGAGACCGGCGGCATCTCCACCTACACGCCGCTGGACCGCATCCGGCCCGGCAGGATCGGCATTGCGGCGCCGTGGAACGAGGTGCGCATCGACGCGCAGAGCGGGGAAATCCTGGTGCGCGGGCCGAACGTGTTCCTGGGCTACCTGAACCAGCCGGACAAGACCGCCGAGACCATCGACGCCGACGGCTGGCTGCACACCGGCGACATCGGCAGCGTCGACGACGAGGGCGTGTTCCGCATCACCGACCGCATGAAGGACATCATCATCACCGCCGGCGGCAAGAACGTGACGCCGACCGAGATCGAGAACGAACTGAAGTTCTCGCCCTACATCACCGACGCGGTGATCGTCGGCGACGCTCGCCCGTACCTCACCGTGCTGGTCATGATCGAACAGGAGAACGTCGAGAAGTTCGCCCAGGACCATGACATTCCCTTCAGCAATTACGCCAGCTTGACACGGGCGCCGGAGGTGAGAGCATTGATCCAGGCCGAAATCGACCGCGTCAACAAGAAGTTCGCGCGCGCCGAGCAGGTGAAGAAGTTCCACCTGATCGAAGCCCAGCTCACCGCCGAGGACGAGGAGCTGACGCCGACGATGAAGCTCAAGCGCAAGCTGGTGCACGAGAAGTACGCACCGCAGATCGAAGCCATGTACGCCGGCTGAAGACCGGCGACCCCATCAATGCATTTCAGCAGGAGACCCAACCCATGACGATGCGCACCCTGATCGCCGCCACCGTGCTGCTGGCCGCCGGCGCGGCCACCGCCCAGCAGGGCGTGAGCAAGGGCGAGATCACGATCGGCTCGATCCAGGACCTGTCGGGGCCGATTGCCGGCTTCGGCAAGCAGGTGCGGCTGGGCATGATGCTGGCCGTCGACGAGATCAACGAACGCGGCGGCGTCAACGGCCGCAGGCTCAAGCTGCTGGTCGAGGACTCGGCCTACGACCCCAAGAAGGCCGTGCTGGCGGCGCAGAAGCTGGTCAACCAGGACAAGATCTTCGCCATGGTGGCGCACATCGGCACGGCCCAGAACATGGCCGCGATGCCGGTGCAGTTCGCCAAGAACGTGCCCAACTTCTTCCCGGTGACGGCGGCGCGCGAGATGTACGAGCCCCACCACCGGCTGAAGTACGCCTTCGCCGCCACCTACTACGACCAGATGCGCACCGCGGTGCCCAAGCTGGTGAAGGAAAAGGGTGCCAAGAAGGTGTGTTCGATGTACCAGGACGACGAATTCGGCCTCGAGGTGCTGCGCGGCGCCGAGGCCGGCCTGAAGACCATCGGCGTCGAGATGGCCGAGAAGACCTCGTACAAGCGCGGCGCGACCGACTTCTCGTCGCAGATCTCCAGGCTGCAATCGTCGGGCTGCGACTTCGTCGTGCTCGGCACCATCATCCGCGAGACCATCGGCGGCATCGCCACCGCGCGCAAGCTCGGCTTCAACCCGACCTTCATCGGCTCCAGCGCGGCCTATACCGACCTCATCCACAAGCTCGGCGGCAAGGCCATGGACGGCCTGTACGCGGCGCACACGGCACAACACCCGTACCTGGACGAAGCGTCGCAGCCGATCCGCTTCTGGGCCAACAAGTACAAGACCAAGTTCAACGAGGACCCGACCGTGTTCTCGGTCTACGGCTACACGATCATCGACTCCTTCGCCCGCGCCGCGGGCAAGGCCGGGCCCAACCTGACGATCGACAGCTTCGTCAAGGCGATGGACGGCATGACCTTCCCGGCCGACATGTTCGGCACCCCGGAAGGCACCTTCACGGCGACCAAGCGCCTGGGCAACGACAAGTCGCGGCTGTCGCAGCTGCAGGAGGCGCGCTGGAAGGTCGTCTCGGACTACATCAACTGACCGCGCCGGCCCGGTCGCCCCGGGCCGCCTTCAGCGGCGCCAGAACGCCGGCGTGAACAGCACCAGCACGGCCAGCAGCTCCAGCCGCCCGAGCACCATCGCGAAGGTGCAGATCCAGGTCTGCAGGTCGGTGAGGCCGCCGTAGTTGAGTGCCGGGCCGACGTCGCCGAGGCCGGGGCCGATGTTGTTGAGGCAGGCGACGACGGCGGTGAAGGCGGTGATGGCGTCCAGGCCGCTGAACAGCAGTGCCATCGTCAGCGCCACCAGGGCGGCGCCGTAGACCATCATGTAGGCGATCACGCTCTGCATCACGCGGTCGCTGACCGCGGCGCCGCCCAGCACCACCGGGTTGACGACGTTGGGGTGCACGATGCGCACCAGTTCGCGCTGCGCCTGCTTCACCAGCAGCAGCATGCGCACCATCTTGATGCCGCCGCCGGTGCTGCCCGCGCAGGTGGCGAAGCAGCCGAGCAGGATCATGTGCAGCGGCGCGAACAGCGGCCAGATGGCGTAGTCGTGGGTGGCGTAGCCCGTCGTGGTGGCGATCGAGACGACGTGGAAAGCGGTGTGGCGCAGCGCCAGCGTGGCGCTCGCATAGCCGCCGAAGGCGACCAGGTACAGCGTGATCAGCAGCACGCTGCCCACCATCACCAGCCCGTAGGCGCGCACCTCGGGATTACGCCACAGCGGCGCCAGCGAACGGGCGCGCCAGACCATGATGTACATCACCAGGCTGACACCGGACACCAGCATGAAGAACACCGCCACGGCCTCGATCAGCGGTGAGTTCCAGTAACCCAGGCTGAGGTCGTGCGACGAGAAGCCGCCCAGGCTGACCGTCGTGCACATGTGCATGAAGGCGTCTTCCCAGCTCATGCCGGCGGCGCGGTAGGCGCCCATGCAGGTCAGCGCCAGCAGCCCGTAGACGACCCAGATCGCCCGCGCCGTGTCGGCGATGCGCGGCGTCAGCTTCTGGTCCTTCATCGGGCCGGTCATCTCGGTCTTGAAGAGCTGGCTGCCGCCGACACCCAGCAGCGGCAGGATGGCCACCGCCAGCACGATGATGCCCAGCCCGCCGATGAACATCATGAAGCAGCGCCAGACGTTCACCGACAGCGGCAGCGCATCCAGCCCGGTCAGCGCCGTGGCGCCGGTGGCGGTGAAGGCCGAGGTGGCCTCGAAATAGGCGTCGGTGACGCCCAGGCCGGGCACCGCCAGCCACAGCGGCAGCGCACCGAAGGCCGGCAGCAGGAGCCAGGTCAGGCCGACCAGCACGAAGCCGTCGCGCGGCTGCAGCTCGCGCCGGAAGCGGCGCATCGACAGGCTCATGAGAAGGCCGCAGGCGAGCGTGATCGCGGCGGCCAGCACGAAGGCCTCCTCGGCGTCGTCGTGGTGCGTCAGCGCGAAGGCCAGCGGCACGCCCATGAGCAGGGCGAACAGCACGACGACGCGGCCGACCAGCGCAATGACCGGCAGCAGGCCCATCAGAAGAGGAAGGTCGCGCCGACCTGGAACAGCTTCTCGACCTCGCGCACCATGCGTTTGCTCGGCACGAAGACGATGACGTGGTCATTGGGCTCGACCACCGTGTCGCGGTGGGCGATGATGACCTGCGGCCGGGCCTCGGCACCGGCGCTGCTGCCGTCGGGCCGGTGCAGGCCGCGCACGATGGCGCCGACCTGCGCGCCCTTGGGCAGCCCGGCATCGCCGATCGGGCGTCCGGCCAGGCGGCTGGTCTTGCGGTCGCCGCGCACGATGGCCTCCATGGCCTCGGCGGCGCCGCGGCGCAGGCTGTGCACGCCCGCCACGTCGCCACGGCGCACGTAGGCCAGCAACTCGCCGATGACGGCATGGCTGGGCGCGATGGCGATGTCGATCTGCGAGCCCTGCACCAGGTCGGCGTAGGCGCGGCGGTTGATGAGCGCCAGCACGCGCCGCGCCCCCATGCGCTTGGCCAGCAGGCAGGACATGATGTTGTCCTCGTCGTCGCTGGTCAGCGCCAGGAACATGTCCATCTCGTCGACGTTCTCGTCGCCGAGCAGGTCCTCGTCGGTGGCGTCGCCCTGCAGCACCAGCGCCGCCGGCGGCAGTTCGGTGGCCAGGTACTCGCAGCGCGCGTGGCTGGGTTCGATGATCTTGAGCTGGTAGTCGCCGTGGATCTCGCGCGCCAGCCGCAGGCCGACCTTGCCGCCGCCGGCGACCATGAGCCGCTTCACCGGGCGGTCGACCTTGGCCAGCGCCCCCAGCACGGCACGGATGTGCTCGGTGGCGGCGAGCACGAAGACCTCGTCGCCGGCTTCGATGCGGGTCCCGCCTTCGAGCGCCCTGAGCGCCTTGTCCAGGCGGTAGATGGCCACGATGCGCATGTCGGCGCCGGGCACCAGGGCCGGGATCTCGGCCAGGCTGTGCTGCACCAGCGGGCTGCCGGCCACCGCACGCACGGCGATCAGGCTGACCAGGCCGTCGGCGAACTCCAGCACCTGCAGCGCCTCGGGGTACTGGATGAGCTTGCGGATGTAGGCGGTGACGCTCTGCTCGGGGCAGATCACCTGGTCGACGGCGAAACCCTTGCGTTCGAGCAGCGGGCTGCCGTTCTCGAACTCGGGGCTGCGCACGCGCGCGATGCGCGTCTGCACGTTGAACAGCTCGTGCGCGACCTTGCACACCACGAGGTTGGTCTCGTCCAGCGGCGCGCAGGCGATGACCATGTCGGCGTCCTCGATGCCGGCGTCGCGCAACACCGAAGGCTGGATGCCGTTGCCGACGACGCCGCGCAGGTCCAGCCGGTCCTGCAGCGTGCGCAAGCGCGCCGGGTCGGTGTCGATGACGGTGATGTCGTTGTTTTCCGAGAGCAGGCTCTCGGCCACGCTCTCGCCGACACGGCCGGCGCCGAGGATCAGGATCTTCATGCCGGGGGATTATGGGAGCGGCGGGTACAGGCGATCCAGCGCGGTGCGCGCCGCGGTGGCCAGCAGCGGCTGCAGCGCGGCGGCCAGGCGCTCGGCTTCGCCGGCGTTGTCGACGCGGTCGCTGCGGCCGGCCCACAAGGCGTCGAAACCCGCCTGCTGCGGCGCCAGCGCCGCCGCCACGTTCTGTGCCCAGTGCGCAGGCGACTCGCCCTGCACCCATTCGCCGCGGCCGCGGCCGAAATGCGCCACCGCCAGGTAGCGCAGCAGCGCTGCCTGCACCAGCGGGCCCATCGCGGCGTCGCTCCAGGCCACCCAGCTGCGGCCGGTGCCGCGCACGACGTTGATGCCGCGCGCCAGCCCGGCCGCGCCCAATGCGCCGATGAGGCCACCGGCCAGCATGCCGCCGCCGAGCGTGAGGCCGCCGCTGACGATGTCGGCCTTGAGCCCGGCCAGTGCGCCGGTGACGGCGCCGCCGAAGATCGCGGCCTTGCCTTCGGGCACCCGCTCGTGGCGCGCGAACTGGCCGGCCACGCGATCCAGGATCTCGGCCTGCGCCCGACCTTCCAGCCCATGCAGATCGATCAGCCGCGTCGTGCTGTCGCGGACCTCGGCCTCCAGCGCCGCGGCCAGGCGCTGCTGTGCCGCGGTGGCGGGATCGGCGGCGGCGTCGGCATCGAGCCGGCGCGCGACGGCGCCGCCGAACTGACGCAGCCGCTCGCCCAGGCCGGCGGCGTCGGCCACGGTCTCGCGCGCGGCAGCGGTGCGCGCCAGGCTCGCGGCCAGCGCCTGCATCGCGGCGTCGAAGGTCTCCTGCCAGCGTGCGCGCCAGGCCGCAGCCAGCCGCGCCATGGCCGCTGCGCGCTCACCCTGCAGCATGTCCTGCACGGCCTGCAGCAGCGTCGCTTCGTGCACCCAGCAGCGTGCGAAGGCGTCCAGCGGCAGCACGCCCCGCACCAACGGCCAGCGTGCCAGGTGTGCGCGCCAGGCTTCGGTGTCGGCGGCCTCTTCCGCCGCCGTGCGTGGCGCGCCGAGCTGGTTCAGCAGCACCAGCACGGGCTTGCCGACCCAGCCCAGCAGCTCCATTTCGGGCGCCACGTAACCCGCGGCCTGCGGCGATTCGGCACCGTTCACGAGGTAGAGCACGACGTCGCTTTCGGCCTGCACGTGGCGCAGCGCCTGCTGGCTGGCCCAGAAGCTGGGGTCGCGCCAGCGGTCCCAGACCTGCGTCAGCAGCCAGCCCAGTGGCTGGCCGGCCAGCCGCATGCGCCGCGCCAGCCGCACGCTGTCGCCGAAGCCGGGCGTGTCCCACAGGCGCAGGCGGTCGCCGTCGGCGCTGGCAATGAGATCGTGGCCCTCGGCGAACTGCGTCACGTGCGGCGCGTCGCGCACCACGCCGATGTCGGTGCGCAGCAGCGTGCGCGCCAGCGTCGTCTTGCCGGCGTTGGTGTGCGAGACCAGGCTCAGCGTGATGGTGGTCATGGCGTGGCCCCTCGACCTCTCAGCGCGACAACGCGGCTTCGACCGCGTCGGCCGCGGCCGCCAGGTCGGGCGCCTCCAGCGCCACGGCGACGCAGCCCGCGCCGTGGGCGTCGGCCAGCTGCTGCCAGAGCTGGCGGCGCTCGGTGCCACGCGCGGGCATGCCGGCAAAGCGGCGGTCGAAGGCCGTGGCGTCGGCCAGCAGCAGCAGCGGCACGCCCGGCGCCGCGGCGCGCAGCGCCTGCAGGAAGCGGCCGTGGCTGTCTTCCTCGGGTGTGGCGCCCAGGTCGACCAGCGCCAGCCGTAGCGTCGTCGCCGGCTCGGCGGCGATCTGCGCGGCCGCCTCTTCGTCGCCGTAGGGCGTGGCCGCAGCCACCGTCAGCTGCAGCCCCGGGCCCAGTGCCTGCGCCAGCAGCGCGCGCAGGCCCAGTGCCGCCTGCGCCGACGGCGCGGCGCCGTGCGGCAGCACCTGCACGCGCGGGATGCCGCCACGGTGTTCACGCAGCAGGCGCTGGAAATAGGGGTCGTCGCGCGGCAGCGCGACGCGGTGCGCGAGCCGCAGCGCGCGTGCGCCCGACCAGGCCGCCAGCGCCAGGCGCGGCAACACCACGAACAGCGCCAGCATCGCCGCGTAGAGGTGGATCCAGGGCGCCGCCGGGGCGTTGGCCAGGTCGCCCGGTCCCACGCGCAGGGCCTCCAGCGCCGCGGCGTCGGGGACCACGATGCCGGTCAACGCGACCGCCGGCGCCAGCAGCGTCGCCAGCACCGCCTGCACGGTGGCGGCGTCCAGGAAAGTGCTCTGCCAGCCGGCGCGGAAGTCGAGCACCAGGCCGCGCAGGTACAGCCCTGCCACCAGGCCCAGCGCGATGGCCGCCGCCATCAGGTGCAGCAGCAGCGCCGCGCGCGCCAGCGCCAGCGGCGCGCCGTGGCGCAGCCAGGCCTGGCCGCAGGCCTGCAGCGGCGCGCTGCCGCCCGCACGACCCACGAGCCGGCGCGCCAGCCAGGCGCGGGCGCGTTTGGGCAGCACCGACGCCGGCAGCAGCAGGCTCAGATAGACGACGCCGTTCCAGGCGATCACCACCCACACCGGAGGCGCCAGCAGGTTGATGCGCTGGCTGCCGCCCACCGCGTCCACGGCCAGCCCCAGGGCGGCCCCGAGCAGCAGCGCCAGCAGCATCCAGCCGGGGCGCCAAAGTCGCCGCGCGAGCCAGCGCTGCACCGACTTGTCGCGCGGCGCCAGGATGTGCAGCGCGTGGCGCGCCCGCTCGTCCAGGTAACGCTCGGGGGCGGCGTCGGCGGGCGTGGTCTCGCGCGCCAGCCGCGTCACCAGGGCGCGGTCTTCGGCCGTCCAGGCCACGCCGGTGGCGGGGCCGGTTTCGAAGGCCTGCACCATCAGCACGCGGCGCGCCGCGGCTTCGTCGAGGAAGAA
>CAYJOA010000078.1:10644-21430 GCA_964371495.1 uncultured Rubrivivax sp.
TCGCTGCACACGCGCTCGGCCATCTCGCTGGCGTAGAGCTTGGCCATCGCGGCTTCCTTCAGGCAGGGCCGGCCGGCGTCCTTCAACGTGGCGGCGTGCCAGATGAGCTGGCGCGCGGCCTCGATCTGCGTCGCCATCCCGGCGAGCTTGAACTGCACCGCCTGGTGCTGGAAGATCGGCTGGCCGAAGGTGACGCGGTCCTTGCTGTAGGCCAGCGCAGCGTCGAAGGCGGCGCGCGCCATGCCGACGGCCTGGCTGGCGATGCCGATGCGCCCGCCCTCCAGCCCCGACAGCGCGATCTTCAGCCCCATGCCCTCTTCGCCGAGCCGGTTCTCGGCCGGCACGCGGCAGTTCTCGAAGTTGATCTGCGCCGTGTCGCTGGCGTGCTGGCCCATCTTGTCCTCCAGCCGCGCCACCACGTAGCCGGGTGTCGTGGTCGGCACGACGAAGGCGCTGATGCCCTTCTTGCCGGCGCCCTTCTCGGTGACCGCCATGACGATCGCCAGGTCGCCGTACTTGCCGCTGGTGATGAACTGCTTGACGCCGTTGAGCACGTAGTCGCTGCCGTCGCCGCTCTTTGCACGGACGGCGGTGGTCTTCAGGCCGCCGGCCTCGCTGCCGACGTGCGGCTCGGTCAGGCAGAAGGCGCCGAGCAGGTCGCCGCGCGCCAGCGGCGCCAGGAAACGCGCCTGCTGGTCGGCGTTGCCCCAGGCCAGGAGGATCGAGCACACCGGGCAGTTGTTGACGCTGACGATGGTGCTGGTGGCACCGTCGCCGGCGGCGATTTCCTCCAGGATCACCGCCAGTGCCAGGTAGTCCAGCCCGGCGCCACCGTGCTCGGCCGGCACGGCCACGCCGTAGCAACCGAGCCCGGCCAGCCCGCGCAGCGCGGCAGCCGGGAAGGCATGCGTCTTGTCCCAGGCCGCCGCGTGCGGCGCGACCTCGGCCTGCACGTAGGCGCGCACGGCATCCTGCACGGCACGGTGGTCGTCGGGCAACAGCATGGCGGGCTTACATCAGCTCGAGCGCCAGCGCCGTGGCCTCGCCGCCGCCGATGCACAGCGCCGCCACGCCGCGCGTCTTGCCGTGTCTGCGCAACGCGCCGAGCAGCGTGACGACGATGCGCGCACCGCTGGCGCCGATGGGGTGGCCCAGGGCGCAGGCGCCGCCGTGCACGTTGACGATGTCGTGCGCCAGCTCGAATTCGGTCATGGCGGCCATGGTGACGGCGGCGAAGGCCTCGTTGACCTCCCACAGGTCGACCTGCCCGGCCTGCCAGCCGGCCTTCTTCAGCACCTTGTGGATGGCGCCCACCGGCGCGGTGGTGAACCAGTCGGGGGCCTGCGCGTGCACGGCGTGGCCGACGATGCGCGCCAGCGGCTTGCAGCCCATCCGTGTGGCCGTGCTCTGGCGCATCAGCACCAGCGCCGCGGCGCCGTCGGAGATGCTCGACGCATTGGCGGCGGTGATGGTGCCGTCCTTCTTGAACGCCGGCTTGAGGCCCGGGATCTTGTCGAGCTTGGCCTTGAAGGGCTGTTCGTCGTAGCGGACCACCGTCTCGCCGGCCTTGCCGGGCAGCGTGACCGGCGCCATCTCCCAGTCGAAGCTGCCGTCTTCGTTGGCCTTCTTGCTGCGCACCGTGGACTGGATCGCGAAGTGGTCCTGCGCCTCGCGCGTGAACTGGTACTTGGCCACGCACGCTTCAGCGAACACGCCCATCGCCTTGCCGCGTTCGTAGGCGTCTTCCAGGCCGTCCATCGCCATGTGGTCGTACATCTGCGCCGAGCCGTACTTGACGCCCTTGCGCGCGAACATCAGGTGCGGTGCGTTGGTCATGCTTTCCATGCCGCCGGCGACGAGCACGTTGGCCGATCCGGCCAGCAGCATGTCGTGGCCGAACATCATGGCGCGCATGCCGCTGCCGCACATCTTGGTCAGCGTCACCGCGCCGGTGCTGTCGGGCAGGCCGGCGCGGCGCATCGCCTGGCGCGCCGGCGCCTGGCCCTGCCCGGCCATCAGGCAGTTGCCCATCAGCACTTCGTCGACGGCGTCGCCGGTCACGCCGGCGCGCTCGACGGCCGCCTTGACGGCCACGGCGCCCAGCTCCCACGCCGCCAGCGACGAAAAGTCGCCGAGCAGGCCGCCCATGGGGGTCCGGGCAGCGGAAACGATGACGATGGAATCAGCCATGGTGAGCTCCTTGAACGGGTCGGGCCGTCATTGTGCCGGCCGCAGCGAGAAACGCTTGGACGGCTCGTAGGGAAAGACATCGTGCACGTGGCCGGCCAGGATGCGCTCCTTGTGGCCCTGCCAGAAGGCGGCGTCCAGCAGGTCGGCATGGTGCGCCATGAAGACTTCGCGCACCTGCGCATTGCCCAGCAGGAAGGGGCCGAAGGTCTCGGGGAAGACGTCGTGGGGGCCGACCGTGTACCAGACCTCGCCCGACATTTCCTCTTCCTCGTTGCGCGGCTCGGGCACGCGGCGGAAGTTGCAGTCGGTGATGTATTCGATCTCGTCGTAGTCGTAGAAGACGACCTTGCCGTGGCGCGTGACGCCGAAGTTCTTCCACAGCATGTCGCCGGGGAAGATATTGGCCGCCACCATGTCCTTGATGGCGTTGCCGTACTCGACCACCGCATGCGCCATCTGTTCGGCGTCGGCCTCCTGCAGGTAGATGTTGAGCGGGATCATGCGGCGCTCGATGTAGACGTGGCGGATGACGAGCATGTCGCCGTCTTCCTCGAGCAGGCTGGGGCAGTAGCGGCGCAGTTCGGCCACGAGCTCCTCGTCGAAACGCTGGCGCGGGAAGGCGACGTTGCTGTACTCCAGCGTGTCGGCCATGCGGCCGACGCGGTCGTGCTGCTTGACGAGCAGGTACTTGGCCTTGATCTGCTCGCGCGTGGTGTCCTTCTGCGGCGGGTAGAAGTCCTTGATGACCTTGAAGACGTAGGGGAACGACGGCAGGTCGAAGACCAGCATGACCATGCCCTTGATGCCGGGGGCGATGCGGAACTGGTCGGAGGAATGTCGCAGGTGGGCCAGGAAGTCGCGGTAGAAGAGGTTCTTGCCGTGCTTCTGCAGGCCCAGCGTGTTGTAGAGCTCGGCGCGCGGCTTGCGCGGCATCAGCGAGCGCAGGAAGTGCACGTAGGCGCTGGGCACCTCCATGTCGACCATGAAGTAGGCGCGCGCGTAGCTGAAGATCATCAGCAGGTCGTCCTCGCCGAACAGCGCGGCATCGATCACCAGCCGGCTTTGCCGACGGTCTTGCTGCACGCCGCCGTCGGGCACGCGGTGCAGGATCGGCAGCGCCAGCGGCGTCTCGTTGAAGCCGTTGATGATCTTGCCGACGAGGTAGGCGCCCTTGTTGCGGTAGAACAGGCTGGACAGCACCTGGATCTGGAAGTTGGGTCGCGGCCGGAAGCCGCCGAGTTCGGACACCATGGCCTGCACCACGTGCTCGACGTCGCGGTCCAGGTCCTCGAACGGCAGTTCGAGCTGGAAGTTGCTGACGATGCGCACCCAGGTCGCGTGCAGCCCGTCGCGGCCCGGGTAGTAGGCGCGGTAGGTCGGCGTGGCGCCCGGTCCGTCGGGTTCGATGTATTCGGTGCTGATGGCCGGCCGCACGAAGATGAAGTCGTTGCGGAAGTAGCTGCGGTGCAGCATCTTGGCCGTCGCCGAATTGAAGAAGGTCTCGGCGAGTTCGGGCTGGTGGTGGTCGGTCAGCAGGCCGATGTAGTGCAGCTTGACCTGCTGCCAGGTGTCCATCGACAGCGCCTCGACGTTGAACTCGCGGCGCAGGCGGTCGACGGCCTCGTCGACACGCTGGTCGTAGAACTCGATGCGCTGGGCCTGGGCCCGCTGCTGGCCGTGCCAGTCGGCCTGCTCGAAGCGGCCCTTGGCAGCCGCGCTCGTTTCGCGGAACAGGCGGTAGTGGCGGTCGAAACCGTCGCGCAGCGCCAGGGCGATGTCGAAGGCGCGGCTGTCGGTCAGCTCGTGCGGGAACATGCGGTGGCGTTCAGTCGGCTTCAGCGGCCTCGTCTCGCGTATCCACGCGCGGGTAGCGCTTGAGCGCGGCCGTGAACACCGGCACCACGGCGTCGGGGCCGTGCATGGTGACGTCCAGGTCCTTCAGCAGCCCGTCACGCAGGCCGTAGACCCAGCCGTGCACCGCCACCTTCTGGCCACGCGCCCAGGCGTCCTGCAGCACCGTGGACAGCGCCACGTTGCCGACCTGCTCGATGACGTTCATCTCGCACAAGGTATCTTCCTGCTCGGCCGGCGACAGGTGCTCCAGGCGCCTGCGGTGGCGCAGCCGCACGTCCTGCACGTGGCGCAGCCAGTTGTCGGCCAGGCCCACGCGCGTGCCGCGCAGCGCCGCGCGCACGCCGGCACAACCGTAGTGGCCCACCACCATGATGTGCTCGACCAACAGGTGCTCGACGGCGAACTGGATCGTCGACAGCGCGTTGAGGTCGGAGTGCACGACGACGTTGGCCACGTTGCGGTGGACGAAGACCTCGCCCGGGTCCAGCCCGGTGATCTCGTTGGCCGGCACGCGGCTGTCGGCGCAGCCGATCCACATGTAACGTGGGCTTTGCTGCTGCGCCAGCCGGGTGAAGAAGCCCGGCTCGCGCTGCTCGGTGGCGGCGGCCCAGGACTTGTTGCGGGCAAAGAGGTCGGTCAGTTCTGCGGTCATACGGTGGCACCTGGCTGCCGCCAGACGCGGCACACCGCAGTTTACGGGTCCACGCCTCGTCGCCCGGGCGCTTGACCGGGCGCGCCCGCGGCGTCGTCCGCCCCGAGGTCCGTCAGCGCGAGCCCGTTCGCACGCGCCGCGGGTTCCGGCGCAGCCAACCCAGCCCGGCGCCGGACACCAGCAGCAGGGCCAGCGTCGACGGCTCGGGCACCGTGCCGTCGGGCACGGCAGCGTTCGGGAACAGTCCCGATGACGAACGCACCTGCACCCCTTGCGGGGCCTCGAAGCCGGCGGTCACGGTGTTCGAGAAGTCCAGGCCGACGACCTGGTTCGCATACGACAGGTCCATCGCCACGTCCATCTCGAGGCTGGCGATCCACTCGAAGTCACCCCCCGGGTCGAACTCGAAGCTCAAGGGCACCGGGTCGGCGCCGAGCACGACCTGGGCGAAGCCGGCACCGCCGCAGAATCCCGCCAGGGTGCGGTTGTCGCCGAGGCACCAGCCGGTGCTGGTGAGAGCGCGGCTGTCGACCTCGCCGGCCAGGCGCAAGTACTCCGCGGACGCGGCGTCGAAACCATGGAGATCGGCGTAGGCAAAGTAGTCGAAGTTCGAGAGGTCCTCGATCGCCTGCAGTCCGCCGACACGGTAGACGTTGAATCGCAACGACGCCCAGTTCATCAGCGAACTGCTCAGGGGGGTGGCATAGCCCCCCGGGATGTCGACCACGCCGTCGGCCGCAAAGGTGAACGTGAAGCGGTCGCCGGACTGCCAGGAATAGGCACTGCCCGCCGCACCGACCATCGAAAAGCGATCGGCGAAAGAGGCCTCGGCGCGCGCCGTCGCCGCCCGCTCGCCGAACGCGGGGCTGCTGCCGGTGCTGCCGGCAAGGTTGCCGCTGAGGCCGAGCACGGCGCGCGCCTTCAGCTCGGCGGTGGCCAGGTCGGCCCGGGCGTAGACGTCGCTGGTCTCGGTGCGGATCACGTAGCCGCCGGCGGGCACGGAGTAAGCGAAGTTGCGGCTGCCGGCGGCCCCACCCTCGGTCGCCTGGCCGCTGTAGTTCTTGACCGATCCGTTGTCGGTTGCGGCGTACTCGTCACTGCGGATGTACTCGTTCGAATTCAGCGCGCGCGCCGACCAGTGGGTCACGGTGGCCGCCGTGGCGGGCCAGGTCGCGACGGCCAACAGGGCCGCGGGAAACCACGACGGCATGCGCACGGCGGCGCGAGGGCGGACGGTCATGACGTTCTCCAGGTCGATGCTTGCTGCTGGCGAATTGGACCGGACCGGCGTTACCAGCGCGTTAGTGCGCCGGCCCGGTCGGGCACGTCGACCCCCCGCAGGTCAGGGGGCCCCGGGCCGGCCACGCCTGCAGCGCCCCGACACCGCGGCGTGCTACGGTGCGCGCCGCTGCACACACACCGGCCATGGATCGCCCACCCGAAGCACCGACACCGCGCCTTCGCCTGCATCTGCTGGGCGCGCCCCGCCTGTACCTGGACGACGGGCGCCTGGTGCCCTTGTCACGCCATGATGCGGCGCTGCTGGCGCTGCTGGCCATCGACGGGCCCGTCGAGAGGCGGCGCGCCGCTGCGCTGCTGTGGCCCGACAGCGATGCGCGGCGCGCCGCGCTCAGCCTGCGCCAGCGCCTGCACCGCCTCCGGCGCGGCGCCGGTTTCGACGTCGTGCAGGGCGACAAGCTGATCACCCTGTCCACGGCAGTGGTGCACGAGCTCGGCGATGGCGGTGCCGCAGACGACGCACCGCCGGAAGGGGAACTGCTTGCCGGCCTGGACGACACCGGACTCGACGGCTTCGCGCACTGGCTGGCTGGCGCGCGGCTGCGCTGGCAGCGCGAACGGCGAGAACGCTGGCTCGCGCTGTGCGAGCGACACGAGGCGGCCGGACGCCTGGCCGATGCGCTGCGGCTGGCGACCCGACTCGTCGACGACGAGCCGGGTGCGGAGCACGTCCACCGTCGCCTGATGCGGCTGCACTATCTGCGCGGCGACCGCGCGGCTGCGCTCGCGGCCTTCGAACGCTGCCGCACCCAGCTGCACGAACTGCTGGGTGAACCCCCCGGCAGCGAAACCCTCGACCTGGTCGCGCTGGTCGCGCGCAGTACCCCGCCCGCTCTGGCGCTGGCCACGCCGCCCCCAGTGGCGCTGCTGCGGCCCCCGCGGATCGTCGGACGCGACCTGCCGCGCCGCGCCGCCGACGAGGCCCTGGCCGCGGGACGGGTGGTGGTGCTGTGCGGCCCGGCGGGCATCGGCAAGTCGCGCCTGATGGCGGAGTGGGCGTGTCTGCCGGAGGCCGTCGCCGGTGGCGGCGCCGTCGCGGGCGACCGCGCCGTGGCGTATGCGACGGCCGCGCGCTGGCTGGCATCGTTGCGGCGCCAGACCGGCATGTCGTCCGAGGCGGCCGAGATCGACGATCTGTTGCGCCTGCTGGACGGCGGCGGTCCGGAGGCGGCCGGCGCACTGCACCCGCAGCGCTTGGCGGCGGCGGCGCAACGCCTGCTGGCAAAGGCCGTGGCGGCGGGCCTGTGGCTGCACTGCATCGACGACCTGCACCATGCCGACGATGCATCGCTCGAACTGCTGTTGCGCCTGTGTGCACCGGCCGCCGACACCGGGGTGCGATGGCTGCTGTCGACGCGCGACGGTGAGCGCCCTCTCGTGCTGCAGCAGTGGCTGGCCGAGCAGGACCCCGGCCGCGTCGAAGAGGTGCCGCTCGGCGGCCTGGACGTGGCTGCGGTGGCCGAACTGCTGGCCGACCTGGCACTGCCCGGCCTCGTCGTCGATGCCTGGGCGGAACCGCTGTACCGGCACGCGGGCGGCAACCCGATGGCCATGCTGGAGACCCTGCGTGCGGCGCGCATTGCGCAGGGTGCGCTGGCCGCGCGGCCGACGCTGCCTTTGCCGGTGCCGCAGTCGGTAGGACGCCTCGTCGACCTGCGCCTGCGCAGCCTCGGAGCGGCGGCGCGTCGACTGGCGCAGCTGGCAGCCCTGGCCGGCGCCGACTTCAGCCTGCCGCTGGGGGCGCGCGTGCTCGGCGTGCACGTGATCGACCTCGCCGACCCCTGGGCCGAGCTCGAGGCGGCGCAGTTCACCAGTGCACAGGGTTTCGTGCACGATCTCGTGCGGGAAGCCTGCCGCGACAGCGTGCCGGCACCGGTGGCGCGAGAGCTGCACGCGCAGATCGCGGCAGCCGCTGCCGACGCAGGCGCGCCGCCGGCCCATGTGGCTGAACACTGGCGCGCCGCCGGTGTCTGGGCAGCGGCAGCGCCGGCTTTCCTGGCGGCAGCCCATGCGGCGCTGCACGCGGGCCGCCGCCGCGAGGAAGCGGAACTGCTGGCCGCGGCGGCCGTTTGCTTCGACCGTGCCGGTCTGGTCGAGCGGCGGTTTGCGACTCTTTGTGATCGCATCGGGCCGCTGGTCCAGTACGCCGACGCCGGCACGTTGCGACAGGCGCTGGCCGAACTGGACCGACTGCCTGCCCGCGCCACCCAGGCAGCCCTGCGCGCGACCGCCTGCGCCGAGGCGCAAATCGTCTTCGGCGAGTTCGACGCCGTCGTGCAGGCCATGCCGGCGGCGGTGGCTGCTGCCGTCGACGCCGGCGACATCGAACTGGCGCTCCTCGCGGCCCGCCGCCATGCCGTGGCCCTGGTCAACCTCGGCCGCCAGCGCGAGGCGGCAGGCGTGCTCGAGGCCCAACGACCCAGGCTCGACACGCTGTCGGCGATGCGCCCGCGCTACGAGTTCCTGGGCGAATACGGCACCGTGCTCGAGCGCTGCAATCGCCGGCGCGAAGGCTTCGAGGTGCTGCAGCGCGGGCTGGCCCTGTCGGTGTCCGCCAGGGATGTCGGCACCGCGGCCACCATGCACGTCAACCTCGGCGTCAATCGCGTCTACTGGGGTGATGCCGAGGCCGCCGTGAAGGCCACCGAGGCCGGCCTGCGGCTACGCAGCGAGGCCGACGGCCTGGGGGGGTTGGCTGCCGGGTTCGACATGACGCTGGGTGCGATGTGCCGGGATGCCGGGCACCTTGGTCAGGCCCTCGAACGGCTGGAGCGCTCTCTGGCGACCTTCGAGGCCGATGACAACACGCTGTG
This sequence comes from uncultured Rubrivivax sp., assembly GCA_964371495.1. Classification (GTDB taxonomy): domain Bacteria; phylum Pseudomonadota; class Gammaproteobacteria; order Burkholderiales; family Burkholderiaceae_C; genus Rubrivivax. The sequence goes on from CAYJOA010000078.1 coordinate 19,453, forward strand.
GGTGGGCAACACGCAGTCACATCTGGCCTTGTTGTGGCTGCAACTCGGGCAGCCGGCGCGCGCCGCGCGCCTGCTGGGTGGCGGCGACGAAGGCCTGCCGCCTTTCGTCGTCGCCCGCAGGCTGGCCGCGCGGGGTCTGCTCGAGCGCGCACTGGGCCGTACCGCGGGCCGACACATGAACCAGGCTCTGGCCGTGCTGGCCGCGGGCGATCGTGCCGACGTCCGGCTGGCCATCGAACTCGAGCGCTGCCGCGAGCTCGCGCCCGACGAGGCCAGCCATCTGGCAGCGCTCGTGGCGGCCGAGGCGGAAACGCTGGACCTGATGGGACATGCCGTTGCGGCGCACGCGCTGACGCTCTTCGAGCTGTGCGTCCAGGGTCGGACCGCGGAGGCCGCGGTGCGATGGCCGGCAGTGTCGACAGCCGCGATGACCTTGGCGCCATCCGGCCTGGACCGCCCGACGCTGTGGCTGCAACTGGCCTGCACGGCGGACTGGCTGGGCGACGGGGCCGCTGCGAGCGCGCTGCGCGAGCACGAGGCCGGCTGGACCGCGCGAGCCGCAGCCAGCCTGCCGGCTGCGCTGCAGGCAAGCTTCGTGAGCCGCGTGCAGGCCGACCGCGGGCGATGGCGTGATCTGGCGCACCCTCACGCCCGGCAGGGCGCTCGTTCACCGGCCCGTGGGGCCGGCGCCGTCACATCGTCTCGGCGAACAGCTCGCGGCCGATGAGCATGCGGCGGATCTCGCTCGTGCCGGCACCGATCTCGTACAGCTTGGCGTCGCGCCACAGGCGGCCGAGCGGGTAGTCGTTGATGTAGCCGTTGCCGCCGAAGATCTGGATGCCTTCGCCGGCCATCCAGGTGGCCTTCTCGGCGCACCACAGGATGACGCTGGCGCAGTCCTTGCGCACCTGGCGCACGTGCTCGGCGCCGAGCAGGTCGAGGTTCTTGCCCACCGTGTAGCAGAAGGCGCGGCCGGCCTGCAGCACGGTGTACATGTCGGCGACCTTGCCCTGGATGAGCTGGAACTCGCCGATGCTCTGGCCGAACTGCTTGCGGTCGTGGGTGTAGGGCACGACGTTGTCCATCACCGCCTGCATGATGCCGATGGGGCCGGCGGCCAGCACCGCGCGTTCGTAGTCCAGCCCGCTCATCAGCACCCTGGCGCCGCCGCCGAGCTGGCCGAGGATGTTCTCGGCCGGCACCTCGACGTTGTCGAACACCATCTCGCCGGTGTGGCTGCCGCGCATGCCCAGCTTGTCGAGCTTCTGCGCGGTACCGAAGCCCGGCATGCCCTTCTCGACGATGAAGGCGGTGACGCCGCGCGCGCCCATCTGCGGGTCGCTCTTGGCGTAGACCACCATCACGTCGGCGTCGGGGCCGTTGGTGATCCACATCTTGGTGCCGTTGAGCACGTAGGCGCCGCCGCGCTCCTCGGCGCGCAGCTTCATGCCGATGACGTCGCTGCCGGCACCCGACTCGCTCATCGCCAGCGCGCCGACGTGTTCGCCGCTGATCAGCCGGGGCAGGTACTTGCGCCTTTGCGCGGCGTTGCCGTTGCGCTTGATCTGGTTGACGCACAGGTTGCTGTGCGCGCCGTAGCTCAAGCCGATGCTGGCGCTGGCGCGGCTGATCTCCTCCATGGCGATCATGTGCGCCAGGTAGCCCATGCCGGCGCCACCGTCTTCTTCGGGCACGGTGATGCCCAGCACGCCGAGCTCGCCCATTTTGCGCCACAGGTCCATCGGGAACTGGTCGCTGCGGTCGGTCTCGGCGGCGCGCGGCGCGATCTCGGCCTGGGCGAAGGCACGCACCGTGTCGCGCAGAGCGTCGATGTCCTCGCCGAGCTGAAAGTTCAAACCGGGCAGATGCATGGGGGTCTCCTGGGGCTTTGCGGGGGATGCCGGGTCGACGTCGATTCGAAGATCATGCTAGACGATGGCCGCCGGGCGGCCGCGGGCGGCGTTGCGCTTGCGGCGCG
>CAYJOA010000079.1:0-21273 GCA_964371495.1 uncultured Rubrivivax sp.
GTGACGCTCAGGCCGTCGGCCGAAACCTGCCCGACGTGGCGGCGGCCCTGGATCTGGTAGGTGGCAATGCGCAAGGTGCTTCGCTCCGGTGTGCGGTGACGGGTTCAAAGGCTACCACCCGGCGCCGATGCGAGGCCTGCGCGCGGCTGGCCGCGGCGCTGCGGCCCAGACCCCGTCACTGCGCCTTCGGTGGCTTCGGCGGCCGCGCCTGTCGTCGCAGCGGCGGCACCAGATTGCGCAGCACGCGCACCACGGTGCCCTCTGGCGGTGCCGGTTCGACCGTGAACCCGAGCTTGCGCGCCAGCGCGAGCATCGGCGCGTTGTCGGCCATCACCAGGCCCTCCATCAGCGTGTAGCCGTCGCGCCGGGCGCGGCGCAGCAGGCAGGCCAGCAGGTGCCGGGCCAGGCCGCTGCCGCGCCACTCTTCGGCCACCGTGATCGCGAACTCGCAGGTGCTGGCATCGCTTTCCATGGCACGCACGTACTGCGCCGCGCCGACAATGTCGACGCCATCGGTCCGCGGCACCGTGGCGACGAACGCGAAGTCCTGCCCCGGACGCGGGTGCACGCCGCGCGCGAGCGCGTCGGCGCTGAGTTGTTTCTTGTGGTGCAGGAAACGCTGGTAGCGCGAAGCCGAGGACAGGCGGTCGAAGGCGCGCTGGATGTCGGGCGCGTCGGACTCGGCGATCGCGCGCAGCGTCACCTGCCGGCCGTCGCGCAGGCCGAGTCGGCGTGGGCGGTAGGGCGACGGCGGGCTCACGGGACGCAGCTCACGCGGCATGCGCCGGCGCCGGCGTGGCCGCCGCTGCCGGTGCGGCCCCGCGCAGCTCGCGCCGCAGGATCTTGCCGAGGTTGGTCTTCGGCAGCGGCTCGCTGCGGAACTCGACGAAACGCGGCATCTTGTAGCCTGTCAGGTGCTGCTTGCAGTGCGCCAGCAACTCGGCCTCGGTCAGGGCGGGGTCCCTGCGCACCACCACCGCCTTGACGGCCTCGCCCGCGCGTTCGTCGTGCACGCCGACGACGGCGGCCTCCAGCACGCCGGGGTGCATGGTCAGCACGTCCTCGATTTCGTTCGGGAAGACCTTGAAACCCGAGACCACGATCATGTCCTTCTTGCGGTCGGTGAGATGGAAGCTGCCGCGCTCGTCCATCACGCCCATGTCGCCGGTGCGCAGCCAGCCGTCGGCGCTGAAGGCCTGCGCGGTTTCGTCGGGCCGCTTCCAGTAGCCCTTCATCACCTGCGGTCCGCGCAGGCCGATCTCGCCCACCTCGCCGGGCGCCAGCAGCTGGCCGTCGTCGCCGAGGATCGCCGCCTCGGTGCTCGGCAGCGGCACGCCGATGCCGCCGCTCCATTCGGCGACGTCGGTCGGGTTGGCGATCGCCACCGGCGCCGACTCGGTGAGACCGTAGCCTTCCACCAGCGGCACGCCCGTGGCCTGCTTCCAGCGCTGCGCCACCACGTGCTGCACGGCCATGCCGCCGGCGACGGCCAGCTTGAGCCGGCTGAGGTCGACCTCGGCAAAGCCCGGCGCGTCGAGCAGCGCCCGGAACAGCGTGTTGACGCCGATGATCGCCGACAGCCGCGAGGCCTTGAGCGCCTTGATGAACGCCGGCATGTCGCGCGGGTTCGCTACCAGCACGGTGCGCGTGCCCCTGCTGAAGAAGGACAGCGCCCCCGTCAGCGCAAACACGTGGTACAGCGGCAGCGGGATGACCAGCGTCTCTTCACCGTCCTTCATGTCGTGCCCGATCCACGCCGCCACCTGCAGCACATTGGCCACCATGTTGCCGTGGCTGAGCATCGCGCCCTTGGCCACACCGGTGGTGCCGCCGGTGTACTGCAGGAAGGCGAGGTCGTCGTGGCCCAGCGTCACCGCGTCGAGCGGCTGCGCGCGGCCGGCCGCCAGCACCTGCCTGAAGCCCACCGCGCCGTCCAGACGCCACGGCGGCACCATCTTCTTCACGTGCTTGACGACGGCGTTGGCGAGCAGCCGCTTGAGCGGCGGCAGCAGGTCGCCGACCTGCGTCGTGACGATCGTGCGCACCGGCGTGGACGGCACCACCTGCGCCAGCGTGTGCGCGAAGTTCTCCAGCACGACGATGGCGGCGACGCCGGCGTCCTTGAGCTGGTGCTCGAGTTCGCGCGGCGTGTACTGCGGGTTGACGTTGACGACCACCATGCCGGCGCGCAAGGCACCGAACAGCGCCACCGGGTACTGCAGCAGGTTCGGCATCATCAGCGCGACGCGGTCGCCGCGTTGCAGGCGGGCGCCTTTCTGCAGCCAGGCGGCAAAGGCGCGGCTGGCGTCGTCGAGCTGCCGGAACGTCATCACCGTGCCCATCGAGTCGTAGGCCGGCCGGTCCGCAAAACGCGCGCAACTGGCGGCCAGCACGTCCTTCAGCGACGCGAACGCGTCGACGTTGACTTCAGCCGGGATGCCGGCCGGATACTGCGCGAGCCAAGGCTTGTCCATCGTTTCCCTGTTCCACTTGAATGCCGGGCGCGGCGCGCGTCAGACGTCGATGTTCGCCGCCCTGAGCGCATTGCTCTCGATGAACTCCCGCCGCGGTTCGACCTCGTCGCCCATCAGCATCGTGAACACGCGGTCGGCTTCGATGGCGTCGTCGATCTGCACGCGCAGCAGCCGGCGCACGGCGGGGTCCATCGTCGTTTCCCACAGCTGCGACGGGTTCATCTCGCCCAGGCCCTTGTAGCGCTGGCGGCCGACGGCGCTTTCGGCCTGCTGCATCAGCCAGCCCATGGCGGCGCGGAAATCGGCCAGCTTCTGTTCCTTCAAACGTTCGCCTTCGCCACGTCGCACCACGGCCTCGGGCCCCAGCAGGCCGTTGAAGGTCAGGCCCGACTCCTTCAGCGCGGCATAGTCGGCGCCGTGCAGGAAGTCCTGCGTGACGACGCTGCTCTTGATGTTGCCGTGGTGGCGGCGGCTGATGCGCAGGATGTGCTTGTCGGTGCGGGCGTCGAACTCGGCGCTCACCTCGGCGTCGTTCAGCGCCGCCTGCAACGCCACCGCGCTGGCCTCGGCGGCGGCCGTGCTGTCCAGGTCCAGCAGCAGACCGTTGGCCATCGCGCGCAGCGCATCCAGGTCCATCCAGTTCGACAGGCGCTCGATCACCGTGGTGGCCAGCAGGTAGCTGCGCGCCAGGCTTTCGAGCGCGCTGCCCTCGATGGCCGGGCGGCCGCCTTCCCGGGTGCCGTCGGGCAGCACCACGGCGCCGGTCAGCGCCACCTCCAGCAGGAAGGCGTCGAGCTCGTTGCCGTCCTTCAGGTATTGCTCGTGCTTGCCGTGCTTGACCTTGTACAGCGGCGGCTGCGCGATGTAGATGTGCCCGCGCTCCACCAGCACCGGCATCTGGCGGTAGAAGAAGGTCAGCAGCAGGGTGCGGATGTGCGCGCCATCGACGTCGGCGTCGGTCATGATGATGATGCGGTGGTAGCGCAGCTTGTCGATGTTGAAGTCGTCGCTGCCCGGCGCCGGGCTGGCCCCGGTGCCCGGCGCCGTGCTGATGCCGGTGCCCAAAGCGGTGATCAGCGTCACGATGCTGTCGCTGCTGAGCAGCCGCTCCATGCGCGCGCGCTCGACGTTGAGGATCTTGCCGCGCAGCGGCAGGATCGCCTGGAACTTGCGGTCGCGGCCCTGCTTGGCGCTGCCGCCGGCAGAGTCACCTTCGACGATGTAGATCTCGCACAGCGCGGGGTCCTTTTCCTGGCAGTCGGCCAGCTTGCCGGGCAGTCCCAGGCCGTCGAGCACGCCCTTGCGGCGGGTCATCTCGCGCGCCTTGCGCGCCGCCTCGCGGGCGCGCGCGGCGTCGACGATCTTGCCGCAGATGATCTTGGCGTCGACCGGGTTTTCCAGCAGCCAGTCGGTGAGCAGCTTGGAGACGATGTCCTCGACCGGGCCGCGCACTTCGCTGCTCACCAGCTTGTCCTTGGTCTGGCTGCTGAACTTGGGCTCGGGCACCTTGACGCTGATGACGCAGGCCAGGCCTTCGCGCATGTCGTCGCCGGCGATCTCGACCTTGGCCTTCTTGGCCATTTCGTTGTCGTCGATGTACTTGTTGATGACGCGTGTCATCGCGGCGCGCAGGCCGGTGAGGTGGGTACCGCCGTCACGCTGCGGGATGTTGTTGGTGAAGCACAGCACGTTCTCGTTGTAGCCGTCGTTCCACTGCATCGCCACTTCGACGCCGATGTTGGTGCCCTGGTCGCTGAGCTTGTCGCCCATGGCGTGGAAGATGTTGCCGTGCAAGGGCTTCTTGCCGGTGTTGATGAACTGCACGAAGCCGCGCACGCCGCCGGCGAAGGCGAAGTTGTCCTCCTTGCCGTTGCGTTCGTCGACGAGGCGGATCTTCACGCCGTTGTTCAGGAAGCTCAGCTCGCGCAGGCGCTTGGCCAGCACGTCGTAGTGGAAGTCGATGTTGCTGAAGATCTCGTCGTCGGGCAGGAAGTGCACCTCGGTGCCGCGCTTTTCGGTCTCGCCGGTGATCTTCATCGGGCTGGTGTCGAAACCGTCGCGTTTCTCGACGATGCGGTCCTGCGTGAAGCCGCGCTTGAAGTCGATGGCGTGCACCTTGCCGTCGCGCCGCACCACCAGCCGCAGCCACTTGCTCAGCGCATTGACGCAGCTCACGCCGACGCCGTGCAGGCCGCCGCTGACCTTGTAACTGTTCTGGTTGAACTTGCCGCCGGCGTGCAGCTCGGTCAGCGCGATCTCGGCGGCACTGCGCTTGGGCTCGTGCTTGTCGTCCATCTTCACGCCGGTGGGGATGCCGCGGCCGTTGTCGACGACGCTGATGCTGTTGTCGCTGTGGATGGTGACGACGATGTCATCGCAGTGGCCCGCCAGGGCCTCGTCGATGGAGTTGTCGACGACCTCGAAGACCAGGTGGTGCAGGCCGGTACCGTCGGAGGTGTCGCCGATGTACATGCCCGGCCGCTTGCGCACCGCTTCCAGGCCCTCGAGGATCTGGATGCTGCCTTCGCCGTAGGCGGCCGAAGCCTCGTTGCCGGTGCTGGCGTGCTGGCCTTCGGCAGAGGGCAGCTCGCGCTGGGTGACGCCGTCGTTGCTGTTCTTGCTGCTGGGAATGTCGCTCATGAACTCTCGATGAGGGCCAAGGCCCTCTCAACCTCTGGCCAGAACCCCCCGCTCGGCGGGGGGCAGGGGGGTGCCCAACATTCGGGCATCGCATGCCGATGCAGGATCTAAGCCGCCCTGCGGCCTAGATCCTCATCGGCATCACCACGTACTTGAACCCGGTCTGGTCGGGCACGCTGATCAGCACGCTGGCACTGCTGTCCTGCAGTTCGAGCTTGACCATCTCCTGGCTCATGTTGGCCAGCACGTCGATGAGGTAGGTGACGTTGAAGCCGATGTCGATGGCGTCGCCGTTGTAGTCGACCTCGAGTTCTTCCTTGGCCTCTTCCTGCTCGGCATTGCTCGACGCGATGCGCAGCAGCCCGGGTTCCAGGTTGACGCGCACGCCCTTGAACTTCTCGCTCGTCAGGATGGCGGCGCGCTGCAGGCTGGACAGCAGCGGTGCGCGGCCCAGCACGAGTGCGTTCTTGTGGTTGCGCGGGATGACGCGGTTGTAGTCGGGAAACTTGCCTTCCACCAGCTTGGTCACGAACTCCATGCCCGAGAAGCCGAACTTGGCCTGGTTGTTGGCGAATCGCATCTCGATCGGCGTTTCTTCGTCCCTCAGCAGCCGCTGCAGCTCGAGCACGGTCTTGCGCGGCAGGATCACCTCCTGTTTGATCGGCACCTCGGACTCCAGCTGCGCCTGGCCCAGCGCCAGGCGGTGGCCGTCGGTGGCCACCAGCGTCAGCGTCTTGCCCTCGGCGATGAACAGGATGCCGTTCAGGTAGTAGCGGATGTCGTGCACCGCCATCGCGAAGTGCACCTGGTTGACGAGGTCGCGCAGCGTCTTCTGCGGCACGCTGAAGGTCGGGCCGAAGTCGACGCTTTCGTTGACCAGCGGGAAGTCGTCGGCCGGCAGCGTCTGCAGCGTGAAGCGGCTCTTGCCGCCCTGCAGCGTGAGCTTGTTCGCCGCCGAGGACAGCGTCACGACCTGGTCGGCCGGCAGCGCACGCAGGATGTCGATGAGCTTGCGCGCGCCCACCGTGGTGGCCATCTGGCCGGCGTCGCCGCCCAGCGTGGCGTGGGTACGGACCTGGATCTCCAGGTCGCTGGTCGTGAATTCGATCGAGTCACCGTTCTTGCGCAGCAGCACGTTGGCCAGGATCGGCAGCGTGTGGCGCCGCTCGACGATGCCGGCCACCGATTGCAGAGCTTCCAGGACCTGGGCCTGCGCGGCTTTGAGAACGATCATGTCTTCCTCTTTTTAAACTTGGTAGCAGTAGTAGGGTGTCGCAACTTTTGGGGACAAGGCTATTTTCGCCTTTTCCATCAAGGGTTTATGAGGCGGCGAACCCTGTGCGTGCGACACCCTCGCCGCTGTACTGCAAAAGGGGACAAGTGCGGGTGTCGGGTGCGGTCTGTGGGCAAGCGCAGAGTTGTGCCGGCGCTTTCCACAGACTTCGCGACTGGATGCCCGATCAGCCCTTCAGCGTTTGTTCCAGCACGTGCAGTTGCTGGTTGAGTTCGGGGTTGGTGGTGCGCTCGGCGGTGATCTTGCGCACCGCGTGCAGCACGGTCGTGTGGTCGCGGCCGCCGAAGAGCTCGCCGATTTCGGGCAGGCTCTTCTTGGTCATGTCCTTGGCCAGGTACATGGCGATCTGCCGCGGCCGCGCGATGCTGGCTGGGCGCTTCTTGCTGTACATGTCGGCGACCTTGATCTTGTAGAAGTCGGCCACCGTCTTCTGGATATTCTCGACGCCGATCTGCCGGTTCTGGATGCTCAGCAGGTCCTTCAGCGCGTCGCGCGCCAGGTTGATGTTGATGTCCTTGTGGTTGAAGCGGCTGTAGGCCAGCACCTTGCGCAAGGCGCCTTCGAGTTCGCGCACGTTGGCGCGCACGTTCTTGGCAATGAAGAAGGCCACGTCCTCGGGCATCTCGGTGCCTTCGGCCAGGGCCTTGCGGATCAGGATGGCGACACGCATCTCCAGCTCGGGCGGCTCGATGGCCACCGTCAGGCCGGCGTCGAAGCGGCTCTTCAGCCGTTCGTCGATGTCGACCAGGCCCTTGGGGTAGGTGTCGCTGGTCATGATGATGTGCGCGCGCTTGGCCAGCAGGGCTTCGAAGGCGTTGAAGAACTCCTCCTGCGTGCGGTCCTTGCCGGCGAAGAACTGCACGTCGTCGATGAGCAGCAGGTCCAGGTGGTGATACTTGGCCTTCAGTTCGTCGAAGGTCTTGCGCTGGTAGTTCTTGACGACATCGCTGATGAACTGCTCGGCGTGCAGGTACAGCACGCGGGCGTTCGGGTTGTCCTTCAGCAGCGCGTTGCCCACGGCATGCACCAGGTGCGTCTTGCCCAGGCCGACGCCGCCGTAGATGAACAGCGGGTTGTACATGGCACCCGGCGCACCGGCCACGTGCAGCGCGGCAGTGCGGGCCATCTGGTTGGCGCGGCCGGCGACCAGGGTGTCGAAGGTCAATGCCGTGTTCAAGCGGTGCGGCGTGGATGCCGGTGCCGGCGCACGCGCCACCGCCGTGCCGTTGGGCGCGCCGCCGGCGCCGTTGCCTGCCGCACGGCCCAATGCGGCCATGGCGATGGCGGCCGCCGACGCCATGGCGCCGCCGTGCAGGGGTGAGGGGGCAGCCTGGGGCGCTTCGGCGCGAGCGGCCAGGGTCAGTTCCAGCCGCACCGGCCGGCCCGCCAGGTCGGTCAGCACCGACTCGATGCGGCCTGCGTACTGCGTGCGTATCCAGTCGAGCTTGAAGCGGTTGGGCACGCGCACGGCCACGACATCCCCCCCAGCGTCGGCGCTGCCGACGCCGCTGCCCGCCGGAGTGGCGGCCAAGGGTCGGATCCAGGTGTTGTATTGCTGTTCAGGCAACTCGGCGGCGAGACGCTCGCAACCACGTTGCCACAAGTCGAGGCTCATTGTGGACATCTTCTTTGGGGAGCCGCCGGAAACGGCATTGCCTTTGGTCGGCGGAACGCAGTTATCCACATATTCCTGGCTGCCGTCAAGCCCTCTCAGGTGCAGCGGCTCGTGGTGCAAGTGTTTGACCGGAAAGGCATTTTTTGATGTAATCGTGGGTTTCCCGAATTCAGCTCGCGGCTGGCCGAGGGGCCCTGGGCAGTAGCACACGCCGGCCTGGGGCAGACTTGTCGACTTCGCGGCCACGACGCAGCAGCGGGCTGCCTGGCTGCCGAGCGAGCACCGTCCCCCTTTTCCACCGCCACAATATCCCCTCCAGGAATCGCCATGAAGCGCACCTACCAGCCCAGCAAGATCCGTCGTGCCCGTACGCATGGCTTCCTCGTGCGCATGAAGACGCGAGGTGGCCGTGCCGTCATCAATGCCCGGCGTGCCAAGGGCCGCAAGCGCCTGGCGGTCTGAAACTCGCGCCTGACCCCGCCGGGGCGCCCCCCGCCCCCGGTCCAGCATGGTCGGCCGCATCGTCCACAAAGCCGATTTCGAGCGTGTGCTCGCGACGCCGTCGCGCACGCGAAGTGCTCACTTCGCCGTGCACCACGTCGCCAGCGGGCCGTTGCCCCGCAAGTCGGTGGCAGCGGAGACCGTTTCTGGCAAGTTATCCACAGAGCCCGCACCGGAATGTCAACAGCCTGTGGATGAGTTGCCCGGCGGGGTCTGGCTCGGCTGTGTCGTCCCCAAGCGACACGCCCGCCGGTCCGTCACGCGCAGCCTGCTCAAGCGCCAGATTCGCGGCGCATTCCACCGCCATGCCGCGGCCCTGCCGGGGGGGCTGTGGCTGGTGCGCCTGCGGGCGCCGTTTTCGGCCACCGCGTTCGTTTCTGCGCGCTCGGCTGCGCTGGCCGCCGCGGCACACGACGAACTCGACCGCCTGCTGTCGCGAGTGGCTGGCTGAAGCGCCGCCGACCCTGCCATGATCGCCCGCCTGGTCCAATTGCCGCAGCAAGTGCTGATCCTGCTGTTGCGCGGCTACCGCTTGTTGCTGCGGCCCTGGATCGGCAATGCCTGCCGCTTCGAGCCGACGTGTTCGGCCTACACCATCGAGGCCCTGCAGCGGCACGGCGCCCTGCGCGGCGGTGCGCTGGGCGGCTGGCGTGTCTTGCGTTGCCAGCCGTGGTGCGATGGCGGCTGTGATCCGGTGCCCGAGAATTTTCCGAATCCCGCGGCCGGGCTGTTTGCCCGCCTGGGCCTGCACGCCGGCCCCGACCCGCAACCGACCCCTGACCCCACGGCGGCCGACCCCCGCCCGCCGACCCGGAATCTGCCATGACCGATATGCGCCGCACCCTGCTGTGGGTGGTGTTCACGATGTCGCTCGTCCTGCTGTGGGACGCCTGGAACAAGCACAGCGGCCAGCCGTCGCTATTCGGCGGTTCGCCGCCGCCGGCGGCGAGTGCCGGCGCCGACCCGGCCGTGCCCGCAGCGGCGGCGGTGGGGGTACCCGCGCCAGCCGCGGTACCTGCGCCGGCCGCTGCAGCGCCGGGTGCTGCAGCCACCGCTGCATTGCCGGCGCCTGCGACCGCGCCGGCGGCCGGCGAATCGGTCACCGTCACCACCGACGTCGTCAAGGCCACCTTCAGCGCCCAGGGCGGCACCTTGGTGCAGCTGGAACTTCTGGGTTACCGCGACCACGCCGACCGCAACCGTAACGTCATGCTGCTCGAGCAGAGCGCAAAACGACTGTACGTGGCGCAGAGCGGACTCATCACCGGGCAGGCCGGGCTAACGCTGCCCAACCACCTGACGACCATGAACGTGGTGGCGGGTGAGCGCACGCTGGCCCCGGGAGCGCAGCAGATCGCGCTGCGCTTCGAGACCACAGGCGCCGACGGCACCAAGCTGGCCAAGACCTACACGTTCAAGCGCGGCGAATACACCATCGCCGTGAAGCACGAGTTCAGCAACGGCGCCGCGGTGCCCGTGACGCCGCAGCTCTACCTGCAGCTGGCGCGCGACGGCAACCCGCCCGAAGGCGAGTCGAGCTTCTACTTCACTTTCACCGGCCCGGCGGTCTACACCGACGCCACCAAGTTCCAGAAGGTCGACTTCAAGGACATCGCCAAGGGCAACGCCGGCCACGCCAAGAACGGCGACGACGGCTGGGTGGCGATGGTGCAGCACTACTTCGCGTCGGCCTGGCTGGCGCCGGTGGCCGGGCCACGCGAGTTCCGCACCGCCAAGGTGGCCGACAACCACTACACGGTGGCCATGGTGCTGCCGCTGGGCGAAGTGGCTCCCGGCGCCACCGCCAGCCACGACGCGACGCTGTTCGCCGGCCCGCAGGAAGAGGACAAGCTCGCCGCGCTGGCGCCGGGGCTCGACCTGGTCAAGGACTACGGTTGGTTCACGGTGCTGTCCAAGCCGCTGTTCTGGCTGCTCACGCAGCTGCACGCGTTCATCGGCAACTGGGGCTGGGCCATCGTGGCGCTGGTGGTGCTGCTGAAGATCGCCTTCTACTGGCTCAACGCCAGCGCCTACCGCAGCATGGCCAAGATGAAGGCCGTGGCACCCAAGGTGACCGAACTGCGCGAGCGCTACAAGGACAAGCCGCAGCAGATGCAGCAGGAGATGATGCGCATCTACCGCGAGGAAAAGGTCAACCCGCTGGGCGGCTGCCTGCCCATCGTGGTGCAGATGCCGTTCTTCATCGCCTTGTACTGGGTGCTGCTGAGCAGCGTGGAGATGCGCAACGCGCCGTGGATCGGCTGGATCACCGACCTGTCGGCCAAGGACCCGTGGTTCATCCTGCCGGTGCTGATGACGGCGTCGTCGCTTTTCCAGGTGTGGCTCAACCCGACGCCGCCCGACCCCATGCAGGCCAAGCTGATGTGGTTCATGCCGCTGGCCTTCGGCTTCATGTTCTTCTTCTTCCCCGCCGGTCTGGTGCTGTACTGGTTGACGAACAACATCTTGTCGATTGCGCAGCAGTGGTACATCAACAAGCGGCTCGGCGTGCTGGGCAAATAGCGCACGCGCTGCGCAACACGTCACGCCGGCGGCCGGGCACTCCCCTGGATGGGGGTTGAATCCGGCCTTCGAACGGCCGACTATCCGGACATGCGGGCGACCCGGCTTCGCGAGAAGCCGGCTCAGGAGGTCCAGGCGCAAAGCCCCACGGGGTGGCGCACCGCTCCACCCGCGCCACACCTGCCCGGCGTTTCAGCGGCGCGCCAGAATCAGTACCAGATGCGCGCCGCTGCCACAGCCACCGGGCTCCTGCCCGGCCGTCACCGTGACCCCATCGTGGCCGTGGCCACGGCACCCGGCCGCGGCGCGGTGGGCATCGTTCGCGCCTCGGGGCGCGACCTTTCGGCACTCATCCAGGCCGTTTGTGGGCACCCGCTGGTGCCGCGCCAAGCCACCCTGCTGCCCTTCATCGGCGGCGACGGCCAGCCGCTGGACCGCGGCCTGGCCATCCACTTCCCGGCACCGCATTCGTACACCGGCGAAGACGTGATCGAGCTGCAGGCGCATGGCGGCCCCGTGCTGCTGCAGTTGCTGCTGGCGCGCTGCCTGCAGGCCCTGCCCGGCCTGCGGCTGGCGGCCCCGGGCGAATTCACCGAGCGCGCCTTTCTCAACGACAAGCTCGACCTGGCGCAGGCCGAAGCGGTGGCCGACCTGATCGACGCCAGTACCGAGGCCGCGGCGCGATCGGCGGCGCGGTCGCTGTCGGGGGCGTTTTCGACCGAGGTGACGCAACTGGCCGCGCGCATCGTGGACCTGCGCATGCTGGTCGAGGCGACGCTGGACTTCCCCGAGGAGGAGATCGACTTCCTGGAACGGGCCGGCGCGCGGGCTCGACTCGACGCCGTCGAAACCACACTGGAGCAAGCACTCACACGCGCTCGGCAGGGTGCTCTGCTGCGCGAGGGGCTGCGCGTCGTCATCGCGGGCCAGCCCAACGTGGGCAAGAGCTCGCTGCTCAACGCGCTGGCCGGGGCGGAGCTGGCGATCGTCACGCCGATTCCCGGCACCACGCGCGACCGTGTCAGTGAGACGATCCAGATCGAAGGCGTGCCGCTGCACGTGATCGATACCGCAGGCCTGCGCAGCGACGCCGCCGACGAGGTCGAGCGCATCGGCATCGGCCGCAGCTGGGAGGCCATCGGCGACGCCGACGCGGTGCTGTTCCTGCACGACCTCGGCCACCTCGGCGAGCCGCAAGCCATGGCGGCCGATGCGGCGATTGCCGCGCGGCTGCCGGCGGGCGTGCCGGTGCTGCAGGTCTACAACAAGGCCGACCTGCCCGGGGCGGCCGAGCGCGCCGCGGCGCTCGGGCTGGCCGAGCCGGCGCCGAAAGCTGGCGGACAGACGCCAACGCCCGGCGTGCTGATCTCGGCGCGCAGCGGCCTCGGGCTCGATGGCCTGCGTCGGGCGCTGCTGCAGCAGGCCGGCTGGCAGGCCGCGCCCGAAGGCCTGTTCATTGCGCGCACGCGCCACGTGCAGGCGCTGCGGCGCACGCTGGGGCATGTGCAGGCGGCGCAACAGCACGCCGCGGCGCGCGACGCGGCGCTGGAACTGCTGGCCGAGGAGTTGCGACTGGCGCACCGGGCGCTGGGCGAGATCACGGGCGAGTTCAGCACCGAGGACCTGCTGGGCGAGATCTTCGGGCGGTTCTGCATAGGCAAATGACGCGGGCACCGGCTGAAGCGCCCGTGCCGGCACGACATTCGCCAGTCAGGCGACGGTCAGCCCCAGAATTTCCGCCGCCAGCGCCTCGGCCACCTCGATGCCGTCGACGCCGGCCGACATGATGCCGCCGGCATAACCCGCGCCCTCGCCGGCCGGGTACAGGCCCGCCACGTTCAGGCTCTGCAGGTTCCTGCCGCGCGTCATGCGCAGCGGCGACGAGGTCCGCGTCTCGACGCCGGTGAGCACGGCGTCGGGCATGGCGTAGCCCTTGATCTGGCGCTCGAAGCTCGGCAGCGCCTCGCGCAGCGCCGCCAGCACGTAGTCCGGCAGCGCGCCGCGGCCCGGTGCCGCCAGGTCGGTGAGGTGCACGCCGGGCTGGTATGACGGCAGCACGCCGCCGAGCGCTTTCGAGGCCTGGCCCTTGACGAAGTCACCCACCAGCTGCCCCGGCGCCACGTAGCCGCCGCCGCCCAGCTCGTAGGCGCGTGACTCCCACCGGCGCTGGAAGGCGACGCCGTCCAGCGGGTGCACCGGGCCGCCGGCGGCGCCGTCCTGCCGGTAGTCCTGCGGGGTCACGCCCACCACCAGCCCGGCGTTGGCGTTGCGCTCGTTGCGCGAGTACTGGCTCATGCCGTTGGTGACGACGCCGCCGGGCTCCGAGGTGGCGGCGACCACGGTGCCGCCCGGGCACATGCAGAAGCTGTACACCGTGCGCCCGTTGCTGGCGTGGTGCACCAGCTTGTAGTCGGCGGCGCCAAGGATGGGGTGGCCGGCATTCGGGCCGAAGCGGGCGCGGTCGATCACGCTTTGCGGGTGCTCGATGCGCACGCCCACCGAAAACGGCTTCGGTTCCATGTGGACGCCGCGCCGGTACAGCATCTCGAAGGTGTCGCGCGCGCTGTGGCCCAGCGCCAGCACGACGTGGTCGGCGGCGATCTCCTCGCCGCTGGCGAGCACCACGCCGCAGAGGCGATTCGAGGGCCGTTCGCTGCCGTGCGTTTGGCCCGCCTCGATGAGCACGTCGGCCACGCGTTGCCGGAAACGGACCTCGCCGCCCAGCGACTCGATCTCGGCACGCATCTTCTCGACCATGCCGACGAGCCGGAAGGTGCCGATGTGCGGCTTGCTGACGAACAGGATCTCTTCCGGTGCACCGGCCTTGACGAACTCCGTGAGCACCTTGCGCGTGAGGTGGCGCGGGTCGCTGATCTGGCTCCACAGCTTGCCGTCGGAGAAGGTGCCGGCGCCGCCCTCCCCGAACTGCACGTTCGATTCGGGGTCGAGCACGCCGTGGCGCCACAGGCCCCAGGTGTCCTTGGTGCGCTCGCGCACGGCCGGGCCGCGCTCCAGCACGACCGGGCGCAGCCCCATCTGCGCCAGGATCAAGGCCGCGAACAGCCCGCAGGGCCCGAAGCCGACGACCAACGGCCGCGGCCGCCCGCGGGCGTGGAAGTCGGCCGGGGCGTGGCCGATGAAGCGGTAGCGGGTGTCGGGGCTGGGCCGCACATGCGGGTCGCCGGCCAGACGGCGCAGCACCGCGGCTTCGTCGGCCAGTTCGCAGTCGACGGTGTAGGTCAGCACCACGGCGGACTTCTTGCGCGCGTCCAAGCCGCGCTTGAAGACCGTGCAGGACCGCAGCTCGGACGCGGCCAGGCCCAGGCGCACCAGTACCGCCGCGCGCAACGCGTCTTCGGCGTGGTCCAGCGGCAGGCGCAGTTCGGTGACGCGCAGCATACGCGGCGGCCCGCACCGGCCCGTGGCGGGCGGCGGGCCCGGTGCGTCTAGCGGATCAGCGTGCGGGCAAGCTCAGCCGCCCTTGCCGGCGCGTTTGCCCGGGTTTTTCTTGCTGCGCGTGTGCGAGCCGCGCTCCTTGCTGATCTTCTGGCCGCGCGCGGTGGTGAGGTTGGTGCCCGGCGTGGGCGGCACGGGCGGGGTGGCGCGGCGGTCGGCTTCGGTTCTGATCTTGTTGGCCATGGTCGGCTCCGGCAATGGGTAGGCGAAAGGCGGATTAGGCCACAAGGTGGCCGCGGCGACGCGTCTCAGTGGCCCGCGAAGTCGACCAGCGTGTACAGCGCGAGCCCCGAGGCACGCAGCCTGGCCGAACCGTTCAGCTCGGGCAGGTCGACGATGGCCGCGCCTTCGATAACCTGAGCGCCCAGGCGTTCGAGCAGTTTCTTGCCCGCCATCATGGTGCCGCCGGTGGCAATGAGGTCGTCGATCAGCACCACGCGGTCGCCCGGCTTGACGGCGTCGGTGTGCATCTCCACCGTGGCGCTGCCGTACTCCAGTTCGTAGGTTTCCTCGACCGTGGTGAAGGGCAGCTTGCCCTTCTTGCGAATGGGCACGAAACCGACGTTCAGCTCGTAGGCCACGACGCTGCCGATGATGAAACCGCGGGCGTCGAGGCCGGCGATGACGTCGGGCCGCACGTCGAAGTAGCGGTGCACGAACTGGTCGATGAGGACGCGGAAGACGCGTGGCTGGCTCAGCAGAGGCGTGATGTCGCGGAACATCACGCCCGGCGCCGGCCAGTCGGGCACGGTGCGGATGTGCGAGCGGATGTACTGCGCGGGCGAGGCTACGGGATCGACGGCCATGGTTCGGATGATAGGCCGCCGCCCACGCCGCAGCGGCTCAGGCGGGGGCCAGGCGGCCCAGCACCTGCACGGCGCCCGCTGGTCCGGCGCGCAGCACCAAGCCCTCGCCCGTGCCGGTGTTCTGTTGTGCCAGATCGGCCAGCACGAACATGTGCGTCACCCAGACCTCGAAGCGCTGCGGCCTGGCGGCGGCGGCGGCCAGCGCCGCTCGCAGCTGCTGCAGATGGCTGGCGTGGGTCTGCTCGGCCGCGCCGCGCGGCGAGCCCAGCGCGGGCCAGGCCTCGGCGCGGCCGAAGGCCAGATGGGCGGTGTCGACACAGCGGCACCAGGGGCTGCTGCGCACTGCCGAAGGCTGCAGCTGCCGGCGTTCGAACCAGGCGCCGATGCGCCGCGCCTGCGCCCGGCCTTCGTCGTTCAAGTTGCGCTGCGTGCGGCAGTCGCCGATCGCGAAGCCCGGCGGGTCGAAAGTGCCGGGCGCCAAGGCGTGGCGCAAGGCGACCACGACGCCGCCGGCGCGGATCAGCTGTTCGGCGTCATCCTCGTCGGCCAGCCCCGGCAGCGGGGTCAGAGGCAGCACCAGGGCGGCAGCCAGGATGTCACGGCGGTGGGGCATCTTCACTCCAACGGCAGGTGGGGCCGCCTCAGCCCCGCAGCAGCTTCTCCTCGGCCAGCGCCAGCGGCTCGGGCAGGCCTGAAAGCACCAGCGTATCGCCGGCCGCCAGCACGTGCTCGGGCAGCGGCGGAGCACCCCCACCCGCAGCATGCCGTATCGACACCACGCTCACGCCCACGGCGTGCAGCGCCAGGCTCTCGAGCGCCTGCCCGATGCAGCGGGCCGCGCTCGGCACCGTCACGGTGTGCAGCCGCGCCTGGTGCAGTTCCTCCACGGTGTCGTCGTCGGCGCCGTGGAAATAACCCCGCAGCAGGCCATAGCGGGCATCGCGCGCGTCGCGGGCGATGCGCACGACGCGCCTCATCGGCACCCCCATCAGCGCCAGCGCGTGGCTGGCCAGCATCAGCGACCCTTCGATGGCCTCGGGAACGACCTCGGTGGCGCCGGCGGCGCGCAGCTTGTCGATGTCGCTGTCGTCCACCGAGCGCACGATCACCGGCACCTGTGGCGCGTGTTCCTGCACCAGGCGCAGGATCTTCAGCGCCGACGGCGTGTCGTGGTAGCTGACGACCACCGCCGCGGCGCGGGCCAGTCCGGCGGCCATCAGGCTGGGCAGCCGCGCCGCGTCGCCGAAGACCACGCTCTGTCCCGCGGCGGCGGCCTGGCGCACGCGGTCGGGGTCGAGGTCCAGCGCCATGTAGGGGATGCCCTCGGGCACCAGCAGGCGCGCCAGGTTCTGGCCGCTGCGGCCGTAGCCGCAGATGATGACGTGCCGTTCGGTGGCGATGGCCTTGCGCGCGATCGTCGTCAAGGCCACCGACTGCATCATCCAGTCGCTGGCGCTGAGCCGGTTGACGATGCGGTTGCTGTACTGGACGAGGAAGGGCGCGGCCAGCATCGACAGCACCATGCTGGCCAGCACCGGGCTCATCCACTCCGGCGCCACCAGGCCCTGGCCGGCGCCCAGCGTCAGGAGCACGAAGCCGAACTCGCCGGCCTGCGCCAGGTACAGCCCGGTACGCAGCGCCACGCCCGGATGGGCGCCGAAGGCGCGCGCCAGGGCGGCGACCAGCGCGAACTTGGCGAGCACCGGAGCACTGGTGAGCAGCAGCACCAGGAACCACTGGTCGAGCACCGGGCGCCAGTCGAGCTTCATGCCGATGGTGATGAAGAACAGGCCCAGCAGCACGTCGTGGAAGGGCCGGATGTCGGTCTCGACCTGGTGCTTGTATTCGGTCTCGGCCACCAGCATGCCGGCGACGAAGGCGCCCAGCGCCAGCGACAGCCCGAAATGCTCGGTCACCCAGGCCAGGCCGAGTGTCATCAGCAGCAGGTTCAGTATGAACAGCTCTTCGCTCTTGCGCCGCGCCACCTGCGTCAGCCACCAGCGCATCACGCGCTGCCCGCCGACCAGCAGAACCGCCAGCAGCAAGGCGGCCTTGAGCACGGCCCAGCCCATCGCCGTGGCCATCTCTTCACCGCTGGACCCCAGCGCCGGGATCAGCACCAGCAGCGGCACCACCGCCAAGTCCTGGAACAGCAGCACGCCCATCACGCGACGGCCGTGTTCGGACTCGAGTTCGAGCCGTTCGGCCAGCAGCTTGGCGACGATGGCGGTGGACGACATCGCCATCGCCCCCCCCAGCACCACCGCGCCCTGCCAGCCCATCTGCCAGGGGCGGGAGGCCAGGGCGCCCCACAGCCAGACGAGCAGGAAGTGGCCGGCTACCGTGCCGGCCATCGTCAGCACCACCTGCGACATGCCCAGGCCGAACACCAGCGTGCGCATGCTGCGCAGCTTGGGCAGGTTGAATTCGAGCCCGATGACGAACATCAGGAACACGACGCCGAACTCGGCCAGGTACTGCACGCTCGCGCTGTCCTGTGCGAAGGCCAGCGCGTGGGGGCCGATCAGCACCCCCACCACCAGGTAGCCCAGCATCGGCGGCAGCTTCAGCGTGCGGAAGACGACGACGCCGGCCACCGCGGCGACGAGATACAGCAGGATCAGCTCGAGGGTGGTCGCCATGGGTGCCTAGAATGACCCGATCGTATTCGAGAGCACCTAGGTGAACCCTGCCCGCCCCTACGACGCCGAGCGTGCGCTGCGACTGGCCGAGCGCACCTTCGAGGTCGAGGCGCGCGCCTTGCTAGCGCTGGCGGCGCGCCAGGGCGAGGGCTTCTCGCGCGCCGTGCTGGCGATGCTGGAATGCCGCGGCCGTGTCGTCGTGATGGGCATGGGCAAGAGCGGCCACGTCGGCCGCAAGATCGCAGCCACGCTGGCCTCCACCGGCACCCCGGCGTTCTTCGTCCACCCCGCCGAAGCCAGCCACGGCGACCTTGGCATGGTGATGTCCGGCGACGTCGTGCTGGCCATCAGCAACAGCGGCGAAAGCGACGAGCTGGCGGCCATCCTGCCGGCGATGCGGCGCCTGGGCGTGACGCTGGTGGCGATGACGGGGCAGCCCGGGTCGACGCTGGCCCGGCACGCCGACCTGGTGTTGTCGAGCGCGGTCGACGAGGAAGCCTGCCCGCTGAACCTGGCCCCCACCGCCAGCACCACCGCGCAGATGGCGCTCGGCGACGCACTGGCGGTGGTGCTGCTCGACGCGCGCGGCTTCCGCGAGGACGACTTTGCACGTTCGCACCCCGGCGGCACGCTCGGCCGCAAGCTGCTGATGCACGTGCGCGACCTCATGCGCGGCGGTGCCGCCGTGCCGCGCGTGGCGCCCGCAGCCAGCTTCAACGAGCTGCTGCGCGAGATGACCGGCAAGGGCCTGGGTTTCACCGCCGTGGCCGACGCCGAAGGCCGCCCGATCGGCATCTTCACCGACGGCGACCTGCGGCGCCTGATCGAACGCGGCGCCGACCTGCGCACGCTGGTTGCCGCCGACGTCATGCACCGCAGCCCGCGGCTGGTGGGCGCCGACGCGCTGGCGGTGGACGCCGCCGGCGTCATGGAGCAGCACCGCATCACCAGCGTGCTGGTGGTCGACGAAGCCGGGCTGCTGGTCGGCGCGCTCAACTCCAACGACCTGATGCGGGCCAAGGTGATATGACCGCGAACGTTCGCTTTCCGCCCGAGTTGCTGCTGCTGGCGCAGGGTCCGGCGCTGGGCATGAGGGCGGCCGTCTTCGATGTCGACGGCGTGCTCACCGACGGGCGCCTGTACATCGGCGAGCACGGTGAAACAGTCAAGGCCTTCAGCACCCTCGACGGCCACGGACTCAAACTGCTGAAGCAAGGCGGCATCGAGCCGCTGGTCGTCACCGGGCGCGACTCGGCCGCCGTGCGCCGGCGCGTGGCCGACCTCGGCCTGGCGCATGCGGTCTACGGCGCGCAGGACAAGCTGGCCGCCGCGGCGGCGCTGCTCGGCCGGCTCGGCCTGGCCTGGCCCGAGGTGGCGGCCATCGGCGACGATTGGCCCGACCTGCCGCTGCTGGCCCGCGCCGGCTTCGCCTGCGCACCGGCCAACGCCCATGCCGAGGTGAAGGCGGCGGCGCACCACGTCACGGCGGCGGCGGGCGGACACGGTGCGGCGCGCGAGTTCTGCGACCTGCTGCTGATCGCGGCTGGCCGCTACGCGGCGCTGCTGCAGGGCCATCTACAAACGCTGGACGGCGCTTGATCGAGAGGGGGCGCTGCCGGCGCGTGCGACCATGACCGTCGAACTGCACCTGCCCGACTTGCCCGAGGTGCCGATCTCCCTGGGTGTCGAGGCCGGGCCGGCACGCGCCGCCCGGCCCTGGTCGCTGCGCGTGCGCGACGCGCTGTCGGCCTACCTGCCGCTGCTGCTGATGGCGCTGCTGGCGCTGGCCACCTGGTGGTTGGTGAAGAACTCGCCACGGCCCCCCGCGGTGGCGGCCGAGCGGCCGGTGTCGCACGAGCCCGACTACACGATGACGGTCTTCTCGCTCGACCGCTTCGATGCGGCGGGGCGGCTCAAGCTGCGCATCGAGGGCGAGCGCATGCGCCACTATCCGGCCACCGACCGCATCGAGATCGACGACGTGCAGATCCGCGCCATTGCCGCCGACGGGCGCGTGACCCTGGCGCGCGCTGCACGCGCCGTCGGCAACGGCGACGGCAGCGAGGTGCAGCTGCTCGGCGGCGCCCAGGTCACGAGCGAAGACGCCAGCGGTGCGCCGCTGGTGATGAGCGGCGAGTTCCTGCACGCCTTTCTCGTCACCGAACGCGTGCTGTCGCACCTGCCGGTGCTGGTGCACAGCGGCGGTACCGAGATGCGCGCCGCCGGGCTGGAGTACGACCACGCCACGCACCGGCTGGACCTGAAGGGCCCGATGCGCGCCGTGATGGCGCCGCGCGCGCCGCAAGCGGCGGCGGCGCGATGAACGCGCCGCTGGTCTTCATCACCGGCGCGTCGAGCGGCATCGGCCAGGCGCTGGCGGCGCGCTACGCGCAGGCCGGCTGGCGGCTGGCACTGGTGGCGCGTCGCACCGGCGAGATCGAGGCCTGGGTCGGCGGGCAAGGGCTGGCGCCCGACCGCGTCGGCATCTACGCCGCCGACGTGGCGCTGACCGACAGCATCGTCGCCGCCGGCGTGGCCTGCATCGAGCGCCAGGGCCTGCCCGACGTGGTGATCGCCAACGCCGGCATCAGCGTCGGCATGGACAGCGGCGAACGCCACGACCTCGACGTCATGCGCGACACCTTCGCCACCAACAACACCGGCCTGGCCGCCACCTTCCACCCGTTCCTGCGCCGCATGCGGCAGCGCGGCTCGGGCACCTTGGTGGGCATCGCCAGCATGGCGGCCATCCGCGGCCTGCCCGGCCACGGCGCCTACTGCGCCAGCAAGGCCGGCGTGGTGGCCTATTGCGAGAGCCTGCGAGGCGAAACGCGCGGCAGCGGCGTCAAGGTGGTGACGCTGCTGCCCGGTTACATCGCAACCCCGCTGACAGCGCGCAACCCCTACCCGATGCCGTTCCTGATGCCGGCCGCGCGCTTTGCCGAGCTGGCCTTCCGCGCCATCCAGGCCGGCGTCAGCTACCGCGTCATCCCCTGGCAGATGGCCGTCGTGGCCAAGCTGCTGCGCTTGCTGCCCAACCCGCTGTTCGACCGCGTCTTTGCCGGCCGCGGGCGCAAGCCACGGCGCACCTGAGGAACGGCCGGGAGCGCCGCCGGCGCCGTGGCCGGACGATGCAAGGTCGACCGCCCGCGCATCGATGCGCTTCAGCACCCCCTCAACGACAAAGGGCACCCTCAGGTGCCCTTGTCTGCTGCAGTGTGGCGTGCTGTCAGTAGCCGCCGCGGCTGCCGCCGCCGCTGCCGCCGTAGCCGCCACGGCTACCGCCGCCGCCGCCGCCACTACCGCCGCCACCGCCGTAGGG
>CAYJOA010000080.1:0-21160 GCA_964371495.1 uncultured Rubrivivax sp.
TGGGTCAGCCTGCCGCTGGTGGCGATGGCGACGAAGTCGGTGCTCGGCGAAGACCTGCTGGCGGCTGCGGGCATCGACTGGAAGACCTACGCCAAGCTGGTCGGCGAGCGGCCGTCGGCGCAGAAGGTGACGGCCGACCGCAAGGCCGACCAGGCGAGCAAGGGTTGATCGTTCGCGTGATCGAAAGGCCCTCACTCCGGCCCTCTTCCCCAAGCGGGCGAGGAAGGCAGGATCAGCCCGGTTGCGGCCGCGCCTGCGCGGCGGCCAGCGAGGCGCCGACTTCCTTGCGGTAGCGGTTGAGCTCCTGCACGCTGGCGAAGCTGCGCTCCATCAGCAGGCTCAGGTTGTGCAGGATGCGGTCGACGACCTTGTTCTCCCACACGCTGTCGAACTGGATCTGCTTGTCCAGCCACTGCTCCAGCCATTCGGGGTTGGGCAGCCGGCTCTGGATGGTGTCGCGCGGGAACAGCTGCACGTTGACGTGCAGGTTGGTCGGGTGCAGCGCCTGCGCCGTGCGGCGGGCACTGGCCATCAGCACGCCCACCTTGGCGAAGGCGGCGCGCGCCTCGTCGCCGAACTTGGTGAGCGCGCGCTTCATGTAGCGCAGGTAGGCGCCGCCGTGGCGGGCCTCGTCGCGCGCCAGCGTCTCGTAGATCGCCTTGATGACGGGCTCGGTGTGCCATTCGGCGGCGCGCCGGTACCAGTGGTTGAGGCGGATCTCGCCGCAGAAGTGCAGCATCAGCGTTTCCAGCGCCGGCGCGGGGTCGAACTCGAAGCGCACGGCGTGCAGTTCGGCCTCGGTCGGCACCAGGTCGGGACGGAAGCGGCGCAGGTACTCCATCAACACCAGCGAGTGCTTCTGTTCCTCGAAGAACCACACGCTCATGAAGGCGCTGAAGTCGCTGTCCTCGCGGTTGTCGCGCAGGAACATCTCGGTGGCCGGCAATGCCGCCCACTCGGTGATGGCGTTCATCTTGATCGTCTGCGCCTGCTCTTCGGTGAGCATCCCGGGTTGGAACTTGGCCCACGGGATGTCCGTGTCCATGTTCCAGCGCACGGCTTCGAGTTGCTTGAACAGTTCGGGGTAGAGCATGGCGGTGGCCCCCAGTGGACCTGCGATTCTAGGCAAGCCCGGCGCCATGCGTCGGTGACGCAGCGCAGACCCCCACGCGCCAGCGCCGCAACTCGACCAGCGCCTCGTCCAGCGACGCCAGCGCCAGCACGCCGGGCACCGCGCGCCGCGCCAGCACCGGCGCGCTGCCGCCGGCCCACAAGGACACGTGCGCGGGCAGCTTGGCGCGCAGTTCGGCCAGCCCGTCGACCACCTGCTTGGGGTTCATGCAGCCGGTGAAGCTCAGGCCCACGATGTCGGCGCCGTAGGCCTTGGCGGCCAGCGCGATGTCCCACGGCGGCGTCTGCGTGCCCAGTGCGACACAACGGCAGCCCTCCAGCGCCAGCAGCGCCTGTGCCATCAGCAACCCCAGGCCGTGCGGCTCGCCGGGGAAGGTGCCGAGCAGCACGCAGGGCCGGCTGCCGGCCGCCGGCTCGGGAATGCCGGCGATGGCCTGGCGCAGCAACACCTGCATGGCCTCGGTGTAGACATGCTCCTCGAAGACTTCCATGCGGCCGCGCAGCCAGGCATCGCCGACCGCGATGCTGAGCGGGCCCACCACCTCGAGGACGAACCGTGCCACGCCGTGGCGCGCCAGCGCCCGTGATAACGCGGCGCGCAGGGCGGCAACGTCGTGGCTGCGGATGAGGTCGAGGCACGCGCTCAGGTCGCCCGGGTCCATCGCGGTGTCGGCGGCGCGCAGCGGCAGGTCGAGCGTCTGCCCGCTGAGTTGCTGCAGTGACTCCAGCGCCAGCGGCACGATGCGCCCCGGCCGATGACCGACGTCGAGCAGCCGCTTGACGATGCGCAGCTTCTCCACTTGTTCCAGTGTGTAAGCGCGCTCTCCGACGCCGTCGCGCTGCGGCGACGGAAAGCCGTAGCGGCGTTCCCAGACGCGCAGCGTGTCCTTGCTCAAGCCGGTGTCGCGCTCGACAGCGGCAATCGACAGCGTGATCTCGGCGGTTTGCGCGCGAAGGTTCAAGGCCCCCTCCGCACCCGCTGCGCCAGCGTCAGTCGCGGCCAGCCAACTGCCGGGTGAAGCGGTACATTTGTCCAGGACGAACGTGGGTCTGGTGAGTGCATCATAAATAATGTAGGTGATAGGCAATACTTTGAACAGGACAGAACGGTGACTATCGATACGTCGTCAAGAAACCACATAATCTTCATGGAATTGTCAGGACCAATCAGGGCAATTTGAGACCGCGTAGTCTAATAGCGACCGATTAGTAGATTTCAGTCTTTCAAGACGTTCAACCCAGGCCTCAGTGCCAGCTCGCGAGTGACCCGGATGAGCCCATTTGCCACCCTCTGCCGCTTCGAAGTTCTTTACGAAAGGCCGTCGCGGCGGTCGGAACTTCGCCGGCGCGCGTCGGTCGCAGCACTACGTCCGGCCGGGAAGCCGGGCGCCATGGGTTTCATTTCCCTGTTGTGCAGCCCGTCGGGCCTCCCGACTGCAATCCCGGAGCGCTTCTCCTCCTCCTCCCTCCCTCCCTCGTTCGCTCCGGGGCGCTGCACAGCAGTCTTTACAGCCAGGGGCACCGCCGGCGGCGGTGCCCCGTGTCTTTGTGGCGGGGCCGCGTCATGAGGCGCGTCGCCGTCATCGGCTCGGGCATCTCGGGGTTGGCCACCGCCCATGCACTGGCCGGGGTGGCCCAGGTCACGCTGTACGAGGCCGGTGACCACTTCGGCGGCCACACACACACCGTGGACATGACGCTCGACGGCGTCACGCACGGCGTCGACACCGGATTCCTGGTCTTCAACCACCGCACCTACCCGAACCTGGTGCGTCTGTTCGGCGAACTGCAGGTGGCGACGGCGGCATCCGAGATGTCGTTCTCGGTGCAGGTGCCGGATGCCGGGATCGAGTGGAGCGGCAACAACCTGAACACCGTGTTCGCGCAGCGCCGCAACCTGCTGCGCCCGCGCTTCCTGCGCATGCTGGCCGACATCCTGCGCTTCAACAAGCTGGCCAGCGCCGTCGCCGAAAGCGGCGGCGAAAGCGAACTCGCCGAGCCGATCGGCGACTTCCTCGACCGCCACGGCTTCGGCGAGACGTTTCGCGCCTGGTACTTCCTGCCCATGATCGGCTGCATCTGGTCGTGCCCCACCGACCAGATGCTGCGCTTCCCGGTCGCCACGCTGATCCGCTTCTGCCACAACCACGGCCTGATCCAGGTGAACGATCGGCCGCAGTGGCACACCGTGCGCGGTGGCGCCAAGCACTACGTGGACAAGATGCTGCGCAGCATTCCCGACGCGCGCCTGCGCTGCGCCGTGCGCAGCGTGAAACGGGTGCCACCGGGCGCCGGCCGCGGAGCCGGTGCGCACGGCAGCGCCGGCCACGCCGGCGTCTGGGTCGCTACCGACCACGGCAGCGAGCGCTACGACGAGGTCGTGCTGGCCTGCCACAGCGACCAGAGCTTGGCGCTGCTGGCCGACGCCACGGCCGAAGAGACCGCGGTGCTGGGGGCCATCAAGTACCACCCGAACCGCGCCGTGCTGCACACCGACGTGGCCGTGCTGCCGCGCCGCCGCGCCGCCTGGGCGGCGTGGAACTACGCCCGCGCCGCAGATGCCGGCCGCGAGCAGGCCGCCGTGTGCCTGCACTACCTGATCAACCGACTGCAGCCGCTGCCGTGGCAGCAGCCGGTGCTGGTGTCGCTGAACCCCGATCCACAGCGGCCCATCGACCCGGCGCAGGTGATCGGCGAGTACGCCTACAGCCACCCGGTGTTCGACCTCGATGCCATTCGTGCACAGCGGCGCCTGGCCGACCTGCAGGGTCGCTCGCATGTCTGGTTCTGCGGCGCCTGGGCACGCTACGGTTTCCACGAAGACGGCCTGAGCTCGGCGCTGGACGTCGTGGCGCGGCTGTGCCGGCAATGGCGGCAGCAGGGCGACCTGCCGGCAGCGGCATGACGACGCAGTCCGCGCTGCTCGGCACCGGCACCGTGCGCCATCGCCGGCTGCGGCCGACCGAGCACGCCTTTGCCTACCCGACCTACTTCCTGCTGCTGCCGATGCGGTCGCTGCGCGCGGCGCCCGAGCCCGCGCTGCGTCGCAACCGCTTCGGCCTCATGAGCTTCCACGACCGCGACCACGGCGACGGCCGCGCCGACGCGCTGGCCTGGATCGACGAGTTGCTGGCCGCCGAGGGCGTGGCGGGCGCCGACGGCGAAGTCTGGCTGCACACCTATCCGCGCGTCCTCGGCTATGTCTTCAAGCCGGTCAGCTTCTGGTATTGCCACCGCAGCGACGGTGGCCTGGCCGCCGTGGTGGCCGAAGTCAACAACACCTTCGGCGAACGCCACTGCTACCTGCTCACCGGGCCCGGCCTCGCCTTCGGCCGCGAGCTGGTCGCGCGCAAGGTCTTCCACGTCTCCCCGTTCTGCCGCGTGCAGGGGCAGTACCGCTTCCGCTTCATGCGCACGGCCGACCGCACGGTGGCGCGCATCGACCACGACGACGACGCCGGCGCGCTGCTGCAGACCAGCGTCTCGGGCGAGCTGCAGCCCTTGACGCCCCGCCGCGTGCGTGCCGCCTTCTTCGGCATGCCGCTGATGACGCTGGGCGTCGTCGTCCGCATCCACTGGCAGGCGCTGCGGCTGTGGCTCAAGCGCGTGCCCTTCGCGAGCAAGCCGCAGCCGCCGCAGGCCTCGACCAGCCGTTGACCCCACCCGACCCCACACCCGTGCCATGACGACTTCCACCGCCTCCCCGATCGCGCTGCCCGCCGCCGCCCCCGCTGCCGCGCGCGCCGTGTTCCGGCTGCTGCGCCAGCTGCGCGTCGGCACGCTCGACGTGCAGCTGCCCGACGGCTCGATGGCCCACTTCGGCCACGGCGGCGCGCCGCGCGCCGCGCTGCGCCTGCACGACTGGAGCGTGTGCGCGGCGGTGCTGAACAGCGGCGACATCGGCTTTGCCGAGCGCTTCATCGAAGGCAGCTGGAACAGTCCCGACCTGGTGGCGCTGGTCGAGCTCTTCATCGCCAACCGCGATGCCTTCGAGGCGGTGATCTACGGCAGCTGGTGGGGGTCGCTCGCCTACCGCATCAAGCACCTGCTGAACCGCAACTCGCGCCGCGGCAGCCGCCGCAACATCCACGCCCACTACGACATCGGCAACCCGTTCTACCGGCTGTGGCTGGACGAGACGATGAACTACTCGAGCGCGCTGTTCGAAGGCGACCTCGAACGCCCGATGGCCCAGGCGCAGGCCGCCAAGGTGCAGCGCGCGCTGCATGAATGCGGCGTGCAGCCGGGCCAGCGGCTGCTGGAGATCGGCTGCGGCTGGGGCGCGCTGGCCGAAGCCGCGGCCGACGTCGGCGCCCACGTCACCGGCGTCACGCTGTCGGCCGAGCAGCTCGAATTCGCCACCGAGCGGCTGCGCCGCCGCGGCCTGGCCGGGCGCAGCGAGCTGCGCCTGCAGGACTACCGCGACATCACCGACGAGCCCTTCGACGCCATCGCCTCGATCGAGATGTTCGAGGCCGTCGGCCGCGAGTACTGGGACAGCTTCTTCGCCACGCTGCGCGGCCGCCTCAAGCCCGGCGGTCGCGCCTGCATCCAGACCATCACCATCCGTGACGACCTGTTCGAACGTTATGCGCGTTCGACCGACTTCATCCAGCAGTACATCTTCCCGGGCGGCCTGCTGCCCAGCCCGCAGGCCTTCCGCAGCGAAGCCGGCAAGGCCGGCCTGGAGGTGGTCAACGAGCTTGCCTTCGGCGCCGACTATGCCGAGACGCTGCGCCGCTGGCGCGTGCAGTTCCTGGCCCGCGATCCACAGCTGCGCCAGCTCGGTTTCGACACCCGCTTCATGCGCATCTGGGAGTTCTACCTGGCGTACTGCGAAGCGGCCTTCGCCACCGGCAACACCAACGTCATGCAGTTCACGCTGCGGCGCCCGGCATGACGCGGCTGTCGCGCCGTCGGCTGCTGGCCGCCGGGCTGCTGCTGGCCAGCGGTGCGCGGGCGGCCACGGCAGCGCCGCCCGAGGTGGCCAGCGAACTGCCCGGCGCGCGCCCGCACGGCCAGGGGCGCCTGCGCTTCTTCGGTCTGCACGTCTACGACATCCGGCTGTGGGCAGCCGCGGCTGCGCCATTGCCCGACTGGCCCAGCGTGCCGCTGGCGCTGGAGATCGAATACGCGCGTGCGCTCGAAGGCGCGCAGATCGCTTCACGGTCCCTGCAGGAGATGCGCCGCCAGGCCGAGGTCGGCGCCGAGACCGGCGCACGCTGGCTGGGCGCCATGCAGCAGCTGTTTCCCGATGTGCGCGCCGGCGACCGCATGACCGGTGTGCAGCGGCCGGGCGAGGCCGCGCGATTCTTCTTCAACGGGCGCCTGCAGGGCGAGCTGCGCGACGCCGAGTTCGCGCGCCTGTTCTTCGGCATCTGGCTGTCGCCGCGCAGCTCGGAGCCGGCGCTGCGTCTGGCGCTGCTCGGACCCGGCGCGTGATGAGCGCGGCGGCAGCCACCAGGGGCTGGCAGGGTGGCTGGGCGCAGGGGCTCGGCTATGGCGGACTCGGCCTGCCGCTGGCCTTCGTCGCGCTGCCGCTGTACGTGGTGCTGCCCAACCACTATGCCAGCGAGTTCGGCATCCCCCTGGCCACGCTCGGGGCGCTGCTGCTGTCGGCGCGGCTGCTGGACGCCGTCGCCGACCCCTGGATCGGGCGCTGGGCCGACGGCTGGTTCGCGTCGTCGATGACGCGTGTGCTGGGCGTGGCGCTGGTCGCCGCGCTGGTGCTGGCCGCCGGCTTTCGCGGCCTGTTCTTCCCGGCGGTGCAGGGCACGACGGCGCTGCTGGTCTGGTGCGCGGCGCTGCTGGCGGTGACCTACCTCAGCTACAGCGTGCTGTCGGTGATCCACCAGGCGTGGGGGGCACGGCTGGGCGGCGACGAGGACCAGCGCGCCAGCATCGTGTCGTGGCGCGAAGGCTCGGCGCTGGTGGGCGTGCTGGTGGCCAGCGTGCTGCCGTCGCTGGCCGGGCTGTCGGTGGCCAGCGTGGTGTTCACGCTGGCGCTGGCAGCGGCGCTGGCGCTGCTGGCGCGGGCACCGCAACCGCGCCTGCACGCCGCGGCCGCCGGCGCGCCCGACCTCGCCGCGCCCTGGGCCAGTGCAGGCTTTCGCCGTCTGCTCGTGATCTTCCTCGTCAACGGCGTGGCCAGCGCGGTGCCGGCGACGCTGGTGCTGTTCTTCATCCGCGACCGCCTGCAGGCCACGGCCTACGAGCCGCTGTTCCTGGCCAGCTACTTCGCGGCCGGTGCACTGTCGATGCCGCTGTGGGTGCGCGCCGTGTCGCGCTTCGGGCTGGCGCGCACCTGGGGGGCCGGCATGGTGCTGGCGATCGTCACCTTCGCCTGGTCGGCGCTGCTGGGCAGCGGCGACGTCGTGGCCTACACCGCGGTCTGCGTGGCCAGCGGCATCGCGCTCGGCGCCGACCTCGCGCTGCCCGGCGCGCTGCTGGCCGGCGTCATCCAGCGTGCCGGCCATGGCCAGCGGCTGGAAGGGGCCTACTTCGGCTGGTGGAACTTCGCCACCAAGCTCAACCTGGCCCTGGCCGCCGGCATCGCGCTGCCGCTGCTCGGCGCCTTCGGCTACACGCCCGGCAGCCAGGACGCCGGCGCACTGCAGGCGCTGACCATCGCCTACTGCCTGCTGCCGTGTCTGCTCAAGCTCGCCGCTGCGGCGCTGCTCTGGACGCTGTGGATCCGCAACGAAAGAAGCCCATGAAACGACGCCTGACCCTGGCCCTGGCCGCCGCCGCGCTGCTGCCTGCTCTGCTCGGCGGCTGCGCCAGTCCGGTGCCTGCCGACTACACGGCCGAGACGCCGGTGCTCGACCTGAAGACCTACTTCGACGGCGAACTCGTCGCGCACGGCCTGTTCACCGACCGCTCGGGCAAGGTCGTTCGACGCTTCGTCGTGCAGCTGAGCGGCCGCTGGAACGGTGCGCAGGGCACGCTGGACGAACGCTTCACCTACAGCGACGGCCAGACCGAGCGCCGCGTCTGGCGCCTCACCGACGAAGGCGGCGGCCGCTGGAGCGGGCGTGCCGACGACGTGGTGGGAACGGCCGTCGGCGTGGCCGCGGGCAACGCGCTGAACTGGCGCTACACGCTGGCGCTGCCGGTGGACGGCAAGGTCTACGAGGTGCAGTTCGACGACTGGATGTTCCTGATGGACGAGCGCGTGATGTTGAACAAGGCCGTGATGAGCAAATTCGGCATCCGCCTGGGCGAAGTCACGCTGTCGTTCTACAAGCAGGCCCGGCCCTGATGGCCCTGAATCCGCGCATCGCAGGCTGGTCGGGCAAGGTCGTGTGGCTGGTCGGTGCCTCCACCGGCATCGGCCGCGCCACCGCCAGTGCACTGCACGCCCAGGGCGCGCAGGTCGTGGTCTCGGCGCGCAGCGCGCCCGCGCTGGCGAACTTCGTTGCGCAGCACCCGGGCAGCGAGGCGATCGCGCTCGACGCCACCGACCGCCGGGCAGTGCACGACGCCAGCGCCCGCATCGTGGCCGGCCACGGCGGCATCGACCTCGTGATGTACTGCGCCGGCATCTACAGCGCAATGCGCGCCGGCGCCTTCGACCTGGACGTGGCGCTGCGGCACGTCCAGGTCAACCAGGTGGGTGCGCTGGTGCTGCTCGACGCCGTGCTGCCGCAGTTGCTGGCGCAGGCCCGGGCCGGCAAGGACGGCGGCAACGCCCGCGGCGGCCACATCAGCCTGGTCTCCAGCGTCGCCGGCTACCGCGGGCTGCCGCAGTCGCTGGCCTACGGCCCGACCAAGGCGGCGCTCATCAACCTGGCCGAGACCCTGTACCTGGACCTGGCGCCGCTGGGCATCGGCGTCTCGCTCGTCAACCCCGGCTTCGTCGAGACACCGCTGACGGCGCAGAATGACTTCCGTATGCCGGCGCTCATCACCCCCGAGGAAGCGGCGCGCCAGATCCTGCGCGGCTGGCAGCGCGGCGACTTCGAGATCCACTTCCCCAAGCGCTTCACGCTCTGGCTCAAGGGTCTGCGCCTGCTCGCCTACGGCCCGTATTTCGCGGCGGTGCGCCGCTCCACCGGGCTGTGAGCGGCAGCGCAATGGACCCGCGGGTGCACAGGATCGTCGCCCTCTTCGAGCACCTGACGCCCGCCGAGCTGCCGCGGCTGGCCGAGATCTACACCGCCGACGCGCGCTTCAAGGACCCCTTCAACGAGGTCCAGGGCGCGGCCGCCATCACGCGCATCTTCGCGCACATGTTCGGCGCGCTGGAGGCGCCACGGTTCTTCATCCGCGACGTCGTCGTGCAGGGCGACCAGTGTTTCCTAGGCTGGGACTTCGTTTTTCGCCTGCCGCGCCGGCGCAGCGAAGAACAGCTCATCCGCGGCGCCACGCACCTGCAGCTGACCCCCGACGGCCGCATCGCCGTGCACCGCGACTACTGGGATGCGGCCGAGGAGCTGTACGAGAAGCTGCCCGTCGTCGGCGCACTCATGCGCTGGCTGAAAAGGCGCGTCAACGCGTGAACGTGTTCAGCGCTGCCCTTCGGTGAGCGAAAACAGCTGGAACAGCCCCGACTTGTCGACGAACCAGGTTTCGGTGAACCTGACGGTGGTGCCCGGCATCGCCGCCGGCGCGGGGTAGGGCGCGGCACGGCGCACCATGGCCATGACCCAGGGCGCCACTTCGTCGGCCGCGGGCTTGCGCACGACGTGCACGTTCAGCACCTGGCCGGCGGCGTCGAGCTCGGTCTCGACCATCATGATGCCGTACAGCAGCGGCGGCAGCCGGCCGCGGTAGACGCGCATCGGGTAAGCGCTGTAGACGTGGCGCGCGGCGTCGATGCGGTACTCGGTTTCGATCTCGGCCGGCGACGCTCGCGGCGTGCCCTGCACCTGGGGCGCCGGCACCATGCTGAACTGCGCCATGGCAGCCTGCGCCGCAAGCAGCCATGTCGTGCCGGCGACGAGTCGCCACCAGCGACCTGCACAGTGCATGTGATAGACCTTCATGTTCGACGTGACGGGCCCGATGTCGACCGGCCCCACGCCAGCAGCCGTGAGGTTACACGATGGCCGGCGGCGGACGGCGGGCGCCGGGCCGGCGTTGTGGGCACGAACACACGCGGCCGACGGGCTTCTAGCGCAGCCAGCCCTTGCGACGGAAGTAGATGAACGGCGCGGCCACCGAAGCCGCCATCAGGCCCAGCGCGAACGGGTAGCCGGCCGCCCAGTCGAGCTCGGGCATGAGCTTGAAGTTCATGCCGTAGATGCTGGCGATCAGCGTCGGCGGCAGCATCGCCACCCCGACCACCGAGAAGATCTTGATGACCTTGTTCTGGTTGATGTTGATGAAGCCGACGATGGTGTCCATCAGGAAATTGATCTTGTCGAACAGGAAGGCGGTGTGCGAGTCGAGCGAGTCGATGTCGCGCAGGATCTGCCGCGCTTCTTCGAACTGCTCGGCGCTGAGCATGCGGCTGCGCATCATGAAGCTCAGCGCGCGGCGCGTGTCCATCATGTTGCGCCGGATACGGCCGTTCAGGTCCTCCTCGCGCGCGATGGCGGCCAGTGCCTCGGCGGCGATGGTGTCGTTGACCTCGTCCTTGAGCACGCTCGCGCTGACCTTCTCGAGCTTGTCGTAGACGCCTTCCAGCGCATCGGCCGAGTACTCGGCGTCGGCGTCGTAGAGCTTGAGCAGCACGTCGCGCGCGTCCTCGATCAGGGCCGGCGTGCGTCGCGCGCGCAGGCGCAGCAGGCGGAACACCGGCAGATCCTCGTCGTGGATCGTGAACAGCACGTTCTGGAACAGGATGAAGGCCACGCGCACGTTGCGCGCGGATTCGGCGCCGGGGCCGTCGCCGGCGTCGATGAGGAAGTCGGAACGGATATGCAGTTCGCCGTTGTCGTCTTCGTAGAAGCGGGCCGATTCCTCGAGGTCGTCGTCGACGGCGTCGCTGGGGATGTTGACGCCGAAGCGTTCATTGATCCAGTTCTTCTCTTCGGCAGTCGGGCTCTCCAGGTCGACCCACACCGGGCGCACGTGGGCCAGGCCTGCGAGGCTGTCGATCTCTTCCTGGAACAGCCGGCCGTTGTTCAGCGTGAAGACGTTGAGCATCTCTTACTCCGGGGGTGCGGGCCGGTGTCCACCGGTGCGGGGCGCGGGGTGTGTGGCGGTGTTCCGTCTCGTCCCGGGCGGCCTGCGGGCGCGGCCCCGAAACAGACGGTCACCGAGGGTGACTCGGGTCCAAGACCTGCCTCCGACGTTAGAGCAACCCGAAATTATGCCCTTGTCGGACCCTCTTGCGGCCAGGTGACGGGGTCGTGATGGCCGGCTGCAACGCCGGCGCGCGGCGCCTATTCCGCCGCCGGCCGCTCGCGCGCGCCGGGGCCGGCACCGGCCACGATATCGAAGCGGTAGAGCCGGCATTCGATGGGCCCGTTCCACATCGGCACGCGGCGGCTTTCCTTCATGCGCATGAGGCCGGCGAGCTTCATCTCCGGGCTCAGCAGCCAGGCCGTCCAGCCGCTGTAGTGGCGTTTCCAGTGCGCCGCCAGGGCATTGAAGAACTCGGCCGGGGAACCGCCGCCCTCGAAAACCTCGCGCGCAGCGCCGGCCGGCGCTGCCGCGGCGGCGCCGCGGCTGCCCTTGGGCGCGATGCGTTCACCGTAAGGCGGGTTCAGCATCAGCGTGCCGGCGGCTGCCGGGGGCAGGCGTTGCAGCGCGTCGGCGGTCTTGAACTCGATCGCCTTCAGGCCCGCGCCCATCACGCCGGCGCGTTCGGCGTTGCGGGTGGCGAAGTCGGTCATGCGGAAGCTCACGTCGCCGGCGTATACCTGCACCACGGGGGCATGGACGCGTTCGCGCGCCCCGCGCTGCAGTTCGCGCCACGCCGGCTGGTGGGGCCGGAACGGCAGCATGCGCTCGAAGGCGAAGTGCCGCAGCGCCCCGGGCGCGATGCCGCAGGCGATCTGTGCCGCCTCGATGGCGATGGTGCCGGCACCGCAGCAGGGGTCGAGCAGCGCTCCGTCCTCGGCGCGACCCTGCCAGCCGGCAGCGGCGAGCATGGCCGCGGCCAGCGTTTCCTTCAAAGGCGCTTCGCCGGTGTCCTCGCGCCAGCCGCGCTTGAACAGCGCGTCGCCCGAGGTGTCGGCGTAAAGCGTGGCGTGGTCGGGGCCGACGAACAGGAACAGCGGCAGGTCGGGCCGGCGGGTGTCGACACTGGGCCGCGCGCCGGCGCTTTCGCGCAGGCTGTCGCAGACCGCGTCCTTGATGCGCAGCGCCGCGAAGTTCAGGCTCGTCAGCGGCGAGCGCTGCGCGCTGACCTCGACGCGCAGCGTCTGCTCGGGTGTGATCCAGCGCTGCCACTGCACGCGTCGGGCCAGCGCGTACAGCTCGTGCTCGTCGCGGTAGGGGCCGTCGATCAACGGCCACAGCACGCGTTGCGCAAGACGGCTCTCCAGGTTGAGCTGCATCGCCGTGCGCTCGTCGCCCTCGACCCAGATACCGCCGCGCGCGCTGTCCACCGGCGCACCGGTGATGCGCCGCGCTTCGTCGGCGAGCAGGCTCTCGACGCCGGACGCGCAGGGGAGGAACAGGGCTGTCACAAACAGTCCGGCGCCGGGCCGCTCGCCGCCGCAGGCGTCGAGCCTGCTTGCCGTCCAAGCCCGCGCAGGCGGGCTTGGAGCCGCGGCGCGCAGCCCCAAGCCGGACCGAGCCCCAAGGGCCACGAAGGGGCCCGTGCCGGGCCCTGGGGGTGGCGAAGACGCGCAGCGACAAGCCTGGGGGCCAGCATCAAATCGCCTTGCGCTGGCTGGCCGGCGCGATGCGCAGCGCTTCGCGGTACTTGGCCACGGTGCGGCGCGCGACCTGGATGCCCTGCTCTTCCAGCATCTGGCTGAGCTGGCTGTCGGACAGCGGCTTGTCCGCGCCCTCGGCGGCCACGAACTGCTGGATCAGCGCCCGCACCGCCGTGCTCGACGCATTGCCGCCGGCGTCGGTGTTGAGAGAGCTGCCGAAGAAGTACTTCAGCTCGTAGGTGCCCTGCGGCGTGGCCATGTACTTGGCCGTGGTCACGCGCGAGATCGTGCTTTCGTGCAGCCCCAGTTCGTCGGCGATCTCGCGCAGCACGAGCGGCTTCATGGCGATCGCACCGTGGGTGAAGAAGCCCTTCTGGCGTTCGACGATGGCCTTGCTGACGCGCAGGATGGTGTCGAAGCGTTGCTGGATGTTCTTGACGAACCAACGTGCCTCCTGCAGCCGCGACGACATCGACGGCTGGCCGGCCGCCGCCGCGCCGTTGCCGCGCTGGCCGCGGATCGCCTGGGCGTAGACGTCGTTGATGCGCAGCTTGGGCATGACGTCGGGGTTGAGCGTGACCGTCAGGCCGCGGCCGGTCTTGCGCACGATCACGTCGGGCACCACGATGTTCGCCTCGGCGGCCGCGAACGGGCGTCCGGGCTTGGGTTCGCAGGCCGTGATCAGGGCCTGCGCCTGTCGCACCAGGTCCTCGTCGGCGCCGGTGAGCGCGGTCAGCTTCTTCATGTCGCGACGGGCCAGCAGCTCCAGGTGCTGTTCGCAGATGCGCAGCGCCAGCTCGCGCGCCGCGCCGGGCGCCAAGGCACGCAGCTGCAGCTGCAGGCACTCGGCCAGCGTGCGGGCGCCCACGCCCGTGGGCTCCAGGCTCTGCAGCCAGTGCAGCGCACAGCGCAGCCGCTCGTGCAGCGCCTCGCGCATCGCTTCGTTCGGGGCGCCCAGCATGGCGGCCAGCCGCTCGGCGATCTCCTCCAGCGGGTCGGCCAGGTAGCCGTCGCCGTCCAGCGACGCCAGCAGCACTTCCAGCGCGGCCCGATCGTCGTCGTCCAGCCGCATGCCCACGGTCTGCGCACGCAGGTGGTCCTCCAGCGAAACACTGCCGGCGCGCTGGTTCTGCGCCTCGATGTCGTCGCCGTCGCCTTCGCCGCCCGCAGCAGCCTTGACCGAGGGCGTCTCGCGGATGCTGTCGAAGTCGTCGCGCTCGGTGCCGTTCTCCCAGTCCTCGCGTTCGGGCGTACCGAATTCCTCGGCGCGGATCTCGGGCGTGGATTCGCCGGCGTCGGGGCCATCGGCGCGGTAGCCGTCGTCGCTGTCGCCGGGGCGGTCGGTGGCCAGGCGCTCCGGCGGTGCGTCGTAGGGCGTGGGCGGCGACTCGTCGTCGGCCTCCAGAAACGGGTTCTGGTCCAGCATCTGCCCCACTTCCTGGTGCAGCTCCAGCGTCGACAGCTGCAACAGGCGGATCGACTGCTGCAGCTGCGGCGTCAGCGCCAGGTGCTGCGAGAGGCGGACCTGCAACGAGGGCTTCATTGCAGTCCTACATCCTGAAATGTTCGCCGAGGTACACCTTGCGCACCTCGGCGTTGCCGACGATGTCGTGCGGCGTGCCTTCAGCCAGCACGCTGCCGTCGCTGATGATGTAGGCGCGGTCGCAGATGCCCAGCGTCTCGCGCACGTTGTGGTCGGTGATGAGCACGCCGATGCCGCGCGAGCGCAGGAAGCCGATGATGCGCTGGATCTCGATCACCGCGATCGGGTCGATGCCGGCGAAGGGCTCGTCGAGCAGGATGAAACGCGGCTGCGTGGCCAGCGCGCGCGCGATCTCCACGCGCCGCCGCTCGCCGCCCGACAGCGCCGGTGCCGGCGAGTCGCGCAGCTTCTCCAGCGACAGGTCGCGCAGCAGCCCTTCCAGCAGCTCGTCGACGGCGCGGGTGCGCAAGGAGCGGCCGTCCGGTCCCAGCTGCAGTTCGAGCACGGCGCGGATGTTGTCGGCCACCGTGAGCTTGCGGAAGATCGACGCCTCCTGCGGCAGGTAGGACAGGCCCAGCCGCGAACGGCGGTGGATGGGCAGGTTCTGCACCGGCTGGCCGTCGATGCGGATCTCGCCGGCATCGGCACGCACCAGCCCCACCACCATGTAGAAGGTGGTCGTCTTGCCGGCACCGTTGGGGCCGAGCAGGCCGACGACTTCGCCGGCGCCGACGGCCAGGTGCACGTTCTTCACGACCATGCGCGCGCCGTAGCTCTTCTGCAGGTGTTCGGCCTCCAGGCGGCTGGCGCCGGCCGCCACCCCCTGCGGGCCCGGCTCGCTGGCGCCTCCTGGCGCGGCCACCGGCATCAGCGGCGTTCTCCGAGGGCGCGGCTGGGCGTCAACGGCGCCGCCGGCGCAGCGGGTGCGGCGGGCGCCGACGCCGGCTCGGCGCGCGGGCTCAACACGGCGCGCACGCGCCCGCTCGGGTTCGCTGCCGAGGGGGTGCCGCCTTCGACCTTGAAGATTTCGGACGTGTTGTCCCAGACGATCGTGGCGCCGGTGATCTCGTCGGCCACCGCACCGGCGCGCAGGCGCCGCACTGCGCCGTTGCCGACGAAGCGCAAGGTGTCGGCGCGGCCGTCGAATTCGATGCGATCGGCAGCGCCTTCCACGATTTCGTCGCTGCCGTCGCGCCGCTGCCGCCAGGTGGCCGGCTTGCCCGGCGTGCCGGTGGCACTGGCGGCACGGTAGCCGTCGGCCATCTCGCGCATCTCCACGCGCTCGGCGCGCAGCACCATCGTGCCTTGGGAAATGACGACGTTGCCGTTGAAAACCACCACCTGCCGCTGCAGGTCCACGGTGCCGGGGCGGTCGGCCTCCACCACCATGGGCTTGCTGCGGTCGGCCTTCTCGGCCAACACGGGCGCGGCGTACAGCAGCGCCGCAAGCAGCGGCAGGAGGGCAAGGAACGGAGATTGGATCATCACATCGGCACGAAACTTGCAGGCTATTTTAACCCCAAGTTGCATTGCCGGCCGCTGGATCGCCGTGACTTCGCACCGGACCATGCGCCCGGCGCGTCTTCGGCGCTGCTCAGGTGTTCTGGCGCGCGCGCTGGATCAGGAAGTCGGCGACCGCGAACGAGCGTTCGTGGCTGCCGGCGAGCGCGCCCGAAGTGTAGAAGCGGCCGTGGATGCCGAGTGCCGGCACGCCGTCGATCTTGTAGGCATCCGACAACTGCCGGGCGCGGTTGGCCTTGGTCGCGACGCTGAACGACTTGAAGGCGCTCGTGAAGCGGGCGCCGTCGACACCGTTGGCGGAAACGAAGGCCACGATGTCCGACTCGCTGTTGAGGCGCGCGTTCTGCCTGTGCATGGCGGTGAAGACCCGGCGGTGCAGCGTCGGCAACTGACCGAGCTCTTCGAGCGCATAGAACAGCTTCTGATGCACCTGGTGCGGCACCGAAAAGCCCACCGGCACCTGGCGGAAGGCGACGTCCGGCGGCAGCCGCTTGACCCAGCTCTCGAGCAAGGGTTCGACCGTGAAGCAGTGGGGACAGCCGTACCAGAAGAATTCGACGACCTCGATCTTCTTGTCCGGCGTGGGCAGCGTCACCGGCGCCGGCGTCGATAGCCTGACGTAGTGCTGCCCCTCCACGGGCCCGCCCTGCGCATGCGCCCAGCCCGCCGCAGCGAAGCCGAGGCCGGCACCGGCCAGTTGTCTGGAGAAGTCGCGCCGCTTCATGAAGATCCTTTCGTTGGAATGGCCGGCTCGATGGAACCGACCCTGGTGTACGAACTACCGCGGCCGCATCAAGGGCGTTCGACGCGCACGATCTGCGCCTCGATGGTCTGCTCGTGCAACTGGCCGAGCAGCGTATCCGCCTCTTCGCGTTTCGGGTACGGGCCCAGCCGCACGCGGTAGATGGTGCGGCCGGCCTGCTCGCGCTCGGTGATGCGGGCCGCTTGCCCCATCAGCGCCAGGCGTGCGCGCTGCTGCTCGGCGTCTTCGCTGCGGGTGTAGGCCCCGGCCTGCACGAAGTAGACGAAAGCGTCGGTGGCCGCCGGCGTCGGCGTTGCCGCCGCGGCCGATGCGGCGCTGCGGCCCGCCGGTGTGGGCGCCGGCTCGCGGGGCGTCGTCCTGGCCCCGGCCGCGGCGATGGCAGGCGAGGTCGGCGGCATGCTCGCGGCCGGCGCCGGCGCCTCGGCGTCGGGCATGGCGGCGGGGGCTGGCGCCGGCCGCGGTACTCCCTTGCCCGCGAGCGGGCCGTTGGGGTCCCAGTTGCGGTTGCGTTCGGCCTCGGCGCTGTCCTGCTCGGCGGTGCGCTGTGGCACCTTGTTGATGAACGGCACCGGCGCCTTGGTGATGTACAGCGCCACGCCCAGCGCCAGTGCCAGCCCGGCGAGCAGCCCGACCACCAGGCCCATCGCGAAGCCGCCGCGCTGCCCGTTCACCCTGCCACCTCCTGCAGCGCCGGCGATTCGCCGCGCACCATGGCCTGCGGCGCACTCACGCCCAGCACGGCCAAGGCATTGCGCAGCAGCTGCGCGGTGGCCGCCAGCAAGGCCATGCGGGCGCGCGCCAGCGCCGCGTCGGCAACCAGGAACCGCTCTGCAGCGTAGTAGGCGTGGAAGGCGGCCGCCAGTTCGCGCAGGTAGAAGGCCACGTCGTGCGGTGCCAGTTCGGACGCCGCCTGCGACAGCATTTCGGGGTAGGCGGCCAGCTTGAGCATCAGTGCGGTCTCGGTGGGGGCGGTCAGCAGCGATAGATCGGCGAGCGCGTCGTCGCGCTGGCTGCCGTATTGGGCCAGCACCGAGCAGATGCGGGCATGGGCGTATTGCACGTAGAAGACCGGGTTGTCGTCGCCGGCCTTCAGCGCCAGGTCGACGTCGAAGACGAATTCGGTATCGGCCTTGCGACTGATGAGGAAGAAGCGCACGGCGTCGCGGCTGGTCCAGTCGATGAGGTCGCGCAGCGTGACGTAGCTGCCGGCGCGCTTGGAGATCTTGACCTCCTGGCCGCCCTTCATCACCGTGACCATCTTGTGCAGCACGTAGTCGGGGTAACCGGCCGGGATGCCGACGCTGGCCGCCTGCAGGCCGGCACGTACCCGCGCGATGGTGCCGTGGTGGTCGGTGCCCTGGACGTTGATGACCTTGACGAAGCCGCGCTGCCACTTGTGGATGTGGTAAGCCACGTCGGGCACGAAGTAGGTGTAGGCGCCGTCGGACTTGCGCATCACGCGGTCCTTGTCGTCGCCGTAGTCGGTGCTGCGCAGCCACAGCGCGCCGCCGTCCTCGAAGGTCTTGCCGGCGGCGATCAGGCGTGCCACGGTGTCCTCGACGCGGCCGTCGCGGTACAGGCCCGACTCCAGGTAGTAGTGGTCGAAACGCACGCCGAAGGCCTGCAGGTCGAGGTCCTGCTCGTGGCGCAGGTAGGCGACCGCGAACTGGCGGATGCCTTCCAGGTCGTCGGGGTCGCCGGAGGCGGTGAACTCGCGGTCGTCGGCGTGCACCGTCCTGCCGGCGGCGAAGTCGGCGGCGATGTCGGCGATGTAGTCGCCGTTGTAGGCTGCCTCGGGCCATGCCGCGTCG
Organism: uncultured Rubrivivax sp.; assembly: GCA_964371495.1. Taxonomy (GTDB): domain Bacteria; phylum Pseudomonadota; class Gammaproteobacteria; order Burkholderiales; family Burkholderiaceae_C; genus Rubrivivax. The sequence goes on from CAYJOA010000080.1 coordinate 18,484, forward strand.
CCCGGCTTCAGGCCCTTCAGCCGCGCCTGGGTGGAGGCGGCCAGCGTCGCGATCTGCACCCCGGCGTCGTTGTAATAGAACTCGCGGTGCACCTGCCAGCCCTGCGTCTGCATCAGGTTGCACATCGAGTCGCCCAGCGCCGCCTGGCGGCCGTGGCCGACGTGCAGGGGGCCGGTGGGGTTGGCGGAGACGAATTCGACCATCACGCGGCGGCCGTTGCTCGGCTGGCGACCGAAGCCGCCGCCTGCCGCCAGCACCTCGGCCACCACGGCCTGGCGGGCGGCGGCGGACAGGCGCAGGTTGATGAAGCCGGGGCCGGCGACTTCGAGCGCCTGCACCCAGCGCTGCACCGCCGGCTGGGCCTGCAGCGATTGCACCAGGGCCGCTGCGACGTCGCGCGGGTTCTTCTTCAGCGCGCGCGCCATCGGCATCGCCGCGGTGATGGCCAGGTCGCCGTGGGCCGCCTGCTTGGGCGACTCGAAGGCAGCCACAGGCACCGGCGCAGCGCCCAGCCCGGCAGCCACTTCGGCCAGGGCCGACTGCAAGGCCGCGCGCAGCTCCTGTTTGGCTTGAATCATCCTAAGATTCTACGGTTGGGGACCCCGGCGCCCGGCCTTGCAGGCGATCTGCGCGCACTATGGGCGCCAGATCGGCGGCTCGGCAGCGGCGTCCGGGCGCAAGATTCGGATTGGCGCGCGACGTCTCGCCCGCCATGCCGTTCCCCCCTGCCCCGGGGCCTCGTCCGCAGCCGTCCGCGCCCGTCAGCACCTCGATCATGTCGCTCTCGCGCCTTGCCACTGCCGAATCCGAACCGCCCGCTCCCGGGCTGCCTGCGCTGATCGGCAAGTACCGCGTCGTGCGCAAGCTCGGCGAAGGTGCCACCAGCGAGGTCTTCCTGGCGCGCGACCCCTTCCACGACCGCGACGTGGCGATCAAGCGCGTGCGCTCGGGCATGCTGCCCGACTCGCGCGAGAAGCATTTCCAGCAGCGCTTCTTTGCCGCCGAGGCGGCGCTGGTGGGGCGGCTGAACCACCCCAACGTGGTGCAGATCCTCGACGCCGTGGCCGACGAAGACGCGCCGTACCTGGTGATGGAGTACGTCGACGGTGTCACGCTGCGCCGCTATTGCCGCGCCGACCAGCTGCTGCCGCTGGCGCAGATCATCCAGGTCGGGTTCAAGTGCGCGATGGCGCTGGGCTACTGTTTCCGCCAGGGTTTGATCCACCGCGACGTCAAGCCAGCCAACCTGATGGTGACGCTGGACGGCGACCGCATCGACGACCTCAAGGTCACCGACTTCGGCAGCGTCTTCAACCGCCTGGCCGACCAGACGCAGATCTACCGTGTCGGCTCGCTGGCCTACATGTCGCCCGAACAGCTCGACGGTGACGCGCTGGACGGCCGCGCCGACATCTATTCGCTGGCCGCCGTGCTCTACCACCTGATCGCCGGGCGGCCGCCGTTCGACGCCATGGAGCAGCAGGCCCTGATGCACCAGATCTACCACGCCACGCCGGCATCGCTGGGCAGCCTGCGCGAAGGCGTGCCGCCGGCACTGCAGGCGCTCATCGCGCAGGGCCTGGCGAAGAACCGCGACGAGCGCCCGGCGACCTGGGACGAATTCGCGCAGGCGCTGTCGGCGCTGGGCACCGACCTGCTGGTGCAGCGCGGGCCGCTGCAGGAAGTGCTGGACTCGGAGCGCTTCACGCTGCTGCGCTCGCTCGAGTTCTTTGCCGACTTCGACGACGTCGCGCTGTGGGAGGTGGTGCACCGCGCGTCGTGGCAGCGCCACGGCTATGCCCAGGCGCTGTTCCGCAAGGGCGAGGAAGGCAACGCCTTCTACATCGTCACCCAGGGCCAGGTGGAGGTCTACCGCGACGGCAAGCCGGTCGCCACGCTGAGCGCCGGCAGCACGGTGGGCGAGATGGCCTACCTGGCGCCCAACCCCGAGCTGCGCATGCACACGGTCGACATCCTGGTGTCGCAGCCGTCGACCACGGTGTCGTTCACGCCGCAGAGCATGCACCAGCTGTCGCTGCCCACCCGCCACCTCTTCGACAAGGCCTTCATCGGCGTGCTCGTGCGCCGGCTGCACGCCGCCCACGAGGCGCTGGCCCACCCGCGACGCATCGCCTGAGCCGCGCGCAGGGTGTGGTTGCCGCGCGACGTTGCCGGGCTGGCCCCGGGCTCGAGTCTCTGCTGCAATGCACGGCGGCGCATCAACCGCTCAACACGAGTCGAGGAGTCCTCCGATGACAAGAACCCTGATCGCCGCGGTCTTCACTGCCTGCAGCCTGCTGGCCGGGTCGGCCTACGCCGCCAACGCGGCCTGCGAGGCCCAGGCCACCGAGAAGAAGCTGGCCGGCGCCGCCAGGACGAGCTTCATGAAGAAGTGCGAGCGCGACGCCGGCGGCGGTGCGGCCATGGTCAGCCCGGCTTGCGCGAAGTCGGCCGCCGACAAGAAGCTGGCCGGCGCCGCCAAGACCAGCCACGTCAAGAAGTGCATGGCCGACGAGGCAGCGGCCAAGAAGTAGGTCGGCGCCGCCAGGCCGGCCGTCTTCAGCCCGCGCTGGCACCGGCCCCGCCAGCCCAGTAGCGCGGGTCGCCGTAGCTGTGTTTGACGAAGTCGATCCACAGCCGCACGCGCAGCGGCAGGTGCTTGCGCTGCGGGAACACG
>CAYJOA010000081.1:0-21066 GCA_964371495.1 uncultured Rubrivivax sp.
CCGCGCGACGTCACGCCCGAAGCCACGCTGGCGGTGGCGCACAAGGTGATGCCGGGTTTCGGCGAGCAGATGCGGCAGATCTCGCTGGCTTTCGTGCCGACCGCGATCCTGTCGCGCCAGGTGGCCGTGATCCGCGGCCAGGCGCTGGTCATCAACCTGCCGGGGCAGCCGAAGGCGATCGCCGAGACGCTGGAAGGGCTGCCGAAGGCGACGCCGCCGGTGCACGGCATCTTCGCCGCGGTGCCCTACTGCATCGACCTCATCGGCGGCCCTTACCTGGAGACGAACGACGCGGTGTGCCGGGCCTTCCGGCCCAAGGCGGCCGTGCGCGTGCGCGCTGCGTCCACTTGACGATCCGGTAGACGCCTGGCAAGCAGCTACTTGACGAGCCGGTTCAGGCGCTCGGCGTCGAAGGTCTCGGTGGTGTGCGCGTCCTGCGGCACGCACTGCTCGGCCGGCAGTTCACGCGAGCGTGCCGAGAGCTTCTCGATCGCCTGCCACAGCAGCGCGATCTGGTGCTCGTGGCCCGAGGCGTTGTCGATCAGCCCCTTCATGGCCTGCGACACCGGGTCGTCGCCCTGCGTCACGCCGTAGGCCGAAAAACCCATCTTCGCCGCCGCCGCCTCGCGCACCGCGTCGACTTCGGCGTGGATGACGCGCGCCGGGTTGCCCACCGCGGTGGCCCCCGGCGGCACCGGCTTGACGACGACGGCGCTGGAGCCGATGCGGGCACCGTCGCCGACCGTGAAGCCGCCGAGCACCTGCGAGTTGGCGCCGACGATGACGTCGCGGCCCAGCGTCGGGTGCCGCTTGGCGCCCTTGGCCAGCGAGGTGCCGCCCAGCGTCACGCCCTGGTAGATGGTGCAGCCGTCGCCGATCTCGGCCGTCTCGCCGACGACCACGCCCATGCCGTGGTCGATGAAGACACGGCGTCCGATGGTGGCGCCGGGGTGGAGCTCGATGCCGGTGAAAAAACGCCCCAGGTGCGAGATGAAGCGCGCCAACCAGCGCCAGCCGCGCTGCCAGCACCAGTGGGCACGGCGGTGCAGCACCAGGGCGTGCAGGCCGGGGTAGCAGGTCAGCACCTCCCACGTCGAACGCGCCGCGGGGTCGCGTTCGAGGATGCAGGCGACGTCTTCGCGCAGGCGGTTGAACATGGGGCGTCCTTCGATCACCCCCAGTGTAGCGGCCGTCCGGCGCCACCGCTGCAGGTGCCGGCCGCGGCGGCTGCGCTTCAGGACTGGGCCTGCGCGCCGCGCACGCCGAGCTTGAAGGCGATCATCGCGCGCAGCTTGTTCGGCAGCACCGGCTTGATCAGCAGGTGGTAATCGTGGTTCAGCGCCTCGTCCTCGTGGCCGCCGAGGCTGCTGCCGGTGATCATGATCGCAGGCAGGCGCTGGCCGGGCCAGGGCGCGCGCAGCGCCGTGAGGGCGTCGATGCCGGTCTGCCCTTGCGGCAGCCGGTAGTCCACCAGCAGCAGGTCGGGCTTCTCGGCCGGCCCGTCACCGCCGCCGGCCATCGCACCGGCAGCAACGGCGCCCCAGGCGCGCACCGCCTCGACGCTGTCGAAGGCCAGCACACGCGCACCCCAGGCCTGCAGCAGCACGACCAGGCCTTCGCGCACCGCTGCCTCGTCCTCGACGACGACGAAGAAACGGCCCTGCAGCGTCAGGCCGATGGGCACGCGCGCGCCGCCGGGCGGCGCATCGATGCTGCGCGCCACCTTGCCCAGCGGCACCTCGATCGAGAACACGGTGCCATGGCCGACCCGCGAGCGCACGCCGATCGGCGCGTTCATCAGGCCGGCCAGGCGCTTGACGATGGCCAGCCCCAATCCCAGCCCCTTGCGGTGGTGCGCCTGCAACGGTCGATTGCTCTGCGTCTGGAAGAACTCGTCCCAGATGCGTGGCAGGCTGGCTTCGGAAATGCCGATGCCGGTGTCCCACACCTGCAGCAGCAGCCTGCCGCCGTCCTTGCCCTGCCGGGGCCGGCAGCTCACCAGCACACCGCCGTCGTCGGTGTAGCGGATGGCGTTGCTGACCAGGTTGCGCAGCACCCGCTCCAGCAGCACCGGGTCGGCCCATGCGACGTGCTGGTCGCCGCGGAAGGACAGCATCAGCCCCTTCTCGAAGGCCGTCGGCTCGAAGTGCAGGCGCAGCCGCGCGAACAGCTCGCGCAGGCGCAGCGGCGCCGGATTGACGTCGACACCGCCGGTGTCGATGCGCGTGATGTCGAGCAGTTCGCCGAACAGGCCCTCCAGCGCATCGACCGATTCGTTGATGCTGTTCACCAGCGAGGCCACCTCGGGGTCGTGGCTGCGCTGGCGCAAGGCCTCGGCGAACAGCCCCATGGCGTGCAGCGGCTGGCGCAGGTCGTGGCTGGCGGCAGCGAAGAACTGTGTCTTGGCGCGGTTGGCGGCCTCGGCGGCACGGCGTGCGCCCTCGGCCACGCGCCGGGCCTCTTCGGTGGCCGTCATCTCGCTGCGCAGGCGCGCCGCCAGCTCGTCGGTCCGCGCCTTGAGCGTGATCGCCTGGCCGAGCGCGGTCTGGTAGGTGCGGGCCATCAGCACGGTGGCGCCGAAGAGGATGGCGAGGATGAAGGCCAGCGCCAGGTGGCCGCTCTGGCTGGTGTCGCTGGCGATGCGCACGATGGTCGGCGTGAGCACGACGCCGATGAAGGCCAGGAACACCCAGGCCTGCGTGGCCAGCAGCTGCACCGCGCTGACGCAGTAGGCGTAGACGACGAGGATCAGCGCCAGCTTGTCGTAGGGCGTGCCCAGCCCCCAGAACAGCCACACCGCGATGCCCCACATGCTGCCCTGCAGCAGCACCAGCACGCGCCAGCTGCGGCGCCAGGCCAGCAGCGTCGGCGCGTCGGCGTCGGGCGCGCGCCTGTAGCGCAGATAGTGCAGCAGGCGCAGCAGCCATAGCACGGCCACCGCACCGAGCCAGCTCCACAGGCGCCAGGCTTCGGCCAGCGGCGCGAACAGCACCCCCATGACGGCCATGCCCAGCAGGTAGCCCACGAGCGTGGCCGGCGTCTGCACGTACAGGGCGCGCAGATGGTCGACGTCACCCCCGGCCAACCAGCGCAGCGGTGCGCGCGTCTGGCGCAGCGGCTCGGCCTCGGTGCTCATGCAGGCCGGCGTGGCGGGATGGCGGCGACCGCGGCGTCGCCTACGAATCGGTCGCGCGCCGGGCGAAGAAACCGCCCTGGCCCTGCGTCATCTGGCTCACCGCCAGCACGGCCTGCGTGCGCGAACTGACGCCCAGCGCACGCAGCACCGCGGCCACGTGGTCCTTGACGGTTTCCACCGACAGGTTGAGCTGGCGCGCGATGAGCTTGTTGGGCAGGCCCTGCAGCAGCAGGGACAGCACCTCGGCCTGGCGCGGCGTCAGGCCGACGTCGTCGATCGAGCGCTGCTTCTGGTGCGGCTCGGGCCGCGCCGCTGCGCCCAGCGGCACGGCGCCGGCCACGCTGCCCGCGGGCGGCGGGTCGGAAGGCCGCATCACGTCGGGCACGGTGTCGCCGCCGCTGCGCCCCTCGGAAACGAACTCGAGCCCCAGCATCGAAGGCGGCACGTACATCGACCCCGACATCACCATGCGCAGCGCCTCGTGCAGCTCGCCGTGCGACGAGCGCTTGGGCACGAAGCCCATGGCGCCGAGGTCGATGGCGCGGATGACGTCGCTGGCGCGGTCCGACGCCGACACCACGACCACCGGTACTGCGGGGTAGGTGCTGCGGAACTCGGCCAGCAGGTCGAAGCCGTCGGCGTCGCCCAGCGCCAGGTCGAGCAGCACGAGGTCGTGGTCGGGGTCTTCGCGCAGCGCGGCGCGCGCGCCGGCGGCGCTGTCGACGCCGGTGACGGTGACGTCGCTGCCGATGCTGTGGATCGCCGCCTGCAGCGCGGCCAGGATGAGAGGGTGGTCGTCGACCAGCAGCACCTTCATGTCGCCTCCGTGCCCCGGGTTGCGGGTGGGCCCAGGGGATTGTGGTTCAGAGACACCGCTGCCGGGACCCCACTTCGGGGGCGCCGGCGCCTAGACGAAACGCCGCGACACCGACTCGGCCACGCAGGCCGGCTTGGCCGAGCCTTCGAGTTCGATCGTCGACTCGACGGTGAGCTGCGCGCCGCCGGCCAGCGGCTCGTAGGACAGCAGCCTGAAGCGGCCACGCAGGCGGCTGCCGGCGCGCACCGGCGCCGGGAAACGAACGCGGTTGAGGCCGTAGTTGACACCCATGCGCACGTCGTCGATGGCGAACCCGGTCTCGAACAGCGCCGGCAGCAGGCTCAGCGTCAGGAAGCCGTGCGCCACGGTGGCGCCGAAGGGGCCGGCGGCGGCGCGCGCCGGATCGGTGTGGATCCATTGGTGGTCGCCGGTGGCCTGGGCGAAAAGGTCGATGCGTGCCTGGTCGACGAGCAGCCAGTCGCTGTGGCCCAGCTCCTGCCCCACCAGCGCCTGCAGGTCGGCCAGATGCGCGTAGTGTTTCATCGTCCGATCCAGTCCGCCAGGGGCTGCCATTGCTCGAGGTCGCGCTCGACGCGGCTCGGCGCCACGTCCCACAGGGTCAGCCCGCGCGCCGCCAGTTGCACGTAGTTCTGCGTGTCGCGCAGCCACCCCAGCACCGGCACCGGCAGCGTCGACAGGTACTGGTGCAGCTGCTCGTTGGCCCGGGTGTGCTCGCGCACGCGCATGCCCACCAGGCCCAATTCCACCTCGCCGGCGCGGCGGTGCTGGCGCAGCGCCAGCACGAAGGCGTGCGTGGCCTGGATGTCGAACAGGCTGGGCTGCAGCGGGATCAGCACGCGGTCGGCGATGCGCATCACCGCCTCGAGCCGCTTGCCGTGCAGTCCGGCCGGCGTGTCCAGCACGACATGCGTGGTGCCCTTGGGCGGGCGCACGATGTGGTCGCCCGCGACGTCCCAGCTGCGGATGACGGGCAGCTGCGGCGGCCGCAGGGCCAGCCACTGGCGCGCCGACTGCTGCCGGTCGACGTCGCCCAGCATCACCGCATGGCCGCAAACGGCCAGGCAGCCGGCGATGTTGGTGGCCAACGTGCTCTTGCCGACGCCGCCCTTGGGGTTGGCGACCACGATCACGGGCATGCGCATCCTCCCACTGCCACCCCAGGGTGGCTGCCGGATATGGTATCGCCCCGCGATCCGGGCCCCAGGCCGCAGCGCGGGTGGGCAGTGCCTGGCCGCTGGGGTGTCACTTCAGCCCGTCCCACAGCAACTTGACGCCGGTCAGCGCCATGCCGGTGTAAGCCAGGCGGTAGAACCAGGTCGCATCGACACGGCGCAGCAGCCAGACGCCGGCCCAAACGCCCAGCGGCGCCAGCGGCATCAGCACCAGCGCGGTGGCCATGTTGCGCAGGTCGATGAGGCCGAGCGCCGCGTACGGGATCCACTTGGCCAGGTTCACGGCAGCGAAAAATACCGCCATGGTGCCGCTGAGCACCTGCGGCGGCAGCTTCAGCGGCAGCGTGTAGGCGCTGATCGGTGGCCCGCCGGCGTGCGCCACGAAACTGGTGAAACCCGACACCGCGGCGCAGGCGCGGCCGACCCACGGCGAAGCCGACGGCGCGCCGCGGCGCGGCGGAAACAACAAGCGCTGCGCCAGGAAGGCCAGCGTCAGCGCGCCCACCAGGCCGGCCACGGCCTGCGACGACAGCGCGCCGAACAACAACGCACCGACGACGACGCCGAGCAGCCCGAAGGGCAGCAGCAGCTTGACCAGCGCCGGGTCGCGTTCGCGCCACAACTGCTGCAACCCGGTGGCGTCCATGACCATCAGCAGCGGCAGCATGATCGCCGCCGCCTGCGGCACGGGCATCGTGAGCGCGATCATCGGCGTGGCCAGGGCACCGAAGCCACTGGCGAAACCGCTCTTGGCCAGCCCGGTCAGCAGCACCGCCGGCACGGCGACGGCGTAGAACCAGGGGTCGCTGACGACGGCGATCATGGTGCGCGGCGCCGCCGCAAGCCGCCGAGGCCGGCGCGCGCCTCAGGCAAGCCGGCAGGCCTCTTCGAAAGCCAGGCGTGGGCTGCGCGGCAGCACCCTGGCCGGGTCGCCGGTGCCCAGCGTGCAGACGAAGTTGGTGCGCACGGCGGTGCCGGCCCAGAAGGCGGCATCGACCTTCGCGGCGTCGAAGCCGCTCATCGGGCCGCAGCCCAGGCCCAGCGCACGCGCCGCCAGCATCAGGTAGGCGCCCTGCAGGCTGGAGTTGCGCATCGCCGTGGCGGCGATGAGATCGGGCTTGCCGGCGAACCAGGCGCGCGCGTCGGTGTGCGGAAACAGCTTGGGCAGCTGGTCGTGGAAAGCCATGTCCATGCCGATGATCACCGTCACCGGCGCCTCGCGCACCTTCTGCTGGTTGCCCGGGCTCATGCAGGCCACGAGCTGTTCCCTGGCCGGCCCGCTGCGCACGAAGACAAAACGCGCCGGACAGCTGTTGGCCGAGGTCGGGCCCCACTTCAGCAGTTCGTAGAGCTCGTGCAGCCGGGCGTCGGGCAGCGGCTGGTCGAGGTAGCCGTTCTGCGTGCGGGCTTCGGTGAAGAGCTGTGCGGTGGTGACGTTCATGGGCTGGGCTGGGGCGGGTGAAGCGACAATTCTCGGATGTTCCAGCCCAACCAGTCGGATGTGCGGCGATTCTTTTGCGCCGCCTACGCCGGGCAGCGTGCCGCAGCGCCGCTGGATCCGATGGCCGCGCTGGCCGCGCGCTGGATCGCCGAGCACCCGGAGTACCACGCCGAGCTGGCCGACGAGACCGCGGCGCTGCAGGCCGTCTACACCGTGGAGGACGGCCGCACGAACCCCTTCCTGCACCTGTCGATGCACCTCACGATCGAGGAGCAGGTGGCGATCGACCAGCCCACCGGCATCCGCCAGGCGGTGCAGCTGCTGGCCGCGCGCCGCGGCTCGATGCACGAAGCCCACCACGAGGTGATGGAGTGCCTGGGCGAGATGATCTGGGCCTCGCAGCGCAGCGGCTTGCCGCCCGACGGCCTGGCCTACATCGACGCCGTGCGACGGCGGGCGACACGCTGAGCGTGTTCACCGCAGCCTGACCGCGGCCACGCCACTCAGCCGTTGAGCAAGGGCAGCAGATCGGCGTCGACCCAGAGCGCTTCCAGGCGCGGAAACTTGGCCGCGCCGCCGGCCTCGCGGCCGACGATGCGCTCGCTGCAGCCCGGTCGCGACAGGTCCAGCCGCGTCGGCGTGATCGGCAGCTCGGAACGCGTCGAATAGAACACCTTGACCACCGGCGCCACCAGCTTGCCGGCGTTCTGCTCGACCACCACCGCCAGCCGCCCCGACTCGAGCCGTACCACCGAGCCGGTGGGGTAGATGCCCACGCTCTGCACGAAGGCGTTGAACAGCTTGGCGTCGAAGTGGCCCTTCCATCCCGCCATCTGCGCGATCGCCTGCGCCGGGTCCCAGGCCGTCTTGTAGGAACGGTTGGAGGTGACGGCGTCGTAGACGTCGCAGATGGCGCCCATGCGCGCCAGGGTCGTGAACGCATCGCCGCTGAGCCGCTGCGGGTAACCGGTACCGTCGACGCGCTCGTGGTGGTGCAGCACCACGTCCAGCATCTCGGGCGTGGCGCCGCGGCCTTCCAGCAGCAGCTCGTGGCCGCGCACCGGGTGGCTGCGCATGACCTGGTATTCGTCGTCGGTCAGCCTGCCGGGCTTGTTCAGCACCGCCAGCGGCATCACCGCCTTGCCGAGGTCGTGCATCAGCCCGGCCAGGCCGGCCTGCCGGCAGGCGGCCTCGTCCAGGCCCAGCGTGCGCCCGAGCGCCACCATCAGCGCGCACACCGCCACCGAATGCATGTAGGTGTAGTTGTCCTGCGTCTTCAGGCGCGCCAGGCTCACCAGCGCGTCGGGGTTGCGCCAGACCGAGCGCGAGATGTCGTCCACCAGCGGCATGCAGCTGGCGGCGTCGACGGTGCGGCCCATGCGGGCCTCGGTGAACATCGCCAGCACCGCCCCGCGAGCGCGCTGGCAGATGGCGGCGGCACGCTGCACTTCGTCGTCGGCGGCCTGTGTCGGCGGCTCCGGACCGGGCGGCGGCGCCTCGGCAGTCACGGGCGCAGCCGACTCCAGCGCAGGCGCCGGCGCAGGTTCATCCCGAGTGACCAGGTCCAGCCCCAGCCGGGTGTCGATCCAGCATTCGGCGATCGCGCATTCGTGCAGCCGCTTGAGGTCCGCCGCGTTGTCGATGACGAAGCGCGACTTCCAGAACGGGTGGTCGATCCACGCGCCGTCCAGTTTGTGCAGGTGCATGCCCATGCGGAGCTGCCTGACGGCGATCTTCTTCAACATCGAGTTCTGGCGCGGTGGGTCGGCAAGGGGGGATCGGGACCCGCCGGAGTGTGCCGTACACCGCCGCAGGCGATGCCGAGGATTGGCCTGGATCCACGGTCGATTTCGGCGCTTACCCGCAGGCCGCCTGTCGCGCGCCGTGTCCACGTTCCGCCTCTCGCCTCCCGGGCGGGAACCCAGGGGCGAGCCGCCGCCGGTCGGTCGCGCTGCGCCGCTTTCCTAAAGCTGAGCCAGTGGAATGCGGGCGGCGCGATCGTCGGCCTGGAGCAGGTCGATCAGGACGCCGAGATCACGGTCCATCCGCGCCAGTGTTTCGGCATCCAGCAAGGCCAGCGCCTGGGGCAGGACGCCAGCAAATGGCCCCGGGGCCTTGCGCAGGATTCGCGCACCGACGGGCGTGATGCGCAGTTGCACCGCGCGCCGGTCGGGTGCGTTGCGCTGCGCCACCACCATCTCGCGTTCGATGAGTGACTTCACCAGGTTGCTGGCGGTCGTCTGGTGGATGTCCATGGCCTGGGCCAGGCCACCCACACCGATGTCAGGATGGGCGCCGATGACGCTGAGCGCCCAGAGCTGGGCGCCGCCGATACCGGCTTGCCTTTCGACCTGCTGGAAGTGTGTCTTGACGGCATTGAAGACGAGGCGGAAGCGCCGCAACACGCGGGCGGACGCCTCCTGCGCGGCCGCCGGATTGGCGGCCGCAGCGACGCCGGGCTGGGTGGGACGCTTCACTGCGGGCATGCGGAGATCATAGTTGGGGCAACACCGGCGAGGATCGACGCATCGCACCGCCAGGTCGCGCGCATGACGCCGCGCGGCTCGCCAAGAAAGCGGGGCCCGCGTGGGCCCCGAAAATGTCAACTCCTGATCGACCGGCGCTTCCACTCCGAAGACCGGCCCGTCCAGTATATTTGTGGCAATGCACTTTTGGCGATACGTGTTTTCGCCAACCCGGCTGGGCGGGATGCAGCCAGCCCCGGGCAGAGCTGCCGGCGCCGGGCAGCAGCCCGTCAATGCTCGGCGGGGCCGTCCTGACGCGGGAACCACCGTTCCAGCAGAGCCGCGGCGCGGTCGCGCCCACCCAGGCCAAAGGCCAGCGCCAGTGCCAGCACGATGCCGGCGAGCAGGATCAGGAAGGTCTGCTGAACCAGACCGCCGCCGATGTCGATGTGGTCGATGGCGATCAGCATCACGAAGGTGACGATGACGTACTGCGCGATGCGCGACAGCAACGCGGCGTCGCCGATGCCGGCATTGCGGCACCAGGCCAGCACCGACTGGCCGACGAAGCGTGCGAAGTACAGGCCAAACACGAGGATCAGCAGCGCGACCAGCACCCTGGGCAGGAACAGCAGCACCCGACCCAGCAGCTCGGTGACCTGCGTCAGGCCGAGGCCGTTGAAGGCGACGATGAGCGCGCCCAGCAGCACCAGCCCGTAGACGATCAGGCCGACGAGGTCGGTGGTGTCGCGCTCGGTGCCGCCTTGCTGCACGAAGGCATCGATGCCAGCGCGCTCGGTGAGGACGTGAAAGTTGAGCGCGCGCAAGGCCTTCACGGCGCCGAAGCGCAAGGCCTTGGCCATCAACCAGCCGGCCAGCACGACGGCGAGCGCAACGCCCAAGCGCGGCAGGAATGCACCGACCTGTGCCAGCAGGGCGCGCAGCGGTTCGATGGCGATGTTCAGGCTGTCCATGGTCTCTCCTTGCGCATCAACCCGCGTCGGCGCGGGCGATCAGGGTTTCCAGGGCGGCGAGGGCCGGCGCCTGGGCAGGCAGGCGCTGCTGCAGTGCGTCGCCCAGTTCGTGCAACACGAGGTCCAGTTCGAACAACGCCAGCAGCGGCACCTGCGCGGCCAGACTGGCGGCATCGGGCCACAGGCCGGCCGCTACCGCGGCCGTGCCGTAGGACTGCAGGAAGACCGCACGCACGGCGTCACCCCAGGCGCGTGCCAGGACTTCGCGGCGAACGAGCTCGACGTCGGCATGGGCGCCCAGCTGCAACGCCGCCAGACGCGCATGCTCGAAGGAGCGCAGCATGGCGGCCACGTCACGCAGCGGCGACTGCTTGGTGCGGCGCTCGGCCAGCGTGAGGCTGGCGTCACCCTCGAAATCGACGACGACGAAGTCGTTGCCGACGAGCAGGATCTCATGCAGGCGGTAGCCGCCGTGAATGCGGATCTTGCTGCCAGCCAGTGGCGTGGCGGCGGCGCGGGCGACGATGCGGGCGATGGCGTCGCCGGCCGCAGCTGCGCGCTGCGCCGGCAGCTGCGCTTTGGCCGAGGCGCGTGACGCGGCGGCCCACTGCTGCAGATCGGCAGCGGTGACTGGCTCGGGGTCGAACGCGGCGTCGCCGCTGCGGCTGGCCAAGGCCGCGTGCAGCCTCACCGTGCACCGAGCCAGCCGCTGCGCCCAAGCCAGGAAACCGGCGGCCACGGACTCGGCGTGGTCTTCGGCACCGGCGGCGACCGCGGCCTCGGCGGCAACCGTGCGTTCGAGTTGACGCGCAAGATGCTCGACGGCCAGGCTCCAGGCACTGCCCTGGTTCGACACCCACGCGTGCAGCAAGGCCAGCGTACTGACCGCGCCATCGGAAGCCACGAACTCGACGCTACCGGCCAATGGCGCGCCGTGCTCGTAGCCCGCCACTTCATGCAGGAAGCGGCCGACCTCGATCTCGGCGTTGGGGCCCGCTTGCACCTGGCGCAGCACCTTCAGGAACAGCCGCTCGCCGACGCGCACCGTGGTGTTGCGGCCGGGCGCCAGCGCCTGCAGCGGTGCGTGCGACCGAGGGCCGGCTTCGACCTCGGAGCGCGCAGGCTCGCCCGGCTCGCCCGGCTCGACGCCGGCGATGGCGGCGAACCGGCGCGTCGGCGCGAAACGCAGCCGGCCCGTCGCGGTGCGAAGTTCGAGGCCGGTGCCCACCGCCTGCACCAGCGCACGGCAGAACGCCGCGTCGGCCAGTGCGTCGCCCATCACACCCACGCGCGCCTGCATGCGCACCTTGGCCAATGCGGCCGCCGCGAGCTGACGCAAGCGTTCCTCTTCGCCGTCCTCCCAGCCCAGGGCAAACGGTGCGAACCACCGTGTCGACTGCTGCGCCTGCTGCACGTCGACCAGAGTCAGCAGCCACTCGTGGCCACCGTGCTCGAGCACCGCGTGTTCGGCGACGCGAGGCTGGACGGCAGACTCGGCGGCACCGCCGAACCAGCGCTGCCGGGCCAGGAAGCGTGGCAGCAGATCGCCCTCGAACTGCGCCAAGGTCTTGCTTGCCATCGCGATGCGCCAGGGCACCACGCGGTCACGGAAGAGGCTGTTCCAGCCGTCGAACAGCACCAGCACGGCGAGGTCTTCGACCGGCGTGCGATGCGTATGCCAGTCCGGCGGCGACACGTCGGTGGCCAGCCGGAACCAGAAGAAGCCATGCGCCGGCAAGGTCAGCACGTAGGGCAATTCGCCGACCGGCGGGAAGGCGATGTGGCCACCCATCTCCACCGGAACGCGGCCCTTGAAGCGGGCCAAATCCAGCTCGACGGGCTGCGCCGAACGGCTGAGGTTGGCCACGCACAGCACGGCCTCGTCGCCCGCGACCTCCAGCTCGCGCAGATAGGCCAGGATCTTGCGGTTGCCCGGGTGCAGCATGGTGATGCGGCCGCGGCCGAAGACCCGCGTCGAGCGTCGCACGGCAAGCAGGCGCCGGGTCCAGTTCAGCAGCGACGAGGCGTCGCGGGACTGCGCCTCCACGTTGACCGCCTCGTAGCCGTACACCGGGTCCTGGATCGGCGGCAGGTACAGCCGCTGCGGATCGGCACGCGAGAAGCCGCCGTTGCGGTCGCTCGTCCACTGCATCGGCGTGCGCACGCCGTCGCGGTCGCCGAGGAAGATGTTGTCGCCCATGCCGATCTCGTCGCCGTAGTACAGCACCGGGCTGCCCGGCATCGACAGCAGCAGGCTGTTCATCAGCTTGATGCGCTCGCGATCGTTCTCCAGCAGAGGTGCCAGTCGGCGGCGGATGCCCAGGTTGATGCGCGAGCGGGGGTCGGCGGCGTACATGCTGTACATGTAGTCGCGTTCCTTGCTGGTCACCATCTCGAGCGTCAGCTCGTCGTGGTTGCGCAGGAAGATGGCCCATTGGCAGCCCGGCGAGATGTCGGGTGTCTGCTGCAGGATCTCCACCACCGGATGACGGTCTTCCTGCGCGATGGCCATGTACATGCGCGGCATCAGCGGGAAGTGGTAGGCCATGTGGCATTCGTCGTCGTCGCCGAAGTACTCGCGCACGTCTTCGGGCCACATGTTGGCTTCGGCCAGCAGCAGCTTGTCGCTGTACTTCGCATCGAGCCGGCGACGCAGGTCCTTGATGACCTCGTGGGTCTCGCGCAAGTTCTCGTTGCCGGTGCCTTCGCGCTCGACCAGGTACGGAATCGCGTCCAGGCGGAACCCGTCGACACCCTGGTCGAGCCAGAATTCCATGATCCCGAACACGGCCTCGCGCACGGCCGGGTTGTCGAAGTTCAGGTCGGGCTGGTGGCTGAAGAAGCGGTGCCAGTAGTACTGGCCCGCGACCTCGTCCCAGGTCCAGTTGGACTTCTCGGTGTCGGTGAAGATGATGCGCGTGCCGGCATACTGCTTCGGGTCGTCGGTCCAGACATAGAAGTCGCGCTCGGCCGAGCCGCGGGGTGCGCGCCGAGCCGCCTGGAACCAGGGGTGCCGGTCGGAGGTGTGGTTGACCACCAGCTCGGTGATGACGCGCAGCCCACGCGCATGGGCTTCCTGCACGAGCTGCGCAACGTCGGCCACGGTGCCGTAGGCCGGGTGCACGCCCATGAAGTCGGCCACGTCGTAGCCGTCGTCGCGGAACGGCGACGGGTAGAAGGGCAGCAACCAGATCGTGTTGACGCCCAGATCGCGCACGTAGTCGAGCCTGGAGGTCAGTCCGGCGAAGTCGCCGATGCCGTCACCGTTGCCATCGCAGAAGGCCTTGATGTGCAGCTCGTAGATGACCGCGTCCTTGTACCAGAGCGGGTCGGCAGCGGGCGCGGCCGCGTCGGCCTGGCCCGCCGCGCGGGCCGGAGGGTCGGTCATCGGGTCGACTTGCAGCTCGTTCACGTCTTCGGTCTGACTGCGTCAATGGGTGTCGAGCAGCGGTAACAGCACCAGCATGCGCGCCAACAGCATGGCCATTTCACTGGGGCTGTCGAGGAAGTAGCGTGCCCGCGAAGTCCGCTCGGCGCGGCCGATGCGTATCGTCAGCCAGCCGGGAAGTGCCGACTCGAACACGGGTTCGTCGTTGATATCGTCACCGGCGAACACCGCACTGGCGGCGCCGCAACGTGCCACGAGGGCATGCACCGCGGTGGCCTTGTCGGGCGCGTCCCGTGACGTCACGTTGACGACCATCTTGCCGCCGAAGATGCACCAGTCCGGGTCGCGAGGACTCAACACGTCGGTGATCAGCGCCTGCGCCCGGTCGCGCTGGCGCGCCAGCCGGTAGTGCAAGGCGAGCGAAGCGCCCTTGTCCTCGACGACGACGCCCGCCGTCGCCAGTTCGGCCTGCCGTGCCCGCAGCCGATCGCGCAGCCGGTCGAGCCGGTGCGCGTGTGCGGCGCCCGCCGCCGGATCATCCGGGTCCTCGGCGCCATGGCTGCCGACGATGTACGTGGGCTCGAAGCCCAGGCGCCCGCGGACGTCCTGCACCGCGCGGCCGGTCACGATGGCCACTGGCAGCTGCGCGGCCAGCGCCTTCAGGCGGGCCGAGACCGCCTGCGACAGGCGTGCGTCGGCGGGGCGGGCGACGATCGGCGCCAGCGTGCCGTCGAAGTCGAAGGCCAGCAGCGGCCGCTGGCGCAGGGCGGCGGCCAGTGCGGCCTCGCCTTCGGGCGTGAACAGGTGCTGCATGGGCTGCGAGGTCCTGCCGAGGGGCATGGTCAGTCGGGCTGGTGGCTGCGCACACGTGCCTCGATGCGTGCGCGCAGCCGCCAGCGGCCGGCATCGGCCAGCATGCGCCCGGCCCAGCGGAAGACGTTGAACTCGCGCACCGTGCTGCGCAGGCTGGCCATGCGCTCGCGTTGCTCGCCCGCGGGCATCAGCGCAGCACGGTTCAAGGCGTCGGCAGTCTCCTCCACGTGGTACGGGTTCACGATCAGCGCTTCCGAGAGTTCGCGTGCGGCGCCGGCAAAGCGGCTGAGGATGAGCACGCCCTGCAGGTCGTCGCGGGCGGCAACGAACTCCTTGCACACCAGGTTCATGCCGTCGTGCAGGCTGGTCACGACGCAGACGTTGGCAGCGCGGAAGAGCTCCATCACCGCGTCGTGCTCGTGGTGCTGCGCCAGCAGGTGTACCGGCTGGTAGCCCGGTCGCCCGAAACGCTGGTTGATGCGCGACGTGACACGCTCGGTGCGCTCCTGGAAGGTTCGGTATTCGTCCAGCGCACTGCGTGTGGGTGCCGCCACCTGGACGAAGACGAAGCGGCCGATCCAAGACGGCCACTTCTCGAGCAGCCGCTCCACCGCATTCAGACGCTCGAGGATGCCCTTGGTGTAGTCGAAGCGGTCGACGCCCACGGCGAGGCAGACATCGGCGGGCAGGCCCAGGCGTTCGATCACACGCTGCCTGCACTCGCGCACCGGCGCCCAGGTTGCCACCTCGGCTTCGTCGGGCCAGGCGATCGATATCGGATAGCTCTCGACCAGCGTCTCCTTGTCCTGGTACGAGATCGTCGAGTGCTCGTGCTCGATGCGCGCTTCGAGGTAGCGATCCACGGTCTCGATGAAGTTCTTGCAGTGGTAGCGCGTATGAAAGCCCAGGATCGTGCTGCCGAGCATGCCCTGCAGGATCTCGCGCCGCCAGGGACAGATGCCGAACGACTCGGGGTTCGGCCACGGGATGTGCCAGAAGGTGAGGATGGTGGCTTGCGGGAGCTTGGCGCGAATCATCGCCGGCAGCAGGGCGAAGTGGTAGTCCTGCACCAGCACCACCGGGTCGACCCCCCTGGCCTCGGCCACCACGGCGTCGGCGAAGCGCTGGTTGATGGCACGGTAGGCCTCCCAGTCGGACTCGCGGAACACCGGGCGCACGTGGGCGACGTGGCACAGCGGCCACATGCCTTCATTGGCGAAGCCGTAGTAGTAGCCCTGCTCTTCGTCCGCGGTGAGCCAGACGCGGCGCAGCCAGTAGTCGTCGTGCCCCGGTGGTACGCGCACTCTGTCCTGGCTGTCCACCACGTCCTTGTCGGCGCTGCCGCTGCCGTGCGCCACCCAGGTGCCGGAGCAGGCACGCATCACTGGCTCGACGGCCGTCACCAGGCCGCTGGCGGGCCGCTTGACGAGCACGCCATCGGCACTGCGCTCGTGGATGTAGGGCTCGCGGTTGGAAACCACGATGACCTGATCACCGCTGAGCTGCGTGCGCAACAGCGTGCGCAGGCGCTGGGCGGTCCATTCGGTATCGGGGCCCTGGGACCGCCGATACTCGTCCTCCAGATCCCGCAAGCGGGTCCGCAGGTCGGCCGCAAACGGCGCCAGCTCCGGAGGCGCCGGCAGCAGCGGGCTGAGCAGACCCTCGCCGCGCATGATCGCGCGCACACCGTTGACCCAGCCACGCCAGCTGAGCTGGGCCACCACCACGGTGATGACGGCAATCACCAGACCCAGCGCCGCGATCAGGCCGATCAGGTAGTTGCGCGTGTCCTGGCTGCGGCGTTCGATGAAGCTCAGGTCGTGCAGCAGGACCAGCCTCGCCAGCAGTATCGGCGGCGCTGCGACGGCCTCGTCCGATTCCCTTGCGTCGGGTCTGGAGGCTGCGCCGGCAGCCGCCTCGGCGGCCGATAGGGACGCAGCGGGTTCGCCGACCTCGTTCGGCGGCGGCGGCGGCGGCTGCGGCAGCGGCGGACGCGGGCCCATGACCTCGTGTACACCCACGTGCACGGGACCCCCCTTCAGATCGAGGCGCGGCTGCGCGTGGCGAGCCAGTTCGACCGCCGCGGCACAGGAAAGGCTGCCCGGGAACCGTTCCGTGGCCTGCAGGATCCGCCCTTCAGCACTGCACAGGCCCAGGGCATAGAGGCGTTCGTCCTGCGCGGCGCGGTCGAACAGGGGTCGCAGGCGTTGCGGGCGCGCGCCAGACACCGCTTCGGCAATGGTGTCCGACAAGGCGTTGGCCACCAACACGCCGCGGCTGTTGAGGTCGCGGCTGAACCAACGCAGCGTGACCTGATCCATCAGCGGCACTGCCAAGTAGGCAGCAACGACCAGTGTCGCCGCCAAGGGCAGCAGGAAGCGCAGCTGCAGGCGCAGCGTCCTCAAGGCCATCTAGAACCCACGGCCATGGCGGCGTCCTCGGTGTCGAAAGCGTTCACGGTATCCCCTGTTATCTTTGTACAAATATACTAGCTGTCGCGGCAAGGAGGCCACGGATGACGGAAGTGCAGGACTTGATTCGACAGCTGGTGGCCGATTGGCAGGGCATCGGCGGCGTCGTCGCGTCCGCTGCGCGCATCCTGGGCATCCTGATCGGTGCCTGGCTGCTGATCGGCGCGGCGCAACGTTCCATCCGCGCGCTGCGCGTCCGCATCGCCAGCCGCATGAACGACCGCGAGGCGGTCAAGCGTGCCGAGACCCTGGGCCGTGTGTTCAGGTACCTGTCTGCCGTGGTCGTCTCCTTGCTGGCCGGCATCCTCGTGCTGAGCGAACTGGGAGTCAGCGTGGCACCGATCCTGGGCGCCGCAGGCGTGGTCGGGCTGGCCGTCGGTTTCGGCGCCCAGAGTCTGGTCAAGGACTTCTTCACCGGGTTCTTCATCTTGTTGGAGAACCAGATTCGCCAGGGTGACGTCGTCCAGCTCGGTGAGCACGCGGGCCTGGTCGAGGAGGTGACCCTGCGTTACGTGCAGTTGCGCGACTATGACGGCCACGTTCACTTCGTGCCCAATGGCACCATCACGACTGTGGTGAACATGGCCCGCGGGCATGCCCAGGCAGTGGTGGACATCGGCGTCGGCTACGGCACCGATCTCGACGGCGCGATGGCACTGATGCACGAGGTCGCCGCCGACATGCGGCGCGACCCGGCGCATGCGGCGCGCATCCAGGGTGACCTGGAAATGGCGGGTGTCGAGCGCTGGGCGGACTCGTCGGTCGTCCTGCGGGCACGCCTGCGGGTGGCGCCGCTGGAGCAATGGACAGTGCGGCGCGAGTACCTGCGCCGACTGAAGTACGCCTTCGACCACGCCGGGATCGAGATTCCCTTCCCGCAGGTCACGCTGCACGTGCCTCAAATGGCGGCCGGTGCGTTCCGACCGCGGTCGTCAGAGCGTGCGGCCGCTACCGCGGCCTGAGGCATCCGCGTGTGTGGGCCCCGTGCGTGGCAAGAGAGCTGCTGGCGAGATACGGAGATGCACGCCGCGGCGTCCGGCTGGTGCGAGCTCGAGGCGAGCCAGGTCCGGGCCGCCGAGCGTGTTCCGCCTTGCGCCCGCGCCGGCGGCGTCGCCGGGCCGTTGGCCCTATCGGCGGACACTTGTCGCGCCGCCGGCGCCGATGAGATAACCTGCGTCCACTTGTCTGACATGAAGCGCTATACCGACATCATCGCCGACGCGCTGACCCGCGTCAGGGAGATCATGCCCTGGGACCTGCGCGATCGACTGGCCCGGCAGCCCGTGCCGCTGCTGCTCGACGTACGCGAGCCGGAAGAATTCGCGCTCATGCACATCGCGGGATCTATCAACGTGCCGCGCGGCGTGCTGGAACAGGCCTGCGAGTGGGACTACGACAGCACCGTGCCGGAGCTGGCTCGCGCCCGGCAGTCTGAGATCGTGGTCGTCTGTCGATCGGGCCAGCGCTCGGTCCTGGCCGCCGATGTCATGCAGTCGATGGGCTACACGAACGTCGTTTCGTTGAAGACCGGCGTGCGCGGCTGGAACGATTTCGAACAGCCCCTGTTCGATGCCGCCGGGCAGCGCGCGGACATCGACGCGGCCGAGGCATGGCTGTCGCCGCCGGTACGCCCCGACCAGCGGCGCCCGGCATAGCGCCTCGGTCGATGCGGGCCTGCCCTGCCGGGCGCACGAAACGAAACACGGGCCTAGAAGGCCCGTGTTTGCTTGCATGTTGGCGGAGTGGACGGGACTCGAACCCGCGACCCCCGGCGTGACAGGCCGGTATCGGCGAAAAGCAGCGAACGGCCGCGGACACGGGTTGCTTATAAATCAAAGACTTACGGATCGATGTTGTTCGCATCTGTTCGCTGGAATTCGACTGTGCCCGCGTACCGGTTTACCCCTTGGTTTACCCCTCACGACGCACCTTCGCCCGCGGCGGGACGACCTAGCTGGGCTGCGCTGGGCTGCGTATGGACACCGTGCCCTCCTTCGTAATAGTCCGACGAACCCCGTCCTTGCGCGGCTGTCTTCGGCTGGCCAGCATCTGAGCTGAAGAGTGCCGCCGCTTGATGGTGTGCACCAGCAGGAGATGGTGCACACCATGAAGACAGTGTCAGGGATCAGCGGCGCGCCTCGGCGGCAGCACGAGAAGTCATTCAAGGCTGAGCTTGTTGAGCAATGCCTGCTGCCCGGCGCGTCGGTCGCGGCCGTCGCACTGGCCGGCGGCGTCAACGCCAACTTGCTGTTCAAGTGGCGCCGAGATCACCTGCGTTCGAAGCGGCTGAGCGGCGCGGCGTCTTCATCATCGACCGTGCTTGTCCCCGTGCAGGTGACGACGGGCATGGATACCGGCGTCGGCCGCTCGCAGCCATCGGCGCCGTCGCCGGCATCGGCTCCGATGGCCGGGTTGACCCAACGCGCTGCACGCGTGGCCGGCACCATCGAACTCGACATCGCCGGCGCGATATTGCGCCTGCGCGGGCCGGTCGACGAGGTCAGCCTGTGCAGCGTGTTGCGCGCGCTGCGCCACACCGCATGATCGGCCTACGCGCCGGTACGCGGGTGTGGCTGGCCGCCGGCATCACCGACATGCGTTGCGGCATCGACAGCCTGGCGGTCAAGGTGCAGACCGTGTTGGCCGAGGACCCCTACGCCGGCCACGTCTTCGCCTTCCGCGGCCGCCGCGGCGACCTGGTCAAGCTGCTGTGGAGCGACGGCGACGGCATGTGCCTGCTGACCAAGCGCCTGGAGCGTGGTCGCTTCGTCTGGCCGCAGGCCGACAGCGGCAGCGTCGCACTGAGCGCCGCGCAACTGTCGATGCTGCTCGAAGGCATCGACTGGCGGCGGCCTGAACGCACCTGGCAACCGCGCGCCGCGGCATAGCGTTGGCCCTCGTTGGTTGACGGGATATGTCCCGTTGTGAGTGGCATGAACCGCTGCCACAGTCACGGTCATGACGTCCGAGGATCTGCTTGCCCACAACGCCGCATTGAGCGGCGAAGTGCAGCGCACGCAGGAGTCCTTGAAGATCGCGCTGCTGACCATCGACAAGCTCAAGCTCGAGGTGGCCTATCTGCGGCGCATGAAGTACGGCCGCTCCAGCGAGCAGCTCGAACACGCGCAGCTCGAACTGGTGGGCGGCATGGTGGCGGTGCCTGCCGTTGAGCCGGCATCCAACGTCACCTCGATCGAGGCAGGCCGCAAGAAGCGCGCGGCCAAGCAGCGCCCCGGACTGCGCGAGTTGCCCGAACACCTGCCACGCCGCACGGTCGTGCACGCGGCGCCGTCGGGCCATGACGGCGGCTGCGACTGCCAGGGCTGCGGACGCGCGCTGCGCGAGATCGGCCAGGATGTCTCGGAAGTCCTGGACTACGAACCCGGCAGCTTCCACGTCGTGCGCCACGTGCGCCCACGGCTGGCCTGCACCGGCTGCAAGACGATCACGCAGGCTGCCGCGCCGAGCCGGCCGGTGGAGCGCGGCATGGCCGGCCCGGGCCTGCTGGCTCATGTGCTGGTGGGCAAGTACGCCGACAGCCTGCCGCTGTACCGCCAATGCCAGATCTATGCCCGCGAGGGTGTGATGCTGGAGCGCTCGACCCTGACCGACTGGGTCGGCCAGGCCGCCCGGCTGCTGACCCCGCTGGCGCAGGCCATCGGCCGTCATGTGCTGCGCGCTGACAAGATCCATGGCGACGACACGCCGATCCGCGTGCTCGGCGGCAAGGGCAGCAAGGCCAAGACCGGCCGGCTGTGGGTCTATGTGCGCGATGACCGACCGCATCGAGGCTCGAACGCAGCCGCCACCGCACCGCCGGCGGCGTGGTTCCAATACTCGGCCGACCGCAAGGGAGAGCACCCTGCACGCCACCTCAAGGGCTGGCGGGGGATATTGCAGGCCGATGCGTTCGCGGGCTACAACCAGCTCTATGAAGACGGCCGCATCGTCGAGGCGGCCTGCTGGGCGCATGCCAGGCGCAAGCTGTGGGACATCCACGAGCGCCAGCACAAGTTGCCCGGCACGCTGGCGCATCAAGGGCTGGAGCGCATCAGCGAGATCTTCAAGGTCGAAGCCGAGATCCGGGGCAAGTCCGTCTTGCGGCGAAGGCGGGTGCGGCAGTTGCGGACGCGGCCGGTACTCGCGGAACTGAAGACCTGGATGAACGAGACCTTGGCGCAGGTATCGGCGAAGTCGCCGATGGCGTTGGCCATCGGCTATGCGGTGAGCAACTGGAGTGCCCTGGTGCGCTTCGTCGGCGACGGGCGCATCGAGGCAGAGAACAACGCCGCCGAGCGCGCCCTGAGAGCCGTGGCAATGGCCTGCTCATAGTGCCCCACCTCGTTAAGTGCTTGAAAACATTGACAT
>CAYJOA010000082.1:0-20787 GCA_964371495.1 uncultured Rubrivivax sp.
TTGAGGATACGCGCCTGGTAGATCGCCATCAGCGGGCCCAGACCCATCGACACGGTCGGGAACTGCCAGAACTCGGGCATCAGCTTGGGGTGCGGGTAGCTCGACAGGCCCCTGCCCGAACCCTCCTGTCGGAAGTTCAGCAGTTGCTCCTCGGTCAGCCGGCCTTCCATGTAGGCACGCGCGTAGATGCCCGGCGCGCTGTGGCCCTGGATGTAGAGCAGGTCGCCGCCGTGGCCCGCGCTCTCGGCGTGCCAGAAGTGGTTGAAGCCGGCGGCGAACATGTGTGCCAGCGACGCGAAGCTGCTGATGTGGCCGCCGAGGTCGCCGCCGTCCTCGGGATGCAGGCGGTTGGCCTTGACGACCATCGCCATCGCGTTCCAGCGCATGTAGGCGCGCAGCCGGCCCTCGAGCATGCGGTTGCCGGGGCTGCGTTCTTCCTTGTCGGGTTCGATGGTGTTCACGTACCCGGTGTTGGCCGAGAACGGCAGGTCGATGCTGCTCTGGCGTGCGTGCTCGAGCAGCTGCTCCAGCAGGAAGTGCGCACGCTGCGGCCCCTCGGCGTCGATAACCCCCGACAGGGCGTCGAGCCATTCCCGGGTCTCCTGTGCGTCGGTGTCGAGGGCGGCACCTGGAAGGGATTCCGGCATTGCAGACATGGGTGTCTCCTGTAATGGTCGATTTGCAGTGGGGCGCGAGTTTGTCACAAAGCCCAGAACTTCCAAATTACGCGCCTTGATTCCATATTGTGCAATTCGGTGACCGATGTCGACGGGCACACGATAATCACGCCATGCCGTCGTCGCCCGATCTGCAACCCGCCCAGGCCTCCCGGTTCCCGGCCGCCAAACGCCTGTTCGGGCAGTGGTGGCGACGCCAGTCGCCGGCACGCCAGGATCGCTTCGCCACGCTCGGACCGCTGCTGTCGGTGCTGCTGTTTCTCGCCGCCATCATTTCGGCCTTTTGGTACCTGCGCAATGAGGAAATCGAGCGTGAAACCGAGTCCGTCAAGCGCGACACCGAAATCACGCAGCAGCAGATCGGACTGCGGCTGATCCAGAACCAGGAGGCGCTGATACGCATGGCGCGCGACCTGGCCTCGCGTGTCATCGACAGCGACAGCTTCATCGGCCAGGCCGTAGGCTTCACACGCGAGCGGCCCGAGATCACGCACATGACCTGGATCGACGCCCGGCGCCGCGTCAAGGCCAGCCACTGGGCCTCGCTCTACCACCTGAGTCCAGGCGGCGCCGCCCCCGAGGCCCCGCTGCCGGTCGACGGCCGCACCTCCGAGCCCGAGTCGACCTTCGTCGCCGCCCGCGACACCCGCTCCCCAGCCTACAGCCGCGCCTTTGCCGATGCCACCGGTGCACCAGTGTTCCAGCTCCACATCCCGCTCGTCGAGCAGGGCATCTTCACGGGCACGCTGATCGCGGAGTACTCGGTGGACGCGCTGGTGCGCCATTTCGTGCCGGCCGACGTGGCGCAGCGGCACGTGATCGCCGTCGTCGACGAAAGGCAGGTGCAACTCGCCGCCACCGTCACCACCCTGCCCGGCCAGGCCAGCCGCCGCACGCCCATCGTCAGCGACGCGCCGCTGACGCCGGCGCTGAACGGCCTGCTGTTACGTGGCCAGGGTTGGCGCACCTCCATCGGTCTCATCAGCAACACGCTGTTCTGGATGGTGCTGGCGCTGTCGGCGCTCACGGTGTGGATGCTGCTCGGCACCTGGCGCCACATGCGCCGCCGCTCGCAGATCCAGAACGCGCTGATCCAGGAGACCAACTTCCGCCGGGCGATGGAGAACAGCATGCCCACGGGCATGCGCGCGATGGACCTCGACGGCCGCATCACCTACGTCAACGCGGCCTTCTGCCAGATGACGGGGTTTGCGCAGAACGAGCTCGTCGGCCGGCTCCCGCCCTACCCGTATTGGCCGCCCGACCGCGTCGACGAGAACAGCCGTCTGCTGCAGCAGGAACTGCTCGGCCGCAGTCCCAGCGGCGGCATCGAGGTCAAGGTCATGCGCAAGGACGGCACGCTGCTGGACGCGCGCATGTACGTGAGCCCGCTGATCGACCCCAAGGCACACCAGACCGGCTGGATGACCAGCATGACCAACATCACCGAGGCCAAGCGCGTGCGCGACCAGCTCTCGGCCAGCCACGAGCGCTTCACGACCGTGCTCGAAGGCCTGGACGCGTCGGTGTCGGTGCTGTCGGTGCAGCAAGGCGAGCTGCTGTTTGCCAACCGCTCGTACCGCGTCTGGTTCGGCAGTGACGCGCACGGCCACCAGCAAATGGCCGGCGGCGTCGCCGGCGCCCCCTACGTCGCCCACGCCGATGACGACTCCGACCCGCTGTCGGGGCTGCCGACGCAGGAACTCACCGAGACCGGGGCCAACCCGCGCGAAGTGTTCGTGGACTCGCTGCAGAAGTGGTTCGACGTGCGCGCGCGCTACCTGCAATGGACCGATGGCCGGCTGGCACAGATGCTGATTGCCACCGACATCACGGCCCGGCTGCGCGCCGAGGAGCAGTCGGCGGCGCAGGCCGAGAAGGCACAGATGACCAGCCGCCTGGTGACCATGGGCGAGATGGCGTCATCGGTGGCGCACGAGCTCAACCAGCCGCTCACCGCCATCACCAACTACTGCAACGGCATGGTCTCGCGCGTGCAGGCCGAAACCATCGCCCGCGACGACCTGGTGACCGCACTGCGCAAGACGGCGCGCCAGGCCGAACGTGCCGGCCAGATCATCCGCCGCATCCGCGCCTTCGTGAAGCGCAGCGAGCCGCAGCGCCAGCCGGCGCAGGCGCGGCAGATCGTCGAGGACGCGGTGGAACTGGCGGGCATCGAGCTGCGGCGCCGCAACGTCGCCATCCACACCTATGTCGCGCAGCGGCTGCCGCCGATCCTGGTGGACCCGATACTGATCGAGCAGGTGGTGTTGAACCTGCTGAAGAACGCGGCCGAGGCCATCGACGACGCGCAGCTGCCGGCGGCGCGCCGCCAGATCGAAATGCGTGTCGTGCCGCGGCACACCGCCGAGGAGGGCGGGATCATCGAGTTCAGCGTCACCGACAAGGGCCCCGGCATCAAGGACGAGGTCATCGGCCGCCTCTACGAAGCCTTCTTCACGACCAAGGCCGAAGGCCTGGGCATCGGCCTGAGCCTTTGCCGCACCATCATCGAGTCGCACCGCGGCCGGATGAAGGCGCAGAACCTCTACAATGGAAACTCGGTCGTGGGTTGCAGGTTTGCCTTCACGCTGCCCGTCGAGCTGCCTGCCAAGATCCAAGTCGATTCCGATCCCGACCCCGCCGATGCCTTGCTCGAGGCGGCATCTTCCACCAACCCCACCGCAATTCCCGAATGAGCCTGATTCCCAAGAAGGGTACGGTCTACGTCGTCGACGACGACGAGGCCGTGCGTGATTCGCTGCAGTGGCTGCTGGAAGGCAAGGACTACCGCGTCAAGTGCTTCGATTCGTCGGAATCGTTCCTGTCGCGCTTCGACCCGCGCGAGGTTGCCTGCCTGATTGCCGACATCCGCATGGACGGCATGAGCGGACTGGAACTGCAGGACCGCCTGCTCGAGCGCAAGAGCCCGCTGCCGGTGGTCTTCATCACCGGCCATGGCGACGTGCCGATGGCGGTGACGACGATGAAGAAGGGCGCGATGGACTTCATCGAGAAGCCCTTCAAGGAAGAAGAGCTGCTCGGCCTGGTGGAGCGCATGCTGGAGCAGGCGCGCCTGGCCTTCAGCCAGCATCAGGAACAAGCCAGCCGCGACGCCCTGCTGTCGCGCCTGACGACGCGCGAGGCGCAGGTGCTCGAACGCATCGTCGCCGGGCGCCTGAACAAGCAGATCGCCGACGACCTGGGCATCAGCATCAAGACGGTCGAGGCGCACCGCGCCAACATCATGGAAAAGCTGAACGCGAACACGGTAGCGGACTTGCTCAAGATCGCCCTAGGCGCTCAACGAGCCTAGGGCGATCTTTTCGCCGCGCCCGCCACCGCGTTCGCGCAAGCGCGGACCGGACTGCTCCCCCCAGCCCCCTCCGGGAGGGGGCTCCAATCAGAGTGACGAAAGAGTGCCGAGCATGACCGCGCAACTCATCGATGGCCTGGCACTGTCGCGCCAGATTCGAGCCGAGGTCGGCGCACGCGCTGTGGCGCTGGCGGCGCGCGGCCGCACGCCGGGGCTGGCGGTGATCGTCGTCGGCGACGACCCGGCCAGCGCCGTCTATGTTCGAAACAAGGTCAGGGCCTGCCACGAACACGGCCTGCATTCGGTGCTGGAGAAGTACGACGCGGCGCTGTCGGAGCGCGAGCTGCTGGCACGCGTGGCGGCGCTGAACGCCGACCCGGCCATCCACGGCATCCTGGTGCAGATGCCGCTGCCGCGCCACATCGACCCGCAGAAGGTGATCGCGGCCATCGACACGCGCAAGGACGTCGACGGTTTCTCGGTGCTGTCCGCCGGCGAGCTGATGAGCGGCCTGCCCGGGCTGCGCCCGTGCACGCCCTACGGCTGCATGAAGTTGATCGAAAGCACCGGGCAGGCCATCAAGGGCAAGCACGCCGTCGTCATCGGCCGCAGCAACACGGTGGGCAAGCCGATGGCGCTGCTGCTGCTGCAGGCCCACGCCACGGTGACCGTGTGCCACAGCGCCACACCCGACCTCGCCGCGCACACGCGGCAGGCCGACATCGTGGTGGCGGCGGTGGGCCGGCGCAACACGCTCACCGCCGGCATGGTCAAGCCCGGGGCCATCGTCATCGACGTCGGCATGAACCGCAACGACGAAGGCAAGCTGTGCGGCGATGTCGACTTCGGCGCCGTGCGCGAAGTCGCCGGCTGGATCACGCCGGTGCCCGGCGGCGTCGGCCCGATGACGATCACGATGCTGCTCGTCAACACCCTGCAGGCCGCCGAGGCGCCGCAGTGAACGCGCGGCCGAGGACGTGCCCGGTCACGAACCGCCGCTCGGCATGCCGATGCGAGCTCGGGGCCCGGCTTGAGCTCGGCGCCCAGGTCGGCTAGATTGGCCCCCTCGCGTCCATGCGCCGCCGCTGATCACCCATGACCTCCAAACTCGTGCACTTGCTGGCCACCGCCCTGTTGGCTGCGTCAGCGCTGCCGGCGCTGGCGCTGTACAAGGTCGTGCAGCCCGACGGCAGCGTCACCTACACCGACCGGCCGCCGCTGTCGGGCAGCGGCCGTGTCATCACGCTCGGCCGCGATGCCGCACCCGTGGTGAGCGAGATCGTGCTGCCGCTGGAGTTGCGGCAGGCCGTGCAGCGTTTCCCGGTCACGCTCTACACCTCGACCGACTGTCCGCCGTGCGACAACGGCCGGCGCCTACTGCAGCAGCGAGGCGTGCCCTACAGCGAACGCCTGGTGAGCAGCGAAGACGACGCGGCGGCGCTGGAACGCGCCGTCGGCGGCCGCACGGTGCCGGCGCTGACGATCGGGGCACAGCCGCTGCGCGGCCTGTCGGAGAGCGACTGGTCGGCCTTCCTGGACGCCGCCGGCTACCCGCGTGAGTCGCGCCTGCCGCGCGGCTGGCAGCCGCCGACGCCGACGCCGCTGGTCGCGCGCGTGCCGGTGAGCCCGGCAGCCGCGGTGCCACCGCCGGCTGCCACACCCGAGGCACCAGCCACCGAGCCGGCGCCGCCGCAGACGGGCACGCTGCGGTTCTGACCACGCATGGCAGTCACGGCGCCGCGGCCAGCCGGCGCGCCAGCCACGAAGCCGCGCCGACCGCGCCGCCCACGACCCAGAACAGCACCGCAGCACCGAGCAGCGTACCGGTGGCGCCGAAGATCAGCGGCATCAACGTGCTCGACGCGTTGATCGCCATCGAGCGCAGGGCCAGCGCCTCGCCGTGGCGCTGGTCGGGGGTCAGGTGGTGCAGCATCGACATCACCATCGGCTGCACGCTGCCCAGCGTGACGCCCAGCAGCAGCGCACACGGTCCCATCAGCCACGGGTCGCTGGCCAGCGGGTAGAGCGCGAAGACGAGGCCGTTGCCGACCATCGCCGCCCTCGCCACGGCGACCTCGCGCAGCCAGTGCGCCAGCAGCGGGATGACGGCCCGCACCGCCATTACCGACAGCGTGAAGGCGCCGAGAACGGGGCCGATCGTGCCCGCGCTGAAACCCCGCTCGTGTCCGAGGATGGGCACCGCGAAGGTGTGCACGTCCCAGCACATCGACAGCAGCCAGTTCACCGTCAGCAGCCGCTTCAGCCCCGGCACCCGCAACAGGTCCCACGAGGTGCGCCCCGCGGGCACCGGCTGGGCGGCCTGCGGCGCGCTGCGCGGCGCATGCCGGGCGGAGATCAGTGTGGCCAGGGGCAAGGCCAGCAGCAGCAGGTAGCCGGCACCGAAGCCATGGGCGTCGATCATGAAACCCACCGCCACCGGCCCGATGACGTTGGCAAACGACGGTGCGATGCCCAGCCAGCTGAAGATGCGCACGCGCTCGACGCTGCTGCTGGCGGCCAGCCCGGCGCTGCGCTGGATCGTCAGCATGCCGGTGTTGGCCCCGGTGCCGGCGGCCATGGCGGCGGCGCACAGCAAGGCAAAGTGCCAGCCACCGGCGAGCAAGGTCGACGCCACCGCGAGCAGGCAGCCCAGCGCCGTCAGGGCCACCGATAGGTACACCGGCCGGTGGTAGCCGAGCCGGTCGGCACGCGGCCCGGGCCGGGGCGCCGCGGCTGCTCAGACACCGCGTCTGTCGTCGGCGGTGTCGCCCGCCGGTTCACCGGCGTCGTCGCCGGCATCGTCGTTCAGCAGCCCGGGCAGCAGCTGCGCCACGCGCGAATCGGGCAAGGCTTCCACGGCCTTCAGGCGCCGCGTCATGACGTTGCTGCGCGTCTGTGCCTGTTCGATCGTGCCGCTGGCCTCGTCGAGCTTCTTCTTGGTCTTGGCCAGCACCTCGCCGAACTTGGCGAACTCGGTCTTCACCGCGCCCAGCACCTCCCAGACCTCGACCGATCGCTGCTCGAGCGCCAGGGTGCGGAAGCCCATCTGCAGGCTGGTCAGCGTGGCCAGCAGCGTGGTCGGGCCGGCGAGCATGACCTTGTGCTCGCGCTGCAGGGCCTGCACCAGCCCGGGGCGGCGCAGCGCCTCGGCGTACAGGCCTTCCGTGGGCACGAAGAGGATCGCGAAGTCGGTCGTATGCGGCGGCGCCACGTACTTGTCGTGAATGCTGCGCGCCTCGAGCTTCAGCCTCGTCTCGATGGCCTTGGCCGAGACCTCCATGGCCACGGCATCGGCGCGCTCGTGGGCATCGAGCAGCCGTTCGTAGTCTTCGCGCGGGAACTTGGCGTCGATGGGCAGCCACAGCGGCGCGCCGTCGTGGCGCTGGCCGGGCAGCCGGATCGCGAACTCGACGCGCTCGCTGCTGCCCGGCACGGTGGCCACGTTGACGGCGTACTGCTCGGGCGTGAACACCTGTTCCAGCAAGCCGGCGAGTTGCACCTCGCCGAACACGCCGCGCGTCTTGACGTTGGTCAGCACGCGATTGAGTGCGCCGACGTCGCGCGCCAGCCCCTGCATTTCGCCCAGCCCCTTGTGCACCTGCTCCAGCCGGTCGGCGACCTGCTTGAAGCTTTCGCCCAGCCGCTGCTCCAGCGTGGCGTGCAGCTTCTCGTCGACCGTGGCGCGCATCTGCTCGAGCTTCTTCTCGTTGCCTTCCTGCAGCGCGAGCAGCCGCGCCTCGACGGCACCGCGCAGTTCGCCCTGACGCCGTTCGCTGGCCTCGGACAGCAGCCGCAACTGGTCGGCGAGCGTGTCGCTGAAACGGTGCAGCGCCGCGTCGGTCTGCTGCTGCATCGTCGCCAGCTGGGTGCGGAAGGAGTCGATCTGCTCGTTCTGCGTGCGCGCCACGTCGCCGCCTTGCGTGAGCAGCATCTGCTGGAAGGTGCCGAGGTCGCTGCGCGTGGTCTGGCCCTGGCGGCCGAGTTCGTCGCGTAGTTCGCGTTCCAGGCGTTCGATCTGTGCGCCGCGGCGGTCTGCGGGCGTCCTCAGCGCGATCCACAACAGCAGCAGCAGGTTCAGCGCCAGCAGCGCCGGGACGATCCAGTCGGGCATCTCAGCGCACGCCGGGCCGTCCCAAGTGCGCTGAGCGCCCCCTCGGGGGGCTGCGAACGAAGTGAGCTTGGGGGCCAGTCATGCGCTGGATTGTGTCAGCCCGTGCGCAGGACTTCGGGATTGACGGGTGTCGGTGGCTTGCCGCCGGTGAGCGCGGCAATCAGGTTGTCGGCCGCCAGCTCGGCCATCGCGCGGCGCGTGGCCACGGTGGCGCTGGCGATGTGCGGCGTGAGCACGACGTTGGGCACGCTTAGCAGACCGGGGTGGACCGCTGGTTCACCTTCGAAGACATCCAGTGCCGCGGCGGCGATGCGCCGTTCGCGCAGTGCGACGGCCAGCGCCGCGTCGTCGACGATGCCGCCGCGCGCGACGTTGGTCAGCGTGGCGGTCGGCTTCATCAGCGCCAGTTCAGCGGCCCCGATGGCATGGCGGCTGGCCGCGGAGTACGGCAGCACCAGCACCAGGTGGTCGGCCTCGCGCAGCAGCGTGGTCTTGTCGACCCAGCGCGCGCCGAGCGGCGCCTCGAGTTCGGCCGCCAGGCGGCTGCGGTTGTGATACAGCACCGGCATGCCGAAGCCGAGCGCGCCACGCCGCGCGATCGCTTGCCCGATGCGTCCCATGCCCAGGATGCCCAGCGTCGCGCCGTGCACGTCGCTGCCGGTGAACATGTCCCAGGACCACTTCTTCCACTCGCCGCGGCGCAGGAAATGTTCGCTCTCGGCGATGCGGCGCGCCGCGGCCATCATCAGCGCAAAGCCGAAGTCGGCCGTGGTCTCGGTCAGCACGTCGGGCGTGTTGGTCGCCAGCACGCCGTGCGCGGTGCAGGCGGCGATGTCGAAGTTGTTGTAGCCCACCGCCATATTGGCGACCACGCGCAGGTCGGGGCAGGCAGCCAGTATGGCGGCGTCGATGCGCTCGCTGCCTGTCGTCAGCGCGCCGTGCTTGCCCTGCAGCCTTTGCAGCAGCTGGGCCGGCGTCCAGATCGTGTCGTCGGGGTTGTCTTCGACCTCGAAATGGCGGCGCAGGCGGGACAACACTTCCGGCGGCACGGCACGGGCAACGAGGATGCGGGTCGACATGGTGGCAGGCGCGGCTTGTGGTTTTCCCCAATTCTAGGCAGCCTGCCGAGGGCCGCGCCGCACCATCCCGCGACGCATAATCCGCCCGCCTCACCAAGACAGCGTCCATGGCCCACTCCGTCAGCGCCTTCCTTTCCCTGTTCGTGTTCTGGCTGCTGTTGTCGGGCTACTTCACGCCGTTCCTGATGATCGCCGGCGCCGGCTGCGCCGCCGCGGTGGTGCTGTTCACGCGCCGCATGCAGGTGCTCGACCCGGAGGGCCAGCCGCTGCAACTGGTGCTGCGGTCGGTGCCTTACTGGTTCTGGCTGCTGGTGGAGATCCTCAAGGCGGGCTGGGTCGTCAGCTGCCTCATCCTGAACCCGCGTCTGCCGATCAGCCCGACCGTGGTGCGCTTCAAGCCCAGCCAGAAGACCGCAGTGGGCCTCGTGACGCACGCCAACTCGATCACGCTGACGCCGGGCACGATCACCGTGCTGGCCGACGCCGACGAGTTTGTCGTGCACGCCCTCACGCGCGGCGCCGCGCAAGGCGCCATCGGCAGCGAGATGGACGCCCGCGTGCTGGCCGTCGAGGTGGGGCGCTGATGTTCGCGGCCGCCGCACTTGCGCTGCTGGTGACGCTGGCGCTGGCCGTCGTGCGCGCCATGCTGGGACCGACGGTGTTCGACCGCGTGCAGGCCGCCAACACCATCGGCACGGTGGCCATGCTGCTGCTGTCGGTGCTGGGGTTCCTCACCGGGCGGCCCGAGTTCCTGGACCTGGCGCTGGTCTACGGGCTGCTGAACGTCGTGGGAACCGTGGCCGTGCTGAAGTTCTTCCGCTTCGGCAACCTCGGCGACCCCGGCGACACGGCAGACCCCGCGGACCCGGCGCCGAGGGCTGGCCCATGAGCGGGGTCCTGGACGTCCTCAGCTGGGCCTGCCTGCTGGTCGGCAGCGCGTTCTGCATCGTCGGCGCCATCGGGCTGCTGCGCATGCCCGACTTCTACACCCGCATGCACGCCGCCAGCGTCGTCGACACGCTGGGCGCCGGCTTCATCCTGCTGGGCCTGTTCCTGCAGGCCGGCCCGACGCTGGTGGCGGTGAAGCTGCTGATGATCGGCGCGCTGCTGCTGTTCACCAGCCCGACCGCGACGCACGCGCTGGCGCGCGCCGGCTTCGCACGCGGCCTGAAGCCGCTGCTTGCCGACGAGGAGAAGGCGCCATCGAGACCCTGATCATCAACGTGCTGCTGGTGCTGATGGCGGTCACCGTCGTTGCGCTCGGCCGCAGCCGCAACCTGTTCTCGGTGGTCGTGCTCGGCGGCGCGTACAGCTTCATGATGGCCACCGTGCTGGTGGCCATGGACGCGGTGGACGTGTCGATGACCGAGGCCTCGGTCGGCGCCGGCATCTCCACCGTGCTCTTCCTCGGCGCGCTGTACCTGTGCGACAGCGAGGAAGCCAAGCCGATGCACAAGCCCTGGCTGCCGCTGGCGGTGTCGGTGGCGGTGGGCGCCCTGCTCGTCTACGGCTCGCTCGGGCTGCCGATGTTCTCCGACGGCCAGGCGCCGATCCACCAGCACGTGGCCCCGCACTACCTGCAGCAGGTGATGAAGGAAACCGGCGTGCCCAACGTCGTCACCGCGGTGCTGGCCAGCTACCGCGGCTACGACACCCTGGGCGAGACCACGGTGGTCTTCACCGCCGGTGCCGGCGTGGTGGCGCTGCTGCGCCGGCGCCGCCGCCCGAAGGAAGGCAGCGCATGAAGAACGACCTCATATTGCGGCTGGTCGCCAAGCTGCTGATCCCGTACATCCTGCTGTTTGCGCTGTACGTGCAGTTCCACGGTGATTTCGGCCCCGGCGGCGGTTTCCAGGCCGGCGTGATCATCGCCGCGGCGATGATCTTCTATGGCTTGATCTACGGCCTGCCGGCGGTGCGCAAGGCGGTTCCGGAACCGCTGGTCGAGTCGATGATGGCCGTGGGCGTGCTGATCTACGGCGGTGTCGGCCTGGCCGGGCTGCTGCTGGGCGGCAACTACCTCGACTACTTCGTGCTCGACCCCGACCCGGTGCACGGGCAGGAGCGCGGCATCTTCTGGGTCGAGGTCGGGGTGGCGGTCACCGTCGCCGGCGTGATGCTGAAGATCTTCTACATGTTCGCCGACCGCGGCAAGGTCGACCTGTCATGAACGGGCCCGCGGGCCTGCCCGGCCTGCTGGGGCACTTCAGCTACTTCGTCACCGTGTTCCTGCTCGTGGCAGGCCTGTTCATCGTCATCGCGCGCGGCAACCTGATCAAGAAGCTGGTCGGCCTGGGCATCTTCCAGACCTCGGTCTACCTGCTGTACATCGCGCCGGGCAAGCTCGTCGGCGGCACGGCGCCGATCATCAGCGACGCCTTCAGCGTCTACTCCAACCCGCTGCCGCACGTGCTGATCCTGACCGCCATCGTCGTCGGCGTGGCCACGCTGGCGCTGGGCCTGGCGCTGGTGGTGCGCATCCGCGAGGCCTACGGCACGATCGAGGAAGACGAGATCCTGTCGCACGAGGCCGGCCCGGCCGCGGCAGAAGAACGATGAGCCTGGCGACCCACCTGCCCGCGCTGCAGGTCGTGCTGCCGCTGCTCGCCGCACCCCTGACGGTGCTGCTGCGCCGGCCCGGTCTGGCCTTCGCCGTCGCGGTGGCGGCGAGCTGGTGCGCACTGGGCATCGCGGTGACGCTGGCACTCCAGGTGCACGGCAGCGGTGCCATCTCCTACGCCATCGGCAGCTGGCCGGCGCCGATCGGCATCGAGTACCGCGTCGACGCGCTGTCGTCGTTCATGCTGGTCCTGGTGTCGGGCATGGCGTCGGTGGTGCTGCCCTATGCACGCGCCAGCATCGAGCGCGAGATCCCGGCAGCGCAGCACTACCTCTTCTACACGATGTTCCTGCTGTGCATGACCGGCCTGCTGGGCATCTCGATCACCGGCGACGCCTTCAACATCTTCGTCTTCCTGGAGATCTCGTCGCTGTCGACCTACGTGCTGATCGCCCTCGGACGCGACCGCCGCGCGCTGGTGGCGGCCTACCAGTACCTGATCATGGGCACCATCGGTGCCACCTTCATCGTCATCGCCATCGGGCTGCTGTACCTGATGACGGGGACGCTGAACCTGGCCGACATGGGCCGGCGCATCGCCGCTGTCGGCGGCACCCGGCCGGTGCTCGCGGCGCTGGCCTTCATGACCGTGGGCGTGTCGCTGAAGCTGGCGCTGTTCCCCCTGCACCAGTGGTTGCCGAACGCCTACGCGTACGCGCCGCCGGCGGTGTCGGCCTTCGTCGCCGCCACCGCCACCAAGGTGGCGGTGTACGTGCTGCTGCGCTTTTACTTCGGCGTCTTCGGCGAGACACAGGTCTTCGCTCGCCTGCCGATGGCGCAGATGATGCTGATGCTGGCGCTGGCGGGCATGTTCGCCGCCAGCACGATGGCCATCTTCCAGACCAATCTGAAGCGCCTGTTCGCGTATTCGAGCATTTCGCAGATCGGCTACATCGTGCTCGGCCTGTCGTACGACTCGGCCACCGGCCTCACGGCCAGCATCGTGCACCTGTTCAACCACGGCATCACCAAGGGCGCCGTCTTCCTGCTGCTGGGCATCGTCGCGGCATCGGTCGGCGGCGTCACGCTGGCGCGCGTGCAGGGCCTGGGACGGCTCATGCCCTGGGCCAGCGCCGGCATCGTGCTGGCCGGGCTGTCGTTGATCGGCGTGCCTGGAACCGCCGGTTTCGTGACCAAGTGGTATCTGGTCCTGGCGGCGCTGGAGCAAGGGCAATGGTGGCTGGTGTTCCTGATCGTGGTCTCGTCGCTGCTGTCGCTGGTCTACGTCTGGCGTTTCGTCGAAGCCGCTTACTTCCGTGAGCCGCGCAAGGACATCGTCCCTGCGGCCGTGCCGCTGTCGATGACGCTGCCGACGGCGTTGTTGCTGGCCGCGGTGGTGGTCTTCGGCCTGGACACCACGTACACCGTGGACCCGGCCATGCGGGCCGCCCAGATGCTGCTCGGAGGAGCACGCTGATGACGCCCGAGCAAGCGCTGCCGGCGGCGCTGGCCGTGCCTGCGCTGGGTGCGGGTCTGATCGCGCTGGCCGGACGCGCGCCGAACCTGCGCGAGACGCTGACGCTGGCCACCACGCTGCTGCTGCTGGCCTGCGTGCTGACGCTGCTGCCGGCCGTGCTGGCCGGCGAGCGGCCGGCGCTGGCGCTGTTCGAGCTGCTGCCGGGCCTGGAGATCGCGCTGCGCGTCGAACCGCTGGGCATGCTGTTCGCGCTCGTCGCATCGGGCCTGTGGATCGTCAATTCGCTGTATTCGATCGGCTACATGCGCGGCAACCAGGAGAAACGACAGACGCGCTTCTACGTCTGCTTCGCGCTTGCGCTGTCGGCCACCATGGGCATCGCCTTGTCGGCCAACCTGTTCACGCTGTTCCTGTTCTACGAAGTGCTGACGCTGGTGACCTACCCGCTGGTCACGCACCACGGCAGCGCTGCCGCGCGCCGGGGCGGCCGCGTCTACCTGGGCTTGCTGCTGGGCACCTCCACCGTGTTCCTGCTGCCGGCGCTGGTGTTCATCTGGCACCTCGCCGGCACCACCGACTTCACTCCCGGCGGCATCCTCGGCGGCCGGCTCGGGCACAACGAAATGGCAGCGCTGCTCGCGCTCACGGTGTACGGCATCGGCAAGGCGGCGCTGATGCCGTTGCACCGCTGGCTGCCGGCGGCGATGGTGGCGCCGACGCCGGTATCGGCGCTGCTGCACGCGGTGGCGGTGGTGAAGGCCGGGGTCTTCAGCGTCGTCAAGGTCATCGTCTACATCTTCGGCATCGACAACCTGGCCGCGGCCGGCAGCGGCGGCGCTGCCGACTGGCTGGTGGCGGTGGCCGGCTTCACGATCCTGGCGGCGTCGGTGGTCGCGCTCAACGCCGACAACCTGAAGCGCCGGCTGGCCTACTCCACCGTCAGCCAGCTCGCCTACGTGGTGATGGCCGCCGCATTGCTGGCGCCCTTGAGCGTGATCGGCGCCGCGCTGCACATCGCCGCGCACGCCTGCGGCAAGATCACGCTGTTCTTCGCCGCCGGCTCGATCTACACCGCGGCGCACAAGACCGAGGTCAGCCAGCTCGACGGCATCGGCCGCCGCATGCCTTGGACCATGGGCGCCTTCGCGATCGGCGCACTGTCGATGATCGGCCTGCCGCCGGCGGCGGGCTTCGTCTCCAAGTGGTACATGCTGTCGGGCGCGATGGCCGCGCAGCACTGGGTGGCGGTGGCGGTGATCGTGGGCAGCACGCTGCTCAACGCGGCCTACTTCCTGCCCATCGTCTACCGCGCCTTCTTCGTGGCGCCGGCAGCCGACGCGCACGACCACGCCCACGGCGAGGCGCCGCTGCCGATGGTCATCGCGCTCACGCTCACCGCAGCGGCCACCGTGTTGCTGTTCTTCCTGCCCGACGTGCCGCTGGCGCTGGCGCGGCAGATGCTTGACGGAGGCTGAACACGATGGCGCCACGGCACGACCGCCACTGGCTCGACGACCCCGCGCACGTGAAGCTGCTGTGGCGCGGCTTTCTCGTCGTGCTGGCGCTCACCGTGGCCGCCGAGTTCGTGATCCCCCTGCACCCGCAGTTCGAGATCGAATCGGTGTTCGGCTTCGCCGCCTGGTTCGGCTTCGCCGCCTGTGCCGCGATGATCGCCGTGGCCAAGGGTCTGGCCCTGCTGCTGAAGCGCCCCGACAGCTACTACGGCGAACGCGATGACTGAACTCGTCGCCCACCCCGCCCTGGTGCTGATCGCCGGCGCCTTGCTGCTGCCCTGGCTGCGTGGCAGGCTGCGTTCGGCTTTCATCGTCGCGCTGCCGCTGGCCGTGCTGGCCCTGGTGTGGCAGGTGCCCGACGGCGCCGTGTGGCGGCTGCACTGGCTGGACTACACGCTGACGCCGCTGCAGGGCGACAGGCTGTCGCGCCTGTTCGCCACCATCTTCGCGCTCATGGCCGCCGGCGGTGGGCTGTTCGCGCTGTCGCAGACCAGCCGCGTCGAGGTCCCCGCGGCCTTCGTCTACGCCGGCTCGGCGATCGGCGTCGCGCTGGCCGGCGACCTGGTCACCGTGTTCGTGTTCTGGGAACTGATGGCCATCGGCTCGACTCTCGTGCTGTGGAGCCAGGGCAGCGACGCCGCCTACCGCGCTGCGCGCCGTTACCTGATGATTCACCTTGCCGGCGGCGTGTTGCTGTTTGCCGGCATCAGCGGCCATGTCGTCGACACCGGCAGCGTCGCCTTCACGCGCATGGCACCCGATTCGGCGGCGCACTGGCTGATCCTGGCCGGCTTCCTGGTCAACGCCGGCGCGGTGCCGCTGGCGGCCTGGCTGCCCGACGCCTACCCCGAGGCGTCGTGGAGCGGCACCGTGTTCCTGTCGGCCTTCACCACCAAGACCGCGGTGTACGTGCTGATCCGCGGC
This sequence comes from uncultured Rubrivivax sp., assembly GCA_964371495.1. Lineage (GTDB taxonomy): Bacteria > Pseudomonadota > Gammaproteobacteria > Burkholderiales > Burkholderiaceae_C > Rubrivivax. Next base: position 15,659 of record CAYJOA010000082.1, read on the forward strand.
TTCCCCGGCACCGAGCTGCTGGTCTGGGTCGGCCTGGCGATGGTCTTCTACGGCATCGTCTATGCGCTGCTGGAAAACGACATGCGGCGCATCCTGGCCTACTCGATCGTCAACCAGGTCGGGTTCATGATCGCCGGCATCGGCATCGGCACCGAGATGGCGCTCAACGGCGCCTCGGCGCATGCCTTCACGCACATCATCTACAAGGCCCTGCTGCTGATGTCGGCCGGCTCGGTGCTGATGATGACCGGCCGGCGCAAGTGTTCCGAGCTCGGCGGCCTGTTCCACACCATGCCGCTGACCACGGTGTGCGGCACCATCGGCGCACTGGCGATCTCGTCGTTCCCGCTGACTTCGGGCTTCGTCTCCAAGTCGATGGTCTCGCAGGCCGCCGCCGACGGCCACCTGCTGAGTGTCTGGCTGCTGCTGACGGCGGCGTCGGCGGGTGTCTTCCTGCACGCCGGCATCAAGTTCCCGTGGTTCGTCTTCTTCCAGAAGGACTCGGGGCTGCGCCCGCCAGAGCCGCCGGCATCGATGCGCTGGGCGATGGTCGTCTTCGCCTTCCTGTGCATCGCGCTCGGCGTCTGGGCCGAACCCCTGTACGCCCTGCTGCCCTACGAAGTGAAGTACGAGCCCTACACCTGGGCCCACGTGCTGACGCAGACCCAGCTGCTGCTGTTTTCGGGGCTGGCCTTCTTCGTCATGCTGCCCTTCCTGAAGCGCACGCTGACGATCACGCTCGACGTCGACTGGTTCTGGCGCCGCGCGCTGCCGGCGCTGGCAGGCGTTGCCGCGACGGTGATCGATGCCACGCGCCGCGCCGCCGCGGCCGGTGCCGCAACTGCGGTGCGCAAGGTCCGCGCAGGGGTGGAGCACACACACGGCCTGAACAGCCCACTGGCCAGGACCTGGCCGACGAGCACCATGGCGCTGTCGGTGCTTCTGCTGCTGCTGGGCTACCTGCTGCTGTACTACCTGTAGCCGAGCGGGCAGCAAAAAAGTGCCCCTCGCCGTCGCCAGCGAGGGGCCAAGCTCCTGGCCGCCGAACCGCACCCTGGCGGTGCGACGGAATTCGACGGCGACTTACCCTACCCCGAAACGACAGGCCCTTGCAACCGGGCATGTGACGAGGAACTTTCTGCGACCGGCTCTTTCGCGACCGAGTCGACGAAGTGGGCGAACCCGGCGCCGGGTGCGCGTTCCGCGGCGGCGTGATCACGCCGGCAGCGCGGTCGGCGTGAATCGCGGCGTGGCTTTCATGGGCTCCTGGCCAGCGGCTGCAAGGCTGCCAAGAGCGCATCCGGCAAGGGCACCGGGCGGCGTGTCGTGCGATCGACGTAGACGTGGACGAACTGTCCCACCGCCGCCGACAAGGGCGCGTCGTCGGCAAACAGGCCCAGTTCGTAGCGCACGCTGGAGCGCCCGCTGTGGACCACGCGCAGGCCGGCGTGGACCGCCTGCGGGAAGGCGATGGCCTCGAAGTAGTGGCACTGCGTCTGCACCACCAGGCCGATGACGGCGCCGTGATGGATGTCCAGCGCGCCGGCCTCGATGAGGTAGCCGTTGACTGCGGTGTCGAAGAGGCTGTAATGCACGACGTTGTTGACATGGCCGTAGACGTCGTTGTCCATCCAGCGCGTGTGCAGGGTGCGGAACAGCGGGAAGTGATCACGCGACAGGGGCCGGTGGCGTTCGCTCATCGGACGCATTCTTCCACTGCGCGCCAGCCCCGCCACGACGCCAGCGCCTCGGCCAGCGTGCGCCGCTGCAGGGCCACCGTGGTGGCCAGGTCGCGGCCGTAGCCACCGGCCATCGACAGCGCCACCGGGATGCGCCGCTCGCGCAGCGTGGCCAGCACCCGCCGGTCGCGCTCGGCCAGGCCGCCGGCGCTGAGTTTCAGGCGGCCCAGGCGGTCGTCTTCATGCGGGTCGGCGCCGGCCAGGTAGAAGGCCAGCCCGGGCGGCGTGCTGCCGTGGTGCGCCCAGGCCGTGGCCAGCGCGCCGTCGAGCGCCGCCAGGTAGTCCGCGTCGGTGCAGCCGTCGGCGAGCTCGACGTCGACGTTGCTGCTTTCCTTGCGAAAGGGGAAGTTTTTCGCGCCGTGCAGCGACAGCGTGAACACCGTCGGGTCGTCGCGGAAGATCGCCGCCGTGCCGTTGCCCTGGTGCACGTCGAGGTCGATCACCAGCACGCGCAGCAGGCGGCGCCGCTGGCGGTGACATTCGGCCTGCATCAGCCGCGCCGCCACGGCCACGTCGTTGAAGACGCAGTAGCCCGAACCCTTGTGCGCGTAGGCATGGTGCGTGCCTCCGGCCAGGTTGGCGGACACGCCTTCGCCGTCGAACAGGGCCGCGCGCGCGGCCATGATCGACGCGCCGACCGAGCGCCGCGACCGTTCGACCAAACGCTCGGACCAGGGGAAGCCGATCTCACGCTGCTGCGCTGCCGACAGGGTGCCGCCCACGACCGCGGCGATCCACGCCGGCTCGTGCGCCAGCGCCAGTTCGCCGTCGCTGGCCGGCAGCGCCTCGGCCAGGCGCACGTCGGGCAATGTGGCAACGGCTGCCTCACGCAGCAACCGCGCCTTGGACACCGGGAAGCTGTGTCCCGGCGGCAGCGGCAGCACGAAGGCGTCGGAGTGATAGGCGAGCACGAAGCGCGATTCTAGGAATTGACCCCTAGATTGCTGCGGCGCAGCAAAAAGTGCTTGCATTGAGACGGGAGAACCCTATACTTCATTCCATGTTGCAGCGCAGCAATGTAGTGCGGCCAGCGCGGCACGGTTCCCCCGCTTCACCCTTCTTTGGAGATACACCATGACCTTCACCCCGGAACAAATGATGGCTGCCCACAAGGCCAACGTCGAAACCCTGTTCGGCCTCACCGCCAAGGCTTTCGAAGGTGTCGAGAAGCTCGTCGAACTGAACCTGCAAGTGGCCAAGACGACGCTGAGCGAAGCCGCCGAGACCGCCCAGGCGACGCTGGCCGTCAAGGACGCGCAGGAACTGCTCGCCCTGCAGGCCAGTCTGCTGCAACCGGCTGCCGAGAAGGCTGCCGCCTACAGCCGCCACCTGTACGACATCATGGCCGGCACCAACGCCGAAGTGGCCAAGGTCGCCGAAGCCCAGATGGCCGAAGGCCAGAAGAAGACACTGGCGCTGGTCGACAACGCCGTGAAGAATGCGCCCGCCGGCACCGAAAGCGCCGTCGCGCTGGTGAAGTCGGCCGTCACGGCTGCCAACAACGCCTTCGAGAGCGTGCAAAAGGCCGCCAAGCAGGCCACCGAAGTGGCCGAAGCCAACTTCCAGGCCATGTCCAACACGGCCGTCAAGGCCACGCAAGGCGCCACCAAGGCCGCCAAGCGCGCTTGAAAGCGACTCGCGGTTGAACTTTTTCAGCCGCACGGCCTCCATCCAACGCTTGGGGCCTGGCTCCAAGCCTCTTGTGTGAAAGGTTGACTCCTCGGCACCTTGAAATTCCCTTTCAGGTGCTTTTGCGGCCCGGTCCAACGACCGGGCCGTTTTGTTTTGTGCCGGCGCTTCAGTGCGTCAGCGCCGCGATGCGTGCCTTGAGCTGGGGCAGCAGCCGCAGGGCAGCTTCGCGGCCGGCCTGGATGGCGCGCGCGCGGCCACCGAAGTCGGCGCTGGACATGCCGGCCAGCAGCGGCCGCAGCACCACGTCGGCGTCGCGCAGTTCGAACCGGTTGATGCTGCGCCCCATGATGGCGAAGGTCTGCAGCAGCATCTTCATGACGTCGCCGGTGGCGGCACCGTCGGGCGGTGAGGTGATGTCGACGGCAATCACCATCTGCGCACCCATCTGCCGCGCATAGCGCACCGGTACGGGGGACACCAGCCCGCCGTCCACGTACTCGCGGCTGCCGATGCGCACCGGCTGGAACACCGCCGGCACGGCACTGGACGCGCGCACGGCGCTGCCGGTGTCGCCGCGCTGGAAGAGGACGCCGGCGCCGCTGTCCAGGTCGGTGGCCACGATGCCCAGCGGCAGCTTCATCTGTTCGATGGTCAGGCCCGCGGTGTGCTGGCGCACGTAGCGCGCCAGCGCCTCGCCGCGGATCAGGCCGCGCGCCGGAAACGACCAGTCGGTGAGGGCACCCTCGTCCATGCCCAGCGCCAGGGTGGCCATTTCCGGCCCGCTCTTGCCCGCGGCGTAGAGCGCCGCCACCAGGCTGCCGGCCGAGGTGCCGACGACCAGGTCGGCCCGGATGCCTGCTTCCTCGAGCACCTGGATGACGCCGATGTGGGCAAACCCGCGCGCCGCGCCACCACCCAGCGCCAGGCCGATGCGCGGTGGTTTGGGCGCCGGCTTGGGCACCACGACGGACGCTGCCGGCGCTGTCTCGGCGACGGGCGGCGGCGCCGCAGGCGGCGTCTGGCAGGCCACGAGCAACAAGAGCAGCGCCGTGGCGACCAGTAGGCGCCAGGGTCCACGGGTGCGGGAGGAGGAGCACGGGCGAGCCATCGCGGCCATTCTAGAAAGTGGGTTTCAACATCTTCATTCTCCATTCGTATAAACAAGCAACTATTCTGTAGTTCCAGGAAATAACGACCCTTCATAGAGTGCGCCTCTTCGGTGGGCCCAGGCCCTCCCTTGCGGACCAAAGGGGGTCGGATGGAATCCTTGGCTGTGATCAGCGGTTTTGCCGTCGGCGCCATCGTCGGCGTGACCGGTGTCGGCGGCGGCTCGCTGATGACGCCCTTGTTGCTGGGTGTGTTCAAGCTGAACCCGGCCGTGGCCATCGGCACCGACCTCTGGTTTGCCGCCATCATCAAGTCCGGCGGCAGCTGGGCGCACCACCGCCACGGCCACGTCGAATACCGCATCACCGCGCTGCTGCTGGCCGGCAGCCTGCCGGCGACATTGGCCACCGTCGCCGCGCTGCAGCTGAGCGGGCGCACGGCCGGCTGGTCGGGCACCTTGACGCTGACGCTGGGCATCGCCCTGCTGCTGACCGCCGTCTCGGTGGCCTACCGGCGGGCCTGGCACGCGCTCGGGCTGCGGCTCGAGCAATGGCTGCCGCAGCGCCGCAAGGGCGCGCTGACGGTGGCCGCCGGGGCCCTGCTGCTGCTGCTTTACCCGCGGCTGCCGGCGCAGAACATCGTCGGCACCGA
>CAYJOA010000083.1:0-7482 GCA_964371495.1 uncultured Rubrivivax sp.
GCCGAGGTCGTGCTGCTGGAGCGCGACCCGGCGCTGGTGGCCAGCCTCGAAGCCACCCGGCTGCGCCTGGGCGGCACCATGGTCCGAGTCGAACGCGCCGACGCCATGGCCTGGATGGCAAGGGGCGCCGCGGGCCGCTTCGAGCTCGTCCTGCTCGACCCGCCCTTCGACACCGAGCTCGCCGCGCCGGCCGCCGCCTTGGCGGCGCCCCTGGTCTGCGAGGGTGGTTTCGTCTACGTCGAGTCGGGTCAGCCACTGGCCGAGCCGCCGCCCGGACTGCTGCTGCACCGCAGCCTGAAGGCCGGCGCCGTGCACGCGCAGCTCTGGCGCCGCACGGTGTGAGCACGGCTACACTGCCGCCGCCGCACCGCATCGCGCCCAGGAGGAATGTGCCGTGACCAAGACCACCCCGATCACCGGTGTCTACCCCGGCACCTTCGACCCGATGACGCTGGGCCATGAAGACCTGATGCGGCGTGCCTCGCGCCTGTTCGACCGCCTGATCCTGGCCGTGGCGGCGGGCCACCACAAGCGCACCATGTTCAGCACCGACGAGCGGCTCGAGATCGCACGCGAGATCGCGGCGCCCTATCCCAATGTCGAGGTCACGTCATTCCGCGGCCTGCTGCGCGACTTCGTGGTCGAGAACGGCGGCAAGGTCGTGATCCGCGGCCTGCGTGCGGTGAGCGACTTCGAATACGAATTCCAGATGGCGGGCATGAACCGCCAGCTGATGCCCGACGTGGAAATGGTGTTCATGACGCCGTCGGACCAGTACCAGTTCGTCAGCGCCACCTTCGTGCGCGAGATTGCCAGCCTCGGCGGTGATGTCTCCAAGTTCGTGGCACCCTCGGTGCTGCGGCGCCTGAAGGAACGCGCCGTCCAACCCGAGAGCTGAAACAGCGCGCCATGGCCCTGTGGATCACCGACGAGTGCATCAACTGCGATGTCTGCGAGCCCGAGTGCCCGAACCAGGCGATCTCGATGGGCGCGGAGATCTACGAGATCGACCCCGGCCGCTGCACCGAGTGCGTGGGCCACTTCGACGACCCGCAGTGTGTACAGGTCTGTCCGGTGAGCTGCATCCCGGTCAATCCTGCGCACGTCGAGACGAAGGCGCAATTGCTCGCCAAATTCCATCGTCTGCAGGCGCAGGACGCCGCACCTGGGGTTTGTTCACCGCCGGCTTCGGCCTGACGCCGTGGCCACGGGGGCCGGCGCCCGCGGTGTGCGCCGCCAGGGGCTGACGCGTCGGCGGCAGGTCCTGGCGCTCACGCTGCAGCCTTTCCTGGCGCAGGCTCTCGGCCAGGCGCCTTTCGCGCGCCGCCACCGCAAGCGCGGACTGCACTTCGGCGGCAGTGCGGGTGTCGGCGAGTTCGGCCATCCGCAGGGGCTGGCCGTCGGCGCACGGCCGGTCGCTGAAGCTGCGGCCGTCGGCGCCGCAGCGCCAGACGCGCTGTGGCCAGGCCTGTGAAACGGCGCAGGCGGTGGCCAGCAGCAGGGTCAAGGTGACGAGCTTGTTCATTCGTCTTCTCCCGGTTCGGCTACAGGGGGCGTTGCCGACCGCGGCGGCTTGGGCCGCGGCGGCTGGGCGTGGATGCGGGCCAGCGCCTTGTCCATTTCGCCGGCCATCAGCAGCTCGCTGGCCTGCAAGGACTGTTCGATGGCTTTGTCGATGGCCTCGCGGTGATCGGCCGACGGTCGCTTGAGCACGTAGTTCACGACCTCGGCTTTGACTCCCGGGTGGCCGATGCCCAGCCGCAGGCGCCAGAAGTCCAGCGTGCCCAGCATGCCGTGGATGTCCTTCAGGCCGTTGTGGCCGGCGGCGCTGCCGCCGAACTTGAGCTTGGCCTGGCCCGGCAGCAGGTCGAGTTCGTCGTGCACGACGAGGATCTGCTGCGGCTCGATCTTGAAGAAGCGCGCCAGCGTGGCCACCGAATAGCCCGAGCGGTTCATGAAGGTCATGGGTTCGAGCAGCCACACCGGCCCGTCGCCGCGGTTCACGCGCGCCGCCAGTGCCTGGTAGGCGCGTTCGGGCACCAGCCGCGCACCGAGCTTGTCGGCCAGCGCGTCCAGCCACCAGAAGCCCGCGTTGTGCCGCGTGGCCTCGTATTCGGTGCCCGGGTTGCCCAGGCCGACGAAGAGTCGAATCATGGGCCGGGATTATGGGAGCCGCACAACGAAACAGGCCCCACCGGAGTGGGGCCTGCTGAAGGGTGGAGTGGCGCGGGGGGTGTCTCCCCCCGGAGCTCACTTCTTGTTCTGCTTCTCGGTCTTCTTCGGCTTGGCCTTGGTCTTGTCGGCCGCCACCACGACGACAGGCGCGGCCTCTTCTTCCTCGGCCTTGGGCAGCGTCACGGCCACGATCACCGGGTTGAGCGTGCCGCGTTTGACGGCCTTGATGCCTGCGGGCATCTTGAGGTCGCTGGCGTGCAGGCTGGTGCCCTTGACCAGGCCCGACAGGTCGATGTTCACGAACTCGGGCAGCTCCGAGGCCAGACACTCGATCTCGAGGTCGGTGCGTACGTGGCTGACCAGGCACTTGTCGGTCTTCACCGCCGGCGAGTTGTCTTCGCCGTGGAAGTGCAGCGGCACCTTCTTGCGCAGCTTGGTCGTCTCGTCGATGCGCTGGAAGTCGACGTGCAACACGACCGGCTTGTAGGCGTGCATCTGGTAGTCACGCAGCAGCACCTTCTCGGTCTTGCCGGCCAGTTCCATCTCGAGGATCGACGAGTGGAAGGCTTCCTTCTTAAGCGCGAAGAAGAGCGCGTTGTGGTCGAGTTCGATCATCTTGGGATCGCCGGCGCCGTAGACGATGCCCGGCACCTTGCTGGCGTTGCGCAGGCGGCGGCTCGCTCCGGTCCCCTGCAGCGTACGCTCGTAGGCTGTGAAATTCATGTTGGCTCCAAAAGTTGAGGCGCCCGCGACCAGGCTGCCCTAGGGTTTGCAGGCCGAAGCCTGCGACAGGAAAAGAGAAGGGCTCCGCAAGGAGCCCGCCTCTCCATCAGAAATTACTGTTCTGCTCGGCAAACAGGCTCGTCACCGACTCGCCGTCGCTGATGCGGCGCATGGTTTCGGCAAACAGGAAGGCCACGCTGAGCTGCCGGACCTTCGGGCAGGCCCGGGCCTCGTCGGACAGCGGAATGGTGTTGGTGACGACGACCTCGTCGATCTGCGAAGCCTTGATGCGCTCGACCGCCGGGCCCGAGAACACCGGATGCGTGCAATAGGCATAGACATTGCGCGCGCCGCGCTCCTTCAGCACCTCGGCCGCCTTCACCAGCGTGCCGGCGGTGTCGATCATGTCGTCCATGATGACGCAGTTGCGGCCCTCGATCTCGCCGATGACGTGCATCACCTCGGACACGTTGGCGGTGGGTCGGCGCTTGTCGATGATGGCCAGGTCGCAGTCGAGCTGCTTGGCCAGCGCGCGCGCGCGCACGACGCCGCCGACGTCGGGCGAGATCACCACCAGGTTCGGGTAGTCCTTGCTCTTCAGGTCGGACAGCAGCACCGGGCTGGCGTAGATGTTGTCGACCGGGATGTCGAAGAAACCCTGGATCTGGTCGGCGTGCAGGTCCATCGTGAGCACGCGTTCGACGCCCACGGTTTCCAGCAGGTTGGCCACCACCTTGGCGCTGATCGGCACCCGCGTGCTGCGCGGCCGGCGGTCCTGCCGCGCGTAGCCGAAATAGGGAATCACCGCGGTGATGCGGCGTGCGCTGGCACGCTTGAGCGCATCGACCATGATCAGCAGTTCCATCAGGTTCTCGTTGGTCGGCGTGCAGGTCGGCTGCATCACGAAAACGTCGCGCGCGCGCACGTTCTGGCGGATCTCCACGGTGACCTCGCCGTCGGAGAAGCGGCCGACCATGGCCTTGCCGAGTTCGATGCCCAGGTGCGAGGCGATTTCCTGCGCCAGCACCGGGTTGGCGTTGCCGGTGAAGAGCACGGTGTTGAACAGCACGATGGGATCTCCGTCGGAGCGACCGGCGGCGAAGTGCCGGCTTCAGGGCAGGATTTGGCAGGGGAGGAAGGACTCGAACCCTCGAATGTCGGAATCAAAATCCGATGCCTTAACCAACTTGGCGACTCCCCTACGCAGGTTGCGGCTCGTCGCCGCCACCTTCAGAACCTGTTCAGCCAGCCCACCCCGACAACGGGTGTCGTTCCAGGCTGCGGCACAAGCGCCCCACCCACCCCTGCGGAAGTTCTTCCTCGGGGAATGCCGCCTCGGGTGGCACGCCTGCTCCGACTCTTGCAAAGACCGCGCTGCCCGAGCCCGTCATGCGGCTGTTGCCGTAACGTGCCTCCAGCCAGCGGGCGGCTTGCGCCACCTCTGCACAGCGGTCTTCAGCCGGTGGCTGCAGGTCGTTGCGACCGAAACCCTCGGCCCAACCTGTCCACCCCGCCGACACGCCGCTGCGCGCTGCCTCTCCAAGAGAGCCTGCGAGTATAACAGTTTCGGTGTCCCGGACCAGCTGCGGATGCCCGAAGATGTCCTTGGTGGCGATCGTCGCGGCAGGCTTGACCACGGCATAACGCAGCGGCGGCAGTGCCAGCGGCGTGAGCCGTTCGCCGATGCCCTCGACGAAGGCGTTGTGCCCGCCCAGGAAGAAGGGCACGTCGGCGCCCAGGCGCAGCCCGAGTTCGGCCAGCTGCGCGGCGGGCCAGCCCAGCCCCCACAGCCGGTTCAGCGCCAGCAGCGTGGTCGCTGCGTCCGAACTGCCGCCCCCCAGGCCGGCACCCCAGGGCACGGTTTTGTCGACCGAGATGTCGGCGCCGGCCGTCGTGCCGCTGGCCGCCTGCAGCGCGCGGGCGGCGCGCAGGCAGAGGTCGTCCGCCGGCAGCGCCGGGCCGAGGTCGTGGCGCGCCAGGCCGCCGTCGTCGCGCCGTTCGAAATGCAGGGTGTCGGCCCAGTCGATGAGCACGAAGACCGACTGCAGCAGGTGGTAGCCGTCGGCGCGCCGCCCCACCACGTGCAGGAACAGGTTGAGCTTGGCCGGCGCCGGCACGTCGTACAGGGCGCGCAGGCTCACGGGCCAGAGTCCTTGTCCAGCAGCACCCGTACGACGACCTCGGGCGGCGTTGCGCGCCGGGCCTCGATCCAGCCCTCGGCCTGGCGTGCCAGCAGCACCTGCCATCCCAGTTGCTCGAACCCGCCTTCGGTGACGCGGTGCGGCGACGAAGGCCAGGGCCGGCCGGCCAGCCAGTCGGGCAGCGCGGCCAGCGGCAGCGCCTCGCCCAGGGCCTGGCGCGATAATTCGTCCAGGGTGTCGAAACGGCGTTCGCCCTCGGACGTGTCGAGCACCGCCACGCCGGGTGCCCAGCGTGCCTGTGCCACGCGCGTGCCCAGGGGCGAGTTCAGGCGCAGTTCACCCGCGTCGCCGTCGCCACGCATCTCGAAGGCCACGCTCATGCTCTGCGCGGCATGCTCGGCGTCGGCGGCGATGCGAACGCTGAGCCGACCGCTGGTCCAGGCCGGCTCGCCGGGTGCCGCAGGTGGCGTGGCGCAGGCCGCCAGCAGTGCCGCCCACAGCAGCGCCAGCAGCGCCGGCGCGCGCGCTGTCACAGCTCGACGCGCAAGCGGGCCAGCGTCTCGCGCAGCACGTCGTTGCCGGCGTCGCGGCCCTTGGCCTCGCGCCAGACGCGGCGCGCCTCGTCGCGCTGGCCCAGCGCCCAAAGCACCTCGCCGAGGTGGGCGGCGATCTCGGTGTCCGGCCGCGCGGCGTAGGCGCGCTGCAGCAGGCGCAGCGCTGCTTCGGCATTGCCGAGCCGGAACTCGACCCAGCCCAGGCTGTCGGTGATGAAGGGGTCACCCGGCGACAGCTCCAGCGCGCGCTGGATCAGCACCCGCGCCTCGGGCAGGCGCTGGCTGCGGTCGGCCAGTGAATAGCCCAGTGCATTGTGCGCATGCGCGTTGTCGGGCTTGATCTCGATGACGCGGCGCAGCAGCCGCTCCATGTCGTCCAGGCGGTCGATCTTCTCGGCCATCATGGCCTGCTCGTACATCAGGTCGGCGTCGTCGGGAAAACGCTGGCTGGCGCTGCCCAGCACCTCGAAGGCCTCGCGCCAATGCTTGACTTCGCGCAGCACGCCGGCTTCGGCCGCCAGCTTGGCGCGCTGGTCGTCGGCACTGCGCTCGGGGGCGCGGCGGATCAGCTCGCGAGCCTGCTCAAGCTGGCCCTGGCGCGCCAGGATAGACGCGCGCCGGGTCTGCACCTCGAGCGCACGGCGCGGGTCATCGACCTTGCCCAGCCAGCCCTCGGCGGCCTTGAAGTCGCCTCGCTGCTCGGCCGACTGCGCCAGCATCAGCCAGGCCTGCACCAGGCCCTGGTCGGGCCGGGACTCGGGGCCGTCGCCGTCGGGGTCGGCCGCCGCCGTGGCTGCAGCCGCCGCTGCGGGCGCCTCCGCTGCCTGTCGCTGCACGAGCTCGATGTAACGCTGCAGCGCGGCTTCGCCTTGCTGCGGGCGCTTCAGCTCCAGATGCAGGGCGCCCAGCGACAGGAAGGGCGGCGCCAGCTCGGGCTGCAGCCGGGTCATCGTCTCCAGCTGCGTCACGGCATCGGCGTAGCGCTGTGCCGACGTGAGTTGCCGCACGTAGGCCAGTCGCAGTGCCGCTTCGGCCTCGGGCCGGCCCAGGTAGTCCAGCACCAGGGCTTCGGCCTGCGGGCGCTCGCGAATCAGTTCCATCGCCAGCAGCGCCGGCCCGGGGGCCGTGGCATCCAGGCGCTGCGCTTCGCCGGCCAGCGCCAGCGCACGGTCGGGGTCGCGCGCCTCGAGCCAGGCGCGACCGACGGCCACGCGCGCCGGCACCCCCGTGGCCGGTGCCTCCCGGTAGGGGGCCAGCGCCTCCTCCAGGATGCCGGCGATCTGTCGCGGGTCGCTGGAGCGCTGCAGGAACCGCGGCAGCGACAGCATGAGTCCCGGGCGGGCAGCCGCCGGGGTCTGGGCCAGCAGTGCCTGCAGCGGCTCGGCGATGCCGTCGTTGCGGTTGAGCAGCAGCAGGATCTGCAACTGCAGCCGCAGCGCATCCAGCGACTGGGGCCACGCCAGCCGCCAGGCGCGGGTGGCGGCCAGCGCCTGCTCGCCGGCGCGGGCTTGCAGCGCGATGTCGACGGCGCGCCTGAACAAGGTTTCGTCGCGCGTACGGCGCGCCGCGTCGAGGATCCAGTCGTAGGCGGTGCCGGGGTTGCCCGCGGTCATGGCCATCTCGCCGATCAGCAACTGGTAGAGCAGCTGCCCGTCGAGCGCCGAATTGGCCGCCGGCGCCGTGCCTCCGGGGGCGCCGAGCTGGGCGTATGCGGGCGGCGGGGCCATCACGGCCGGCACCACCAGCAGTGCGGCCAGCGCTAGGCGCCAGCGTGGGCGTTCGGACATCGGGGCTCCAGGGCGGTCAAAAGTCATTCTCACATAATGACCCATGCCGGAACTCCCCGAAGTCGAGGTCACGCGGCGGGGCATTGCGGCGCCGCTGCTGGG
>CAYJOA010000083.1:7582-20194 GCA_964371495.1 uncultured Rubrivivax sp.
TTCACGCCGGCGGCGCTGCACGCTGCGCTGCAACAGCGCCGTGCGCCCATCAAGGCCGTGCTGCTGGCCGGCGACGTGGTGGTGGGCGCGGGCAACATCTACGCCTGCGAAGCACTGTTCCAGGCCGGCATCCACCCGGCATTGCGGGCTGACCGCATCAGCCGCCCGCGCGCTGCTCGCTTGCTGGCGGCCTTGCGCGGCACGCTGGCGCGGGCGCTGGAAGCCGGCGGCTCGACCCTGCGCGACTTCACCGACGCCCATGGCGTGAGCGGCGTTTTCCAGGCCGAAGCCGCCGTCTACGGCCGCGCCGGGCTGGGCTGCCGGCAGTGTGGCGGCACCGTGCGCCGCGTCGTGCAGGCGCAGCGTTCGACCTACTTCTGCGCCCACTGCCAGCGCCGGTAGCCGCGGTCCACGCGCCGCCGGCCGTGACTTCCGGCGTCCCGGAGCGCGCGGCGCGGCGCCGGAGCCGCGCGGCCGTGCGCTACGATGCCGTCAGCCCCCAAGCCGCGCCGCCACCCACGTTCATGGACAGCCCGATCGCCCACAGCCTCGATGTGCTGGCCGCCTGGCGCGCTGCCGTGCAGGCTCAGGTTGGCGCGCTGGCGCGCGCGCTCGCCGAGCAGGACCTGCTCGACGACACCGACACGGCGGCGCTGACGGCCCTGCACGAAAGGCTGGCCTGCGACCAGCTCGTGCTGGCTTTCGTGGCCGAGTTCTCGCGCGGCAAGTCCGAGCTGATCAACGCCATCTTCTTTGCCGACGCCGGGCGCCGCGTGCTGCCGGCGACCCCCGGCCGCACCACGATGTGCCCGGTGGAGCTGCGTTTCGACGCCGCCCAGCCGCCGCAGCTGGCGCTGCTGCCCATCGAAACGCGGCTGCGCGGGCTGTCGCTGGCCGAACTGCGCCCGCGCGACGTGCACTGGGAAAACGTGCCGCTGGACGCGCGCAACCCGCAGAGCCTGGTCAAGGCGCTGGCCGCGGTGACACGCACGCAGCGCGTCAGCGTGGAGCAGGCGGCCGCACTCGGTTTCTGGAGCGAAGAGCAAGCCCAGGACAACCCGCCGCTGCTGGCCGACGGCAGCGTCGAGGTGCCGGCCTGGCGTCACGCGCTGATCAACTATCCGCATCCGCTGCTCGAACGCGGGCTGGTGGTGATCGACACGCCGGGGCTCAACGCCATCGGCGCCGAGCCCGAGCTGACGCTGGGCCTGCTGCCGTCGGCGCACGCCGTCGTGTTCGTGCTGGCCGCCGACACCGGCGTGACTCGCTCGGACCTGGCGATCTGGCGCGAACATCTCGGCCAGGCCAGCCTGGAGCGCTTCGTCGTGCTCAACAAGATCGACACCCTGGCCGACCCGCTGCTGCCGGCAGCCGAGGTGCAGGCCCAGATCGAGCAGCAACGCCTGCTGGCCGCGGCGACGCTGGAGATGCCGCCGTCGCGCGTGTTTGCCCTGTCGGCACGCGATGCGCTGGCGGCCCGTGTCGAAGGCGACGTGGCGGCGCTGCAGGCCAGCCGGCTGCCGCCGCTGGAGCAGGCCCTGGCCGACGAGCTGCTGCCGCGGCGCCACGAAATGCTCGTGCATACGGCCGAGGCCGTGCTCGAGCGCTTGCGCGCCTGCGCCGCGCGGCGCCTGGCCGACCGCCGCCGCCAGCAGGCCGAGCAGCTGATGGAACTGCGCGGCCTGCGCGGCAAGAGCAGCACCCGAACCCGCCTCTTGGTGGAACGCATCGACGCCGAGAGTGCCGACTTCGAGCGTTGCACGGCCAGGCTGACCGCGCTGCGCGCGGTGCAGTTGCGGCTGCAGCGTTCGCTGCTCTCGCTGCTGTCCAGCGACGCCCTGCGTGCCGAGGTGGCGGTGATGCAGTCGGCGATGTCGGCGCGGCCGTTCAGGCTCGGCGGCCGCGCCGCCTTCGAGGCCCTGATCGGCCGCCTGCACGCGGCGCTGGACAGTGCCGCCGTCCAGGCCGAGGAACTGCGCCAGATGCTGGACGCCAGCTTCAGGCAGCTCAACACCGAGTTCGGTTTCGTGCTCGCGCTGGCGCCGGTGCCGGAGCTGTCACGTTTCCGCTCCGACATCGACCTCGTTGCACAGAATTACGGCCGCTACCTCGGCCTGAGCCAGGCCTGGCGCATGGCGGCGCCGGGTTTTGCCGAGCAGTTCCGTCGTTTGCTGCTGTCCAAGCTGCGCGTGGTGTTCGAGAACGCCGCCGGCGAACTGGAACTGTGGAGCAAGGGCGCCAGCAGCCAGATCGAGCTGCAGCTGCGCGAACGCCGGCGCGCCTACGCGCGCCGCAGCGAATCGCTGCAGCGCGTGCAGGCGGCAGGCGGCGAGCTGGAGCAGCGCATCGCCGAAGTGCAGGCCCAGGACGAACACCTCGGACTGCTGCGCGCCCGCATCGACTTGCTGGCCGACGAAGCCGTGGCCACTGCCCGCCGGCTGGTCGCCGAGCCCGTCACAGCGCGGCAGGCCCGGCCCTTGCGGCAGGCCGCCGCTTGACGGCGCGGCCGTCGGAGCTGCCTGCGGCCGCCCGCGGCCCCAATGCGCTGGCGGCTCGCGTCGTGCGCTGGCAGCGCCGGCACGGCCGCCACGGCCTGCCCTGGCAGGGCACACGCGACCCCTACCGCGTCTGGCTGTCCGAGGTCATGCTGCAGCAGACCCAGGTCGCCACCGTGGTCGACTACTACGCACGTTTCCTGGCCCGCTTCCCCACCGTGCAGGCGCTGGCGGCAGCGCCGCTGGACGACGTGCTGGCGCTGTGGAGCGGACTGGGCTACTACAGCCGGGCGCGCCACCTGCACCGCTGCGCGCAGCAGGTCGTGCGTGCGTATGGCGGCGCCTTCCCGGGCAGCAGCGAGGCGCTGGCCACGCTGCCGGGCATCGGCGGCTCCACCGCGGCGGCGATCGCGGCGTTCTGCTTCGGCGAGCGCGCGGCCATCCTCGACGGCAACGTCAAGCGCGTGCTGACCCGGGTGCTCGGCTTCGGCGGCGACCTCGCGCTGGCTGCCGAGGAGAAGCGCCTGTGGGCCGCCGCCCGGGCGCTGCTGCCGGCGCGCAACGTCGACGTTTACACGCAGGGCCTGATGGACCTCGGCGCCACGGTCTGCCTGGCGCGCAAGCCCGGCTGCCTGCACTGCCCGCTGGCCGGCGACTGCGTGGCGCGGCTGTCCGGCACGCCCACGTCCTACCCGGTCAAGACGCGCAAGCTGCAACGGGGCCGGCGCGACAACGCACTGCTGTGGCTGCAGCACCGCGGCCGCTGCTGGCTGGTGCAGCGGCCGCCGCGCGGCGTCTGGGCCGGGCTGTGGACGCTGCCCGAATACGCGTCGAAGGACGAACTCGTCGACGCCACCGGCGGCTGGCCCGGCCGTGGCACCTGGCTGCCCGAGATCCGGCACGCGCTGACGCATTTCGACTGGACGCTGCGCCCGCTGGCGTGGCATTGGCCGCTGCGCTCGCGGACCCTGCCCGAGCTGCCGCCCGGCCGCTGGGTGACGCCCGAAGAGGCACGCGCGCTGGGCCTGCCGGCACCGGTGCGCCGGCTGCTGGAGACTGTAGTCAGCTGACGATCACCTTCTTGTCGCGCAGGAAACCGTCGACCAGCGACAGCCGGATCACCGGGTCGTCGAGCTCCATCAGCTTTTGCTTGGCGGCCAGCGACACTGGCAGCAGTTCGCACCAGCGGTTGGCCACCCAGCCGGCGTCGTCCAGGCGGTAGGGCGGCGCAAACGGCAACTTGTTCTGGCTCCGCAGCTTGTCGATCGCCTCGGCCAGCGCGTTCACCGTCTGCATCACCGCCGGGCCGGGCGCGCGCACCGGGTCGTCGTCGACCGGCTCGGCGCGGGCCTGCCACAGCCCGTCATCGCGCTGCGTCGCCGGGCCGGCCAACCTGAAGCGCTGCCCGCCGGTGCAGCGCAGGTGCAGGATGCCCGGCTGTTCGGCGTCGACGTCGTCGATTTGC
Source organism: uncultured Rubrivivax sp. (assembly GCA_964371495.1). Taxonomy (GTDB): domain Bacteria; phylum Pseudomonadota; class Gammaproteobacteria; order Burkholderiales; family Burkholderiaceae_C; genus Rubrivivax. The sequence continues at coordinate 11,543 of CAYJOA010000083.1, forward strand.
GCCAGCACGCCGACCTGTTCCAGTTGCACCGGCGCCGCTTCGCGCCCGACCTCGGCGCCCTGGCGCAGGCAGATCACGCCGAAAGGCTGCCCCGTGCGCAGGCATTCGGAGACGAGGTCGAGATAACGCGCCTCGAACACCTTCAGGCCCAGCAGCGCGCCCGGGAAGAGCACGGTCTGCAGCGGAAACAGCGGCAGCGGTTCGGGCAGCCGCGCGGGCCGCTGCGGGTTCATCGGCAGCTCATCCGCGGGCGTCGATCTCGCGGTGCCGCAGCAGCGTCGCGTAGCGGCTGTCGAATCGCCGCGCCAGCCACTCCACCGCGTACACCGAACGGTGCTGGCCGCCGGTGCAGCCGATGGCCACCGTGAGGTAGCTGCGCTGGTCGTCCTCGAACGACGGCAGCCAGCGCTGCAGGAAGGTCTGGATCTGCGACAGCATCTCCATGGCCTCGGGCTGCGCTTCCAGGTAGGCCGCCACCGGTGCGTCGCGACCGGTCAGCGGGCGCAGTTCGCGGATGTAGTAGGGGTTGGGCAGCACACGCACGTCGAACACGTAGTCGGCGTCCAGCGGCACGCCGTGCTTGAAGGCGAAGGACTCGAAGACCAGCGTCAGCGCGGCCTCGCGCGCGCCCACCAGCGACCGCACCCAGCTGCGCAGCAGCGCCGGGCGCAGCTGGCTGGTGTCGATGACGGTGGAGATCTCGCGCAGGTCGGCGAGCATTTCGCGTTCCAGCTCGATGGCCTCGATCAGCGCGCGCGCCGCGTCGCCACGCTCGGGCCCGGCGGTCAGCGGATGCGGGCGCCGCGTCTCGGAGAAACGGCGCACCAGGGCGTCGGTGCTGGCGTCCAGGAAGATCGGCCGGATGCGCACGCCTTCGTTCTTCAGCTCGTCGATCAGCGGCACCAGGCCGGGCAGCGAGGTCGCCGTGCGCACGTCCACCGCCACCGCCACGCGGTGCGTGAAACGTTCGCTTTCCAGGCGGATGAAGTCGCGCAGCAGTTCCGGCGGCAGGTTGTCGACGCAGAAGTAACCGGCGTCTTCCAGCGCGTGCAGCGCCACCGACTTGCCCGACCCCGAGATGCCGGTGATGAGGATGACCTCGTCCCGGCGCCGCCCATCCAGGGGCATCCACTCGCTCACCTGCGTGCACCCGCGTGCAGGCCGAGCAGCGCCTGCGCATGCGCCGTCCCCGACAGCCGTTCACCGCCCAGCATGCGCGCCACTTCGGCCACCCGCGCCTCGCCTTCCACCGGCTGCACGTCGGACAGCGTCTGTCGCCCGCGCTGCGCCTTGGAAACGACGAAGTGCCGGTCTGCACAGGCCGCCACCTGCGCCAGGTGCGTCACCGCCAGCACCTGGCTGGTGCGGCCGAGCTGTTTCATCAGCCGGCCCACGCTGTCGGCGACGGTGCCGCCGACACCGGCGTCGATCTCGTCGAAGATCAGCGTCGGCACGCTGCCGCCGCCCTGGCCGGAGTCCCCCAGCGCCGTGGTGACGGCAATGGCCAGCGCCAGCCGCGACAGTTCACCGCCCGAGGCCACCTTGGCCAGTGGCCGCGGCGTGCTGCCGGCGTGGCCGGCAACGCGGAACTCCACCGTTTCCAGGCCCCAGGATTGAGCTTCGTCCTGCGCCAGCAGCGCCACCTCGAAGCGGCCGCCGGCCATGCCCAGCTGCTGCATGGCCTGGGTGACCGCGGCGGCGAGCGCGGGTGCGGCCTTGCTGCGCAGGCGCGAGATGCGCTCGGCCTCGTGCCGCCACGCCATCTCGGCAGCACGGGCGGTGTGCTCCAGCGCCTGCAGGTCGGCGGCGGCGTCGAGTTGTTTCAGTTCGGCCTGCCAGCCGGCCAGCAGTGCCGGCAGCTCCGCCGCGCTGCGGCGGTAGCGCCGCGCCAGTGCCACCCAGGCCCCCAGTCTGGCGTCGAGTTCGGCCAGGCGCCCGGGGTCGGGTTCGCTGCGGCCCAGGTAGGACTGCAGCGTATGCGCGGCGTCCTCGATCTGCGCCTGCGCGGCGCGCAGCAGGGCGGCCACGTCGACCAAGGCGGCGTCATAGCGCTGCACTTGTTCCAGCGCGCCGATCGCGCGCGAGGTCAGCGCACCGGCGCTCGGTTCGTCGTCGGCGAGCGCGGCCAGCGCGGCGCGCGCGCCGTCGAGCAAGGCCTGGCCGTGCGCCAGCCGCTGCTGTTCGGCGTTCAGGCTGTCCCATTCACCCGGCTCCGGCGCGAGCTTGTCCAGCTCACCGATCTGCCAGGCCAGGCGTTCACGTTCGCGCTCCAGCGTATCGCGCTGGCCGCGCGCTGCGTCCAGCCGCGCCAGCGCGTCGCGCCAGGCTTGCCAGGTGGCGCGCAGCGCCGAGGTGTCGGCGTGCGCCTGCGCGTCGAGCAGGGCGCGCACGGCGGCCGGCCGAGTGAGGCTTTGCCAGGCGTGCTGGCCGTGGATGTCGACCAGCAGGTCGGCCGCTTCGCGCAGCTGCGTCACGGTGGCCGGGCTGCCGTTGATCCAGGCGCGGCTCTTGCCCTGGGCATCGACCGTGCGCCGCAGCAGCAGCGTCTCGTCGCCGGCGAAACCGGCGTCGTCGAGCCAGGCGCGCAGCGCGGGCGGGGTGTCGAACTCGGCGCTGACCTCGGCGCGCGCCGCGCCCTCACGAACCAGGTTGACGTCGGCGCGGTTGCCCAGAGCGAGCTGCAGGCCGTCGATGAGGATGGACTTGCCGGCACCGGTTTCGCCGGTGAGCACGGTGAATCCGGCGCCGAGTTCAACCTCGAGCTCGGCCACGATGGCCACGTCGCGCAGCGTCAGCCGCCGGAGCATGGTTCAGGCCTCCTGCGCGAACGCCGTCGCGCCCATCTCACACTCCGCCTTCGTACCAGCGCAGCTTGCGCCGCAGCGTGGCGTAGTAGCTCCAGCCGCGCGGGTGCAGGAAGCGCACCTTGTGGGCCGAACGCCGCACGTGCACCTGGTCGCCGTGCATCAGGCTGGCCAGGTTGTGCATGTCGAAGTTGGCCGACAGGTCCTTGCCGGCGACGATGCCGATGCGGATCTCGCCGTGATCGGGCAGCACGATCGGCCGGTTGGACAGCGTGTGCGACGCGATCGGCACCACCACCCAGCCGGCGATGCCCGGGTGCAGGATCGGCCCGCCGGCCGACAGCGCGTAGGCCGTTGAGCCGGTGGGCGACGAGATGATCAGGCCGTCGGCGCGCAGGTTGACGACGAAGTCGTCGTCCACGTCCACCCGCAGTTCGACCATGCTGGCGGTGGCGCCGCGGCTGACGACGACGTCGTTCAGCGACAGGCCTTCGAAGATCTTCTCGCCGTCGCGCCAGACATCGCCTTCGAGCATCGAGCGATGCTCTTCCTCGTAGTCGCCGGCGATCATCGGCGCCAGCGTTTCCTTGAACTGGCCGACAGCGATGTCGGTGATGAAACCCAGCCGCCCCTGGTTGATGCCCACCAGCGGCACGTGCCAGCGTGCCAGCTCGCGCGCGATGCCGAGCATGGTGCCGTCGCCGCCCACCACCACCGCCAGGTCGCAGCGGGTGCCGATGTCGTGCGAGCTCAGCGCCTCGAAGTCGGTGACGCCGGTGGCGTACGCGGTCTCCTGTTCGAAGGACACCTCCAGCCCTTGCGCGACCAGGAAATGGGCGATCTCCTCCAGCACCGGGCGTATGCCCCGGGCCTGGTATTTACCCACGATGGCAGCGTGACGAAAGCCGGTCGGCATGCGGCGCATTAAACCATAGGGCCCCCTCGCGCGGCCCCTGCGCGGGTGCCGACTTCCTACAATACCGGGATGCTCGATGACCGCGCCCGCTCGCTGCTCAAGACCCTGGTCGAGCGCTACATCGCCGACGGCACGCCGGTGGGCTCGCGCACGCTGTCGCGCGCCTCGGGGCTGGACCTGTCGCCGGCCACCATCCGCAACGTGATGGCCGACCTCGAGGACCTGGGGCTGATCGCCAGCCCGCACACCAGCGCCGGCCGCGTGCCCACGCCGCGCGGCTACCGACTGTTCGTCGACACCATGCTCACCGCGCACACGCTGGACCTGGACCACGTGCTGCCCGAGGTGGCGGCTGCCAGCCGGCAACTCCACCCCGACCAGCCGCAGCGTGTCATCGCGCAGGCCGCCGCGCTGCTGTCCAACCTGTCGCATTTCGTCGGTGTGGTGATGGCGCCGCGCAAGGCCAGCGTGTTCCACCACATCGAGTTCCTGCGCCTGGGCGACAAGCGCGTGCTGCTGATCCTGGTGGCACCCGACGGCGACGTGCAGAACCGCGTCATCTTCACCGCGCGCGACCACGGCCAGGGCGAACTGCAGGAGGCCAGCAACTTCCTCAACGCCCACTACGCCGGCCTGACGCTGGAGGAAGTGCGGGAGCGCCTGAAGAACGAGGTGGACGCGCTGCGCGTGGAGATCGCCGCGCTGATGCAGTCCGCGGTGCAGGCCGGCACCGAGGCCATGGCCGAGAGCAGCGACAACGTCGTCGTCTCCGGCGAACGCAACCTGCTGGACGTGCAGGACCTGGGCCACGACATGTCCAGCCTGCGGCGGCTGTTCGGCGTCTTCGAGCAGAAGACCGAACTGATGCGCTTGCTGGACGTGAGCAGCCGCGCCGAAGGCGTGCGCATCTACATCGGCGGCGAGAGCCAGGTCGTGCCTTTCGAGTCCCTGTCGGTGGTGACGGCGCCCTACGAAGTGGACGGGCGCATCGTCGGCACGCTGGGCGTGATCGGGCCCACGCGCATGCCCTACGAACGCATGATCCAGATCGTCGACATCACGGCGCGGCTGGTGGGCAACGTACTGTCGGTGAAGTAACGCACGCCTGCAGCGCCGCCTTCAGTGCCTGGACGCCGTGCGCCAGGCCGAGCGAGAGATCGATCTCGAAGTGCTCGATGGACTTCTTGCCGAGGTGCGCCTTGACCAGGCCCATCTGCTCGCGATACGGGGCGACGGTCTTCGACTCCGAGCTGGCTCTCGGGAACCCGTTCAGAGCCCGGTAGGTCCGGGTGGCCCGGCCGGCGTGATTGTCCAGCACCTGTTCGACCGCGTTCTCGACGACGATGGACACGCGATGACGCGTGAATTCGTCGAAAAGGGGCTCGTCGCTGGCCACGGCCAGCAGTTCGGCGAGGAACAGGTGCGACACCGGATCGTCGTCGAGCACCGACCGCGTCCGGTACTGTTCGTGCAAGCCCGAGCCCTGGATCAGCTTGCGGTAGAAGTGGTCGAGCCGGTGATAGAAGTCGAAGATGTTGCCGTTGCCCTTGTGCTGATCGATGAGCCTGGGCAGCAGTCGGGCCAGCAGAAAGGCGTCGACCGGCCCGGGACTCGGCTTCACCGTCCGACCCATGGCGAGTTCGCCTGGCGTGCACGGCCTGCCCTCGGTGGTCGCGCGCACGTAGGCCTGGGCGAGAGTCGTCTTGCCGACCCCGGTGGGTCCGATGAGCTCGAAGATCGGCATGCGCCGGGCGCCCCGGTCGCGGCGGTTCATCATCGCCGACAGTCGTTCGTGGAGCGTCGGGTCCATGCGCGCGAACGGCGCGTCGAGGTCGTCGACATGCACACGATCCACCCGATCCACGGGCAAGCCGCTGCGCAGCAGTTCGTCATTCTGGACCACGAGGATGAGGCCCTGGACGTCGCCGTCCATGAGCAGGGCCAGGCAGCGGTCGAACAGGCCCGACGCATCGAGATGCAACTCGCTGGCGTCACCGGCCCAGTTGCGATCATGCGTGGTGAGGCGATGCGGCAGCCCGCCGGCGGCAAGTTCGCGCTGTCGGCAGCGGGCTGCCGACAGCGCTGCGTCGGCGCCGATGAACACTTCGATCGCGATGCGCCCGTCGCCCGGCAGCAGACGGTCGAGGAAATGCGCCATGCGCGATCTGGCGGCCAGCGGGGCTCCGAACTGCGGGGCGAAGTTCATCTCGTTGACGACCGCACCGTTCTCGAACCAGGGCCTGGAGATGTCGGATGAAATGATGTCGACGCCGGCATTCGAAAGCCCCAAAAGCCGCGCGGCCTTCAAGGCCAGGGCAAGGTTGTCTGCATGCACTTCGTCGGTGGCGTCGGTCACGTCGCCGCCCCACTCGATGGACTCGATGTCGCGCAGCAAGACACGCTGGCCTTGCGCGGCAACGGACTTCGCATCCAGGCCCTGGCCGGCGACGCACGCCAGCGTGGCTGCGTCGAGTTCGATCGCCTTGCTGCGCGCCCAAGGCGGGCGCCTCAGGCTGTCCGCCTGGAGTTGATGGACCAGTTCGGCGACGCTGTGGACACCGTCGCCGACAAGGGACTTCGGCCGCCGGCGAACGGCGTAGAGAAAGGAGCCGTTGGCCACCATCAGCCGGAAACACTCGCCGGGGACTTCGCGCTCGACGAGCACGACCTTTGAAAGCAGCCTCGCCGCACTGCATGCGGCTGCCAGCTGGTCGGGCTGGCGCACTCCGACCGTGACGCCTTCGCTGCGATCGCGGTCGGCCGGTTTCACCACCACTGGCCAGCCGAGCTGCTGCGCTGCCGCCAGCGCCTGCTGCTCGTTGGCAACGACGGCGTGCTTCGGCACCGGCAGGCCGGCCGACCGGAGCACCTGGGCCGCCCAGTCCTTGCGCTGCGCGATCTTGCCGCCGATCGATGAATCGACATCGAGTGCGCTGCGGTCCAGCCTGCGGGCGTGCCGTCCCCAGCCCAGTTGAAAGACGCCGGCGCCGAGGTGGCGAAACGGAATGTCCTGCTTGAAGGCCTCGCGCAGGATCGGCATCGTCGAGACCCCGGGGCTGAACAGGGCCTGCAGCGGCGTCAGGACGATGGTCTCCAGATTGCGCAGCAGGGGCTCGATGTCCGCATGCATCGGGCAATTTTTCGTCGCCCGGTGGGCCAGGGCAAAGGCGGACTGGTGTGCGCCGACGACGAGCTTCAGCGGCACGAAGTCGACCGCGGCCACGGTCACGTGCAGCGTGAAGTCCGAGGCTCGATTCGGCACGGCATCGACGGCGACGACGTGTGCCCGCTCGAACACCGGGATTCGGGCTGCGTTCTGGATCAGGACGGCTACCCACAGGGCACGCTCGATCCAGGGCCCGAAGTCTGCTGGGTCGTGGCCCGGGCCGCCGGGTTGCGGCGGCGGGTATCCGGCCAACTCGCCGAAGGCTGCGGCGATGAAGGCATCCAGGGCGTCCAGCCTGAGGACGCGCGGCCGGGTGACCGAGAGTGCCAGCGTGTGCCCGGCTTGGCGCATGCCATTGAAGTAGCCGGCACGCGGGAACCCCGAGTCAATCATGGGCGCGCGTGCCACGGTCAGCCATCGGCAGCGCCAGCACCGTGCGCAGCGTCGAAAAAGGGCCGGTGCTCGTGCGCCTGGCCGCGCGGCTGAAAGATGGCGGCATGAGTGTCAGGGGTGTGCATCTGGCCATTGCTCACGGCTAAGCGCCTCGACGTCGATCCGCGGAACGGAGGACGATTCGGTTTACGACGCATGGGGGCAGCGGCTGCCGCCGGTGGCGGCCGCTTCCTGTGCCCGAGCCGTCCCGTGCCGGGCAGGCCTGGACGCACAGCCGGGATCGCACCGACACTCGCGGCACGGACGAGCGCGCCGCCTCGAAGGGAGAACGTGCATGGACGAAGACCTGGAGCGGGCCCTCGAGATGTTCGGCAACCTCTTCGCGGGCATGCCGCCCGCGGTCTTCGTGGCGGCCAGCCTGGGCCTGCTGGCCCTTGCGCTGTGGCAGACCCGTCGTGCCTTGCGCGGCTATCGCATCGTGAAGGCCGTCGCCAGGGCGCCCCTGGTCGATCTGCGCTCCTGCGCCAGTGGGCTGGTCAAGCTGCGCGGAACGGCGCAACCGCCGCCGCCCTTGCCCGGCAAGATCCCGGCGACCATCGTCTGGTATTCACGAAGCAGCAGGAGCGGGAGCAGCCGCTCGACGCGCACCACGACCGACGACTTCCTGATCGAGGACGAGCACGGCCGGTGCGCGGTGCAGACCGCGCGGGCTGAGATCGTGCCCACGCGCAGCGTTGCCAGCGAGGGTTTCCTCGACAAGAGCCGCAGCAGTTCCGAGCAGATCGTTCACGCGGGAGACCCGGTGTTCGCCATCGGCGAGTTGAGGCGCGGGCAGCCGCTGCCGGCGGGCTTGTCGGCGGCATCGTGTCAGTTGGCAAGGCATGGCGGCGTGTTGTTGGTCTCGGGCAGCACCGAGCGCCACGTCACCGTGCTCTACAGCCTGTGGAGCGTGGTGCACGTGGTGCTGGGCCTGCTTTGCTGGGGCGCGCTGGTGTACGGCGCCTGGGTGCATGTGGGCAGCTATCCACCCGGTGAGGGTGGCCCCGTGGGAACGTTCTTCGACACGCTGCAGGCGACGCCCCTGCAGCCCGAGCCGGGCCGCGAGCACCCGCTCTGGAACCCAGTCGATGCCGGCGAGCACAGCGCCGGGCCTCAGCCCGACTGAGCTCGACGCGGACCGCTGTTGCCGCGTGGCGCGGCGCCGGGCCATGAGCTCGTCGTCCAGAAACGGCCGCCTAGAATGCCCAGTTCCCTGGGGCCGTTAGCTCAGTTGGTCAGAGCAGAGGACTCATAATCCTTTGGTCGTTGGTTCAAGTCCAACACGGCCTACCAGATTTGCTGGCGTTATTACGATAGTGATCGCTAACATTGTT
>CAYJOA010000084.1:0-17876 GCA_964371495.1 uncultured Rubrivivax sp.
GCACGATGCGCACGATCTCGCGCTGCCAGGGTTCCAGCAGCGGCGCGTTCTTCTCCACGAAGTACAGCAGGTTCTCTTGGGGCTCGTCGGGAAAACGTTTGCTCTCGGCGGCGCCGGTCTCCTTGGCGGCCTGGCGCGGCAGCGTGCGCCAGAGCTCGTTGACCTGGCGCTGCGCATAGGCCTCGCGATCCAGCCGCTCGCTGAGTTCCTGCGCCAGGCTCTTGCGCGCCGGGCGCCGGTAGCGGTCGACGCCGTGGTTGGCCAGCGCATGGCAGCTGTCGAGGAAAGTCTCCACCGCGTCGAGCCCGTGCTTTTCCTCGCACGCGGTGACGTAGTTCCTGGCGTAGACGAGGTAGTCGATGATCGACGCCGCGTCGGTCCACATGCGGAACAGGTAGTTGCCCTTGAAGAAGCTGTTGTGGCCGTAGGCGGCGTGCGCGATCACCAGCGCCTGCATCGCCATCGTGTTCTCCTCCATCAGGTAGCTGATGCAGGGATTGGCGTTGATGACGATCTCGTAGGCCAGTCCCATGTGGCCGCGCTTGTAGTTCTTCTCGGTCGCGATGAACTCCTTGCCGTAGCTCCAGTGGCGGTAGTTCACCGGCATGCCGACGCTGGCGTAGGCGTCCATCATCTGCTCGGCGGTGATGATCTCGAGCTGGTTGGGGTAGGTGTCCAGGCCGAAACGCTCGGCGGTGGCCTTGATGACTTGGTGGTACTGCTCGATGAGCTCGAACGACCAGTCGCTGGGCGCGGGCAGCGGTTCACCGGGGCGGCTGGCCAGCGGCAGCGGCTGTTCCAACGCGATGGGCTTCATCTTCATGCCGCCTTCGCCCCTTCCTTCTTGAACAGGTCGCGGAACACCGGGTAGATCATCGACGGCTCGGTGGCCTTGCGCATCGCGAAGTGGCGGTTGGCTTCCAGCAGCTGGGTGTATTCGTCCCACAGGTTCTGCTCTTCCTCGGCCACCTGCACGTAGGCGAAGTAGCGGCACAGCGGCAGCAGCTTTTCGTTGAGCAGCTCGCGGCAGCGGCCGCTGTCGTGGTGCCAGTTGTCGCCGTCGCTGGCCTGCGCGCCGTAGATGTTCCACTCGCCGGGCGCATAGCGTGCCTTGACGATCTCTTCCATCAGCACCAGCGCGCTGCTGACGACGGTGCCGCCGGTCTCGCGGGCGTGGAAGAAGTTCTCTTCGTCGACTTCCTGCGCCTGCGTGTGGTGGCGGATGAAGACGAGTTCGATCTTCTCGTAGTGCCGCGTCAGGAACAGGTAGAGCAGGATGAAGAAACGCTTGCTCAGCTCCTTGCGGCCCTCGTCCATCGACCCCGACACGTCCATCAGGCAGAACATGACGGCCTTGCTGGTGGGCACCGGCACGCGGATGCGGCTGCGGTAGCGCAGGTCGATGGGGTCGAGGTAAGGGATGCGGCCGATGCGCAGGCGCAGCGCGTCGATGCGCGCCAGCAGGTCCTTGACCTCGGCTTGCATCGCCTCGTCACCGGGCTGCAGCATGCGGCGGCACTCGGCCAGGCGGTCTTCCAGTTCGGCCAGTTCGCGCCGCGACGCCGCGCCCAGCGCGATGCGCCGGCTCAGGGCGCCGCGCATCGACCGCACGACGTGCAGGTTGTTGGGCGTGCCGTCGCTGCTGAAACCGGCGCGCTGGCTCTTCCACTCGGGCACTTCGGCCAGCTGCGTGCGCACCAGGTGCGGCAGCGCCAGGTCCTCGAAGAAGACCTGCATGAACTCGTCCTTGGAAAGCGCGAAGACGAAGTCGTCCTCGCCTTCGCCCTGGTCGCTGGCCTGGCCCTTGCCGCCGCCCTGGCCGCCGCCGCCCTTGGGCCGTGCGATGCGGTCGCCGCTGACGTATTCCTTGTTGCCCGGGTGCACGATCTCGCGCACGCCGCCCTGGCCATGGCCGAACACCGGCTCGGAGATGTCGCGCCTGGGGATGTGGATGTCCTCGCCGCGCTCGATGTCGCGGATGCCGCGGCCGTCGATGGCGCGCTTGACCGCCTCGCGGATCTGCTCCTTGTGGCGGCGCAGGAAACGCTCGCGGTTGCCGATGGACTTGTTCTTGCCCGCCAGGCGCCTGTCGACAATATGCTGCATGCCAGGCCTCAACTGCTGCGGCCAAGCGGCCGCCGCGGAACCGGCTTCGCCGGGCCGCTGGCGGCGCCCCCCTGGGGGGGAGCGCCGAAGGCGCTACGGGGGGGGGCCATCAGCTGCTCTTTCTGACGCGCAGGTACCACTCGCACAGCAGCCGCACCTGCTTGGGCGTGTAGCCCTTGGCCACCATGCGCGTGACGAAGTCCTCGTGCTTCTTGGCCTCGTCGGCGCTGGCCTTGGCGTTGAAGCTGATCACCGGCAGCAGCTCCTCGGTGTTGGAGAACATCTTCTTCTCGATCACCGTGCGCAGCTTCTCGTAGCTCGTCCACACCGGGTTGTTGCCCTGGTTGTTGGCGCGCGCGCGCAGCACGAAGTTGACGATCTCGTTGCGGAAGTCCTTGGGGTTGGCGATGCCGGCGGGCTTCTCGATCTTCTCCAGCTCGGCGTTCAGCGCGCTGCGGTCGAAGACCTCGCCGGTGTCGGTGTCGCGGTACTCGTGGTCCTGGATCCAGTAATCGGCATAGGTGACGTAGCGGTCGAAGATGTTCTGGCCGTATTCGCTGTAGCTTTCCAGGTAGGCGGTCTGGATCTCCTTGCCGATGAACTCGGCATAACGCGGCGCCAGCAGTTCCTTGATGAAGCCGACGTACTTGTCCTCGATCTCCTTGGCGAACTGCTCGCGCTCGATCTGCTGCTCCAGCACGTACATCAGGTGCACCGGGTTGGCGGCGACCTCGGTGCTGTCGAAGTTGAAGACCTTGCTGATGATCTTGTAGGCGAAGCGCGTGCTCACGCCGCTCATTCCCTCGTCGACGCCGGCGTAGTCGCGGTATTCCTGGTAGCTCTTGGCGCGCGGGTCGGTGTCCTTGAGGTTCTCGCCGTCGTAGACCAGCATCTTGGAGTACAGCGAAGAATTCTCGGGCTCCTTCAGCCGCGTCAGGATGGCGAACTGGCTCATCATCTTCAGCGTGCCGGGGGCGCAGGTGGCCTGGGCCAGCGACGAGTTCCTCAGCAGCTTCTCGTAGATCTTGACCTCTTCGCTGACGCGCAGGCAGTACGGCACCTTGACGATGTAGATGCGGTCGAGGAAGGCTTCGTTGTTGCGGTTGTTGCGGAAGGCCTTCCACTCGCTTTCGTTGCTGTGCGCCAGCACGACGCCGTCGAAGGGGATGGCGCCGAAACCTTCGGTGCCCTTGAAGTTGCCTTCCTGGGTGGCCGTCAGCAGCGGGTGCAGCACCTTGATCGGGGCCTTGAACATCTCGACGAATTCCAGCAGGCCCTGGTTGGCCAGGCACAACCCGCCGCTGTAGCTGTAGGCGTCGGGGTCGTCCTGGGCGTAGGTCTCGAGCTTGCGGATGTCGACCTTGCCGACCAGGCTGCTGATGTCCTGGTTGTTCTCGTCGCCGGGCTCGGTCTTGCTGATGCCGACCTGCTTGAGGATCGATGGGTAGCGCCTGACGACCTTGAACTTGCGGATGTCGCCGCCGTACTCTTCCAGCCGCTTCACCGCCCAGGGGCTGAGGATGCGGTTGAGGTAGCGGCGCGGCACGCCGTACTCGCTTTCCAGGATCGGCCCGTCTTCGACGATGTCGAACAGGCCGAGCGGGCTCTCGTTCACCGGGCTGCCCTTGATGGCGTAGAACGGCACCTCCTGCATGAGCTGCTTCAGGCGCTCGGCGATCGAACTCTTGCCGCCGCCCACCGGCCCCAGCAGGTAGAGGATCTGCTTCTTCTCTTCGAGCCCCTGCGCGGCGTGGCGGAAGTAGCTCACCACCTGCTCGATGGCGTCTTCCATGCCGTAGAACTCGGCGAAGGCCGGGTAGACCTTGATGAGCTTGTTGGCGAACAGCCGCGACAGGCGCGGGTCGTTGCGCGTGTCCACGGTCTGCGGCTCGCCGATGGCCTTGAGCATGCGCTCGGCGGCGGTGGCGTAGGTCAGGGGGTTGCGCTTGCACTCGGCGAGGTAGTCCTCGAGGGACATCTCCTCCTCGCGCGTGCGTTCGTAGCGGGCGGCAAAGTGGCTGATCACATCCATGCGGACCTCCGGTGACCAGACGACGTGGCGGGGGGACGGTCCCCCACCCGAGCCTGGGAAGTTCTGATGGAGTCCCGGCTGTACGGGCCCGGGCTCCATCAGAGCTTTCCGGTCACTGGTGGTGCGTGATCAGCAACACGCGATATTTAGCATGGAACATTCTGCGCCGGGCGGCGCGCGGATCAAGCCCTACTTCCTCCGACAGTTCGTGTCGTCCACCTCCTCTGGAGGCGCCCCGCCATGGCATGGCAAGACGCGTGCCCGGTGCCGGCGCCTGCCGCCGACACGCGGCCGATGGAACGACAACGCCCGCCAGGGTCATCGCGCTGACAGGCCACGCGCACCGCGATGGCGCGCGGCGCCCCGAAGGGCCCCAAGATGGGTACCGGTGCGGGTAGGGATGCGATGATGGCGGCGATGAACCGTCATCTTCTGCTGCTGGCCGTCTGCCAGGGACTCTTCCTCACCAACAACGTCACCTTCATCGCCATCAACGGCCTCGTCGGGCTGTCGCTGGCGCCGCTGGGCTGGATGGCGACGCTGCCGGTCACCGGCTACGTCGTCGGCGCGGCGCTGTCGGCGATGCCGGTGGCGCGGCTGCAGGCGCGGGTGGGCCGCAAGCGGGCCTTCCAGGTCGGGCTGGTGGTGGCGGCGCTGTCGTCGGCGCTGTGCGCCTTCGCCGTCACCATCGGCAGCTTCTGGCTGCTGGTGGCAGCCACGCTGGTGGCCGGCTTCTACAGCGCCAACGGCGCGCTGTACCGCTTTGCCGGTCCCGAACTGGTGCAACCGCAGTTCAAGGAGCGTGCCATCTCGCTGGTGCTGGCGGGGGGCGTCGCCGGCGCGTTCATCGGCCCCAACCTGGCCAGTGCGGCACGCGGCTGGCTGGCGGTGCCCTTTGCCGGCGCCTACCTGGCGCTGGTGGCGGTGGCGCTGCTGTCGCTGGCGGTGCTGTCGTTGATCCGCTTTCCGGCGCATGTGCCGCCGCCCGGTGGCCTCTCGGGCGGGCGGCCGCTGGCCGAACTGGCGCGGCAGCCGGTGTTCGTGGTCGCCGTGGCCGCTGCGGCGCTGGGTTATGGCGTCATGAACCTGCTGATGGCGGCCACGCCGATCGCCATGCAGCAGTGCAAGCATCCCTTCGAGAGCGCGGCGCTGGTGCTGGAGTGGCATGTGCTGGGCATGTTCGTGCCGAGCTTCTTCACCGGCCACCTCATCAGGCGCTTCGGCGCGCTGCCGGTGATGGGCGTCGGCGTGGTGCTGAACCTCGTCTGCGTGGCGGTGGCGCTGTCGGGCGTGGAGTTGATGCAGTTCCTGGTTGCCTTGTTCGCGCTCGGCGTGGGCTGGAACTTCCTTTACACCGGCGGCACGACGCTGCTCACCCAGGCCTACCGTCCCGAGGAAAAGAACAAGGCCCAGGGCGCGATGGACCTGTGCGTGTTCTCGACCATGGCGGTGAGCTCGTTCGCCTCCGGCGCGCTGATCACGACGCAGGGCTGGACCTGGCTCAACCTGGGGTCGCTGCTGCCCATCGGCATCGTCGGGGCGATGCTGCTGTGGCTGGGCCTCAGCCGCCGCAGGGCGGCAGCGCCGGCTTGATCGGGGTCGCGCCAGCGCCAGCCGGCAGCCGGCCCGCTGCGCCCCGACGGCTCAGCCCGCGCTCATCCGGGGCCCGCCGCGATGGCCCGGCCGGCGATGCTGCAGCGGTTGCCCCCCTGCTGCTTGGCCGCGTACATCGCCTCGTCGGCGCGGCGTATCAGCTGCTCGGCGTCGTCGCCGTGCTCGGGGTAGTGGGCGATGCCGATGCTGGGCGAGATCGAGAGCCCCTGCCCGGCCAGGTCGTACGGCTGGCACAAGGCCAGGCGGATCTTCTCGGCGACCTGCGGCGCATGCAGGGGTGACTGGATGCTGGCCAGCAGCACCACGAACTCGTCGCCACCCATGCGCCCGACGGTGTCCGACTCACGCACGCAGTGCTCCAGGCGGCGCGCCACTTCCTGCAGCAGCTTGTCGCCGGCGGCGTGTCCGTAGCGGTCGTTCACCTGCTTGAACATGTCCAGGTCGAGGTACAGCAGCGACAGCCCCGTGCCGTCGCGCCGTGCCCGCGCCAGCGCGGTGGCCATGCGGTCGTGGACGAGGCTGCGATTCGGCAGATCGGTGAGCGGGTCGTGTCGCGCCATGTGCTGCAGCCGGGTCTGCGCCTGCTTGCGTTCGATCGCCGTGGCCACCTGCGTGGAGACGAACTTCAGCAGCTCGGCGTCGGCGGCGGTGTACTGCGCCGACCCCGCATGGCTCTTCACCACCAGCGCGCCGATGACACGCCCCTGCGAGTGCAGTGGTACGCCCAGCCAGTCGACGGCAGCGCTGCCGACGTCCGGATGCGCGGGTGCCGAAGGCAGGCGTGCGCCGTTACGGCCCGCGTGCAGTGGTTGCCCACTGCGTATCACCTCGGCGCTCAAGGTGCCCGAAGCGAGGCTTCCCGCCGCGGGCGTGGCGTCGAATTCGTCGACGTGGTAGGGGAAGGTCAGGCGATCCTCGGCCGCGTCGTACAAGGCAACGAAGAAATTGATCGCCGGCAGCAGTTCGCCGATGATGCGGTGGATGTGCTGAAACAGGGCCGGCAGGTCCTCGGCCGCGTGCGCGGCTTCCGAGATGGCGTACAGCGCCACCTGCATCGACTGCGCGTGCTTGAGCGCGGTGACGTCGCGGGCCACGGCCACCCGGACGCCGTCCGCCGGCGACCAGCGGGCCGTCCACATGATGTCGACGACGCGCCCGTCCTTGCGCACGTAGCGGTTCTCGAAATGCGGCTTGTGCCCACGGGTCATGATCTCGTCGACGGCGTTCAGCGTGCGGGCGCGGTCGGCAGGCAGCACCAGGTCGATCATCGGCCGGCCCACCATCTCCTGGGCGCTGTAACCGAAGATGCGTTCGCCGGCGGAGCTGACGAAGACGAATTGCCCCTGCGCGTCGACGACGCAGACGGCGTCGAGCAGCAGGTCGAGGACGTGGCTCAGGGGCGGGGGACCCTGGATCGGCATGTGCAGACGCGTCGGAAGGCCAGCCGCGATTGTCGGGCCTGCGCGTGGCCTGTCAGCCGGCCAGCAACTCGGCGTTGCCGCCGGCGGCGGCGGTGTTGATGGTCAGCGTCTGCTCGGCGCAGAAGCGGTACAGATAGTGCGGCCCGCCGGCCTTCGGGCCGGTGCCGCTGAGGCCTTCGCCGCCGAAGGGCTGCACGCCGACGACGGCGCCGATGATGTTGCGGTTGACGTAGACGTTGCCCACGCGCGCGGCGTCGGCGATGCGCAGCGCGCGGCTGTCGATGCGCGTCTGCACACCGAGCGTCAGGCCGTAGCCCAGGGCGTTGATCTGGCGCACGACCTCGCCGACGTCGCGCGCGGCGCCCGCTCCGCCTTGCCCCGGCCCCCAGCGCACGACGTGCAGCACGGGGCCGAAGATCTCTTCGCGCAGGTCGCCGATGCGGTCGATCTCGAACGCCACCGGCGCCACCAGGCGCGGCAGGTCAGACTTCAGCGGCGTCTCGCCGAGCAGCCGCGCCCGGGCCCGCAGCGCCTGCACGTGGCGCTGCAGGGCGGCAAAGGCCTCGTCGTCGATGACCGGGCCGACGTCGGTGGCCAGCAGCGCCGGGTCGCCCACCTGCAGTTCAGCGAGCGCGCCGCGGATCATCTCGATCAGCCCGTCGGCGATGCTCTCGTGCACACACAGCAGCCGCAGCGCCGAGCAGCGCTGGCCGGCGCTGCGGAACGCGCTCTGCACGACGGCGTCGACCACCTGCTCGGGCAATGCGGTGCTGTCGACGACCATCGCGTTGAGGCCGCCGGTTTCGGCGATCAGCGGCACGATCGGCCCGTCCTTGGCCGCCAGCGTGCGGTTGATGAGGCGCGCCACCGGCGTGCTGCCGGTGAAGCACACGCCGGCGGTGTGCGGGTGCGCCACCAGTGCCGCGCCCAGGGTCTCGCCGGGGCCGTGCAGCCAGGCCAGCGCATCGGCCGGCACGCCGGCCCCATGCAGCAGCGCGACGAAGCGCTGCGCCACGCAGGGTGTCTGCTCGGCCGGCTTGGCGGCCACGGTGTTGCCGGCCAACAGCGCGGCCACCACCTGGCCGGCAAAGATGGCCAGCGGGAAGTTCCACGGGCTGATGCAGACGAAGACGCCGCGGCCGCGCAGGCGCAGCACGTTGGTCTCGCCGGTGGGGCCGGGCAGCGGCTGATCGGCCAGCCGTGTTTGCGCCTGCTCGGCGTAGTAGCGGCAGAAGTCCACCGCCTCGCGCACCTCGGCCACGCAGTCGCCCAGGGTCTTGTGCGCGTCCTTCACCAGCAGGGCGCAGAACTCGGGCAGGCGGGCGTCGAGTTCATCGGCGGCGCGCCGCAACAGTGCGGCGCGCTCGGCCACCGGATGCGCGTTCCAGGCATCGAAGCCGGCGTGCAGGCGCGACATCGCCGCCTCGGCCTCGTCGCGCGTCGTCTCGGCCACGCTGGGCACCTGCACGGTGCCCAGCGCGTCGAGCAGCGGCTGGCGCATCGCCGGGCAGGCCAGGTCGGCGCCGGTGGAATTGGCGCGCGCGGCGCCGAACAGCGCCGCCGGCAGCGGCAGCGACGGCCCGTCCGACGCGCGCAGTGGCGACGCCAGCAGCGCCTCCACGCTCACCGACTCGTCGGCGAGCTGGTGCACGAACGATGAATTGGCGCCGTTTTCCAGCAGGCGCCGCACCAGATAGGCCAGCAGGTCGCGGTGTTCGCCCACCGGGGCGTAGACGCGGCAGGCGATGCTGCCGTCCTTCAGCACTTCGCGGTGGATGCCCTCGCCCATGCCGTGCAGGCGCTGCAGTTCGAAGGCCGCACCCGACCTGGACCCGTCGGGCGCCAGCGCGCCGCCTGCGCGTGCCATCTGCACGATGGCGGCCATGGTGCCGGCGTTGTGCGTCGCGAACTGCGGGTACAGCACGTCGCAGTGGCCGAGCAGCCGCGCCGCGCAGGCCAGGTAGGAGATGTCGGTGTGGTGCTTGTGCGTGAACACCGGGTATCCCGGCAGGCCACCTTCCTGGGCGCGCTTGATCTCGCCGTCCCAGTAGGCGCCCTTGACGAGGCGGACGATGAACTTGACACCATGCCGGCGCGCGATGGCGGCGACCTCGTCGACGACGTCCAGGCCTCGCGTCTGGTAGGCCTGCACGGCCAGGCCGAGCCCGTGCCAGCGCGGATACAACGCCGCCACGCGCCCGGCCAGCGCGTCGAGCAGGTCGAGCGACAGTTCGAGACGGTCGCTTTCCTCGGCATCGATGGCCATGTTGATGTGCGCGCGCGCCGCCAGCTCGGCCAGGCTCCACAGCCGCGGCAGCAGTTCGGCGAAGACGCGCTCGCGTTGCGCTTCCTCGTAGCGCGAGAACAGCGCGCTCAGCTTGACCGAGATCTCGTCGCAGGCCTGCGGGCCGGGGTGGGTGGCGGCAGCCGCTGCCGTTGTCGCCGCGCGCCCGGCGGCGATGGCCTGGATGGCGTGCCGGTAGGCCGCCAGGTAGTCCTCGGCGGCAGCCTCGGTGCGCGCGCCCTCGCCGAGCATGTCGAAACTGAAGCGCAGCTTGGGCAGATGCCGGCGCTGCGTGCTGGCCTCGACGGTGGCGTCGGCGATCGTGCGCGCGTAGACGAACTGGCGGCCCAGCAGCTGGATCGCACGCACGGTGGCCGCGACCACGGTCTTCGCGCCCACGCGCTGCAGCAGGCCGCCGGGCCGTTCGCCGTCGGGCAGGAAGCGTTTGGACAGCGTGATCGCGCTCGCCGACAGCCCGGCCAGCATGCGGTACGGCCCCTCGGCGGTGTTGCCCTCGAAATCGGCGCGGCCAAGCTGGTCGGCAGTGAGTGCGATCGCCGTCTCGGCGTCGGGCACACGCAGCAGCGCTTCGGCCAGCCGCATCAGTGCCAGGCCCTCGGCGCTGGAGATCGGGTATTCCCTCAGCAGCGACTCCATGGCCCAGAACGGCGCCGGCTTGTCGCGTGCCCCCTGCACCCAGGGTCGCGCCGCCGCCACCACCGCCGGCCAGTCCAAGGCCCCTTGCAGGGTGACCAGCGCGGCTGCCACGGCCTCGGCCTCCGGACGGTAGGGGAAGGGCAGGCGGGCCCGGGCCGGGTTCGGTGGCGTGGCGGTGGTCATGTCGGGCCCCTCTGAATGCAGCAGGCGCAGCTTATGCGCCCGCGAGCCGCACCGGCTGCGAAATTCAGCGCCGGTGGCCGAGCATCATTGGCCCGCGCCTTGGCCAGCGCGCCCGTCGTCGTGTACTGCAGCCGCGTTCAATCGGGCCGCAAGCCTGCAGCGGCCAGCGGACGACGGCGGCGCAGGCTGAACCTTCGGCGCCGGCTGCGTGCGGGGCCCTGGGGCGAGGGTGCGGCCTGGGCGACGGGTGCCAACGAGATCGACGCGGCGGCCAACCGCACCACGCGCGGTCGACACCGTCAGCTCGATCGTGAAGCCGCCGATGCGCATCATTGCGGCTTGGGTTTGGCGGACTGCGCCGCGCCGGCGTCCGCGGGCGGCACGGCAGACGTGCCCGTCTCGCGCGTCACGAGCTCACGATAGATGCCGCCGCCTTCGACACTGCCGCTCGTCGTGCCCTGGCCTTGCATGCGCGCGATGCAGTCCCTGCGCTGGTCTTCAGGCAGCGGATTGCAGCGCAGGATGCGGTTGGCCGCCAGGTCGGACGTGCCCTTGTCCAAAGCGCCCCGCTTGGCCTCGGCCAGCGCGGCACCGGCTTCCTGCAGGCAAGTCGCGCGGTCCTGGTGCGAGCCTCCGCTCTTGCACAGGGCGACCTCCTGGGCGTAGCGCGCCCGTGCTGCGCTCAACTCTGCCGAGCTGCCCACCGGTGCGGGCGGCGCGCTTTGGGCGGCAGCGCACACCAGCAGCGCCGAAGTGAACCAGGACAGGCGAAGAAACGTGCTCTTCATGCGGGTCTCCTTTGAAGGGCTGGTTATGCGGGGCCGCTGCCGAACGAGGCTCGGCAAGGGCCTCAGTTCGGCGCCGATGCGGCCGGCGGGACGACGATCACGGTCGTGCTGCCGCCGCTCTTGCCGTCATTGCCTTGCACACCGGTGGCGCCCTGGTTGCCCTGGGCGCCCGCCTCGCCGGTGGGGCCGGCCGGTCCGGGCACCGGCACCGTGACGACGGCAGGGACGACGACGGTGGCGGGGCGGTCGCATGCGGCCAGGCCCAGCGTGGCGAACAGCGCGGCGGCGAGCAGGGGAAGGGGTCGTGTCATCGGAACTCCAGTGAGATTGAGGCGGTTCGGATCGGTGCGTGCAAGACCCGCTGCAAGCCTAGTGTCGGCAGCTGCCGAGGCTGCCGACAGCGGACGGCGCCGCGGCCCGCTGTAGTTCCTGTCCTACGCGGCCGCAGCCACGGACCGCCGGTCCGCGCGCGACGGCGCGCGTGGGCGCCCGGCTACCGCTTCGCAGCGGCCGCTGCGGGCCGGCCGCCGAACAGCGCCGTGCCGACGCGAACGATGGTCGCGCCTTCGGCGACGGCCGCCTCCAGGTCGGCACTCATGCCCATCGACAGCGTGTCCAGGGCCAGGCCCTCGCGCTGCAGCGCCGCCAGCAGTTCACGCAACTGCCGGTGCGGCAGGCGCTGCGCATCGAAATCGGCCGCCGGCTCCGGGATGGCCATCAGCCCACGCAGCTGCACGCGCGCGGGCGCCAGTGCGGCCACGGCGTGCGCCAGCGCCGCGGCGTCGCGCGGCAGCACGCCGCTCTTGCTGGCCTCGCCGCTGGTGTTGACCTGCAGGCACAACTGCAGCGGCGGCAGCCACGCCGGCCGCTGCTCGGCCAGCCGCTCGGCGATCTTCAGCCGGTCCACCGAGTGCACCCAGTCGAAGGCCTCGGCCACCGGTTTCGTCTTGTTACTCTGCAGCGGCCCGATGAGGTGCCATTCGATGCCGGGCCGCAGATCGGACAGCGCAGCGACCTTGGCCAGCGCCTCCTGCACGTAGTTCTCGCCGAAGGCGCGCTGGCCGGCGGCGTGGGCCGCGCGCACGGCGGCGGCGTCGAAGGTCTTGCTCACGGCGAGCAGCGCGACGCCGTCTGCGGCGCCGAAATGAGCCGCCTGCGTGCGGATGTTGGCAACACGGCCAGCCCCGGCGCAGGCCGCGGCGATGCGCCGCTTCACTTCTTGCAGGTTGCTTCCGATGCTGCCCATAATCCCCCGAAGCTTAAGCGTTCGCGCGCCTTTCCCATGGCTATGGACATCACCCAGCTGCTGGCCTTTTCAGTCAAGAACAAGGCCTCCGACCTGCACTTGTCGGCCGGCCTGCCGCCGATGATCCGGGTGCACGGCGACGTGCGGCGCATCAACGTCGAGGCGCTGGACCACAAGGCGGTCCACGACATGGTGTACGACATCATGAACGACGCCCAGCGCAAGCACTACGAAGACACGCTGGAATGCGACTTCAGCTTCGAGATCCAGGGCCTGGCGCGGTTTCGCGTCAACGCCTTCAACCAGAACCGCGGCGCCGGCGCGGTGTTCCGCACCATCCCGAGCAAGATCCTGACGCTGGAACAGCTCGGCACGCCCAAGGTCTTTGCCGAGCTCGCGCTCAAGCCGCGTGGCATGGTGCTGTGCACCGGGCCCACCGGCTCGGGCAAGAGCACGACGCTGGCGGCGATGGTCAACCACCTCAACGAACACGAATACGGCCACGTGCTGACGGTGGAAGACCCGATCGAGTTCGTGCACGAGAGCAAGAAGTGCCTGATCAACCAGCGCGAGGTCGGACCGCACACGCTGAGCTTCGCCAACGCGCTGCGCTCGGCGCTGCGCGAGGACCCCGACGCCATCCTGGTGGGCGAGATGCGCGACCTGGAGACGATCCGCCTGGCGCTCACCGCGGCCGAGACCGGCCACCTGGTGTTCGGCACCCTGCACACCAGTTCGGCGGCCAAGACGGTGGACCGCATCGTCGACGTCTTCCCCGCGGCCGAGAAGGAGATGGTGCGCGCGATGCTGTCCGAAAGCCTGGTCGCCGTGATCTCGCAGAGCCTATGCAAGCTGAAGGACGGTTCGGGCCGCGTCGCCGCCCACGAGATCATGCTCGGCACCAGCGCCATCCGCAACCTGATCCGCGAGAACAAGATCGCGCAGATGTACTCCAGCATCCAGACCGGACAGAGCATGGGCATGCAGACGCTGGACCAGAACCTCACCGACCTGGTGCGCCGCAACGTCATCTCGCCGGCCGAAGCCCGCGCCAAGGCCAAGATCCCGGAGAACTTCCCCGGCTAGAACCAGGACCTTGTGAATGGAACGCGACCAGGCCTCCAAGTTCGTCAACGACCTGCTGCGGTTGATGGTCACCCGCAACGGCTCGGACCTGTTCCTGACCGCCGACTTCCCGCCCGCCATCAAGGTCGACGGCAAGGTCACCAAGGTCAGCCCGCAGCCGCTCACCGGCCAGCACACGCTGGCGCTGGCGCGCGCGGTCATGAACGACAAGCAGGGAGCCGAGTTCGAGCGCACCAAGGAATGCAATTTCGCGATCTCGCCGCAGGGCGTGGGGCGCTTCCGCGTCAACGCCTTCATCCAGCAGGGGCACGTGGGGCTGGTCTTCCGCACCATCCCGCAGACCCTGCCGACGATCGACACATTGGGATTGCCGCAGGTGCTGAAGGAAGTGGCGATGACCAAGCGCGGCCTGGTCATCTTCGTCGGCGCCACCGGCTCGGGCAAGAGCACCTCGCTGGCGGCCATCGTCGACTGGCGCAACGAGAACTCCTACGGCCACATCATCACGATCGAGGATCCGGTGGAGTTCGTGCACCCGCACAAGAACTGCATCGTCACGCAGCGTGAGCTCGGCATCGACACCGACAGCTGGGAAGCGGCGCTGAAGAACACGCTGCGCCAGGCCCCCGACGTCATCCTGATGGGCGAGCTGCGCGACCGCGAGACCATGGAGCACGCGGTGGCCTTTGCCGAAACCGGCCACCTGTGCCTGGCCACGCTGCACGCCAACAGCTCCAACCAGGCGCTGGACCGCATCATCAACTTCTTCCCCGAAGAACGCCGCCAGCAGCTGCTGATGGACCTGTCGCTGAACCTCAAGTCGCTGGTCAGCCAGCGCCTGATGCCGCGCGAGCAGGGCCGCGGCCGCGTCGCCGCGGTGGAGATCCTGCTCAACACGCCGCTGGTCGGCGACATGATCTTCAAGGGCGAGGTCAACGAGATCAAGGAGCTGATGAAGCGCTCGCGCGAGCTCGGCATGCAGACCTTCGACCAAAGCCTGTTCGACCTCTACGAAGGCCGGCAGATCAGCTACGAAGACGCGCTGCGCAACGCCGACTCGGTGAACGACCTGCGGCTGCAGATCAAGCTCAACAGCGTGCGCGCGCGCAGCAGCGACCTGTCGGCGGGCACCGAACACATGAAGCTGGCGTAGCGGGCGCGGCGCGCCGCCGGCGCCATTCATTACCATAGTGGTCATGAGCACCCGCACCTACGAACCGACGACCCCCCGCCGCGTGGCCTTCCTGGGCCTGGGCGTGATGGGCCACCCGATGGCCGGCCACCTGGCGCGCGCCGGGCACGCCACCACCGTCTACAACCGCAGCGCTGCCAAGGCCGCCGCCTGGGTGGCCGAATACGGCGGTGCCGCCGCGGCGACACCGCGCGAGGCCGCGGCCGGCGCCGAGGTCGTCTTTGCCTGCGTCGGCAACGACGCCGACCTGCGCGCCGTCACGCTCGGCGCCGACGGCGCCTTTGCCGGCATGGCGCCTGGCGCGGTGTTCGTCGACCACACCACGGCCTCGGCCGAGGTCGCGCGCCAGCTCTACCAGGAAGCGCTCTCGCGCGGCTTGCACTTCGTCGACGCGCCGGTCTCGGGCGGCCAGGCGGGCGCGGTGAACGGGGCCCTCACCGTGATGTGCGGCGGCGACGGCGCGCCCTTCGACGCCGTCAAGCCGCTGGCGCTGTGCTTCGCCAAGGCCGTCACGCGCGTCGGCCCCAGCGGCGCCGGCCAGCTGGCCAAGATGGCCAACCTGGGGCCCATCGCGGGCCTCGTGCCGGGGCTGGCCGTGGCGGGGGCCTTCGCCCTGCGCGCCGGACTGGACATGCCGCTGGTGCTGGACGTCATCGGCAAGGGCGCGGCGCAGAGCTGGCAGATGGACAACCGCGGCAAGACCATGCTCGAGGACAAGTTCGACTTCGGCTTCGCCGTCGACTGGATGCGCAAGGACCTCGGCCTGGTGCTCGACGAAGCGCGCCGCAACGGCGCGCAACTGCCGGTGACGGCGCTGGTGGACCAGTTCTACGCAGAAGTCCAGGCGCAGGGCGGGCAGCGCTGGGACACTTCGAGTTTGCTGCGCCGCCTGCGCAGCTAGACGCCGTCAGCCCGCCGCAGGGCGATCTGGAGCCGCGGCTCAGCGCGGAGTCGACGCCGCCGCGGCAGGGCCGGCCGCGGGACGGCCGAGATTCGCGAGCTCCTCTTCGCTGAGGATCTCGAACACGCGCACCACCTTCTGCACCCCCGACACCGAACGCGCGAGTTCGGTGCCGCGGTTGGCTTCACGTTCGCTGACGCGGCCCATCAGGTAGACGATGCCGCGTTCGAGCACCACCTTGTAGGCGTTGGCATGCACGTCCTTGGCATCGACCAAGGTCGCCTTGACCTTGGCGCCGAGCACGGCGTCGGTGGAACGCGAGCCGAAGGTGCTGTTGTTGCCGATGCCGAGCTCGTTGACGACGGCGCGAACGTTTTCCACGGCCCCGACAGCGCGCTCGACGCGCACCTTCTCGTCCACGCTCGGCACTTCGCCGGTGATGAGCACGGTGCGGTTGTAGCTGACGACGTTGACGTTGCCGAGCGTGGCCAGTTCACGCACGCGCGCCGCAGCCTTGAATTCGATGGACTGGTCCTCGAGTTGGATGCCCGTGGTCCGGCGGTCGCTGGCGACGAGGCTGCCGCCGACGACGGCGCCGCCGACGAGCAGCGGCGCGCAGCCGGCCAGCACACCGGCGACAAGCAGCACCGCCGCGCATCGGCCCAGGCGGTTCGGTCTGGAATGGATCATGGGTCTTGCTCTCCCATCAACTGGAAATCGACCGCATCGCACAGGCAGTGGAGCACCAGGAGCTGCAGTTCGGCGACACGTGCGGGGCGTTCGTGCGGCACGGCCACGAGCACGTCGGTCTCGGCCAGCAGTTCGGCGAAGGCGGCAGCGCCGCGGCCGGCGAGCACGACGATGGTCATGTCCTTGCCCTGCGCGGCCGAGATCACCGCGGTGCTGTGGCCTTCGCCGTCGTCGACGTACAGCAGCACGTCGCCGGGCAGTCCCAGCGCGCGCACCTGCTGGCCCTGCAGCGCCGGTTCGCTGGCCAGCGCCAGGGCCGCCAGCGGCGGGCGTTCGCGTTCGAAGCGGCCGGTGAACAGCCGCACCAGGTGCTGAGCCAGCGCGGTACCGGCACCGCTGCCGCAAGCCATGACCTTGCCGCCGCCGGTGATGGCCGACAACAACGCCGCCGCGGCCTCGGCAATCGGCCGCGCCAAGGTCTCGGCAGACTGGTACTTGAGGTCGGCGCTGTCGAAGAAGTGCTGCTGGATGCGCTGTTCGAGCATGAACATGCATCATATGACACGGGTCGGTGCACCCGGTTCCGGGCGCTGGCATACTCGCGCGCCCTCATCCACCGCACGCGACTTGCCCGCCACCGACCTCCGCGTCTGGATCGCCGCCGCGGCGGCCGCGTTGCCGTCGCTGCTGGCCTACAACGTCTCGCCGTCGCCGACCTATCTGAACCAGGCGCTGGCGCTGGCCTTGTGGGGGGCCTTCATTGCCGTGTCCGCGCCTGCCGCGCCAGGGCGCGGGCCGCGCCCGCTGCTGCTGGCGCTGGCGCTGGTCGGCGTCGCGGTGGCCTGGTCGTGGGGCCCGGGCGGCTTGCCGTCGACGCTGGCGCTGTCGGCCCTCGGGCTGCTGCTGGCGACCGCGGTGGTGGCCGCTGGCGGTGCCGGCGCGGCCGCACGTGGCGACGCGGCGGACCTGTTCGCGGCCTTCTGCTGGGCCTGGCTGGTGGCCGGCCTGTGCAACGTCGGCATCGCCGGCATCCAGGTCTTCCTGCCCACGCTGCCCGACGGTGACTGGATCGCCCGCTCGGGCGTCGCCGGCCGCGCGGTCGGCAACCTGCGCCAGCCCAACCACCTGAGCAGCCTGCTGCTGTGGGCCGCCATCGCCGCGGTGGCGCTGGTGGAAACGGGCCGGCTCGGCCGCCGCGCCGGCGCCCTGATGCTGGCCGCACTGGTCTTCGCGGTGGTGCTGACGGCGTCGCGCACTGGCTTGTTGAGCGTGCTGCTGCTCGCGCTGTGGGGCGCGGCGGACCGGCGCCTGACGCGGCCCACGCGCTGGCTGCTGCTGGCGGCACCGGTGCTCTACGCCGCGGGCTGGCTCGCCATGTCGCAATGGGCCGCCGCCTTGCAGCACACCTTCGGCGGCGCAGCGCGGCTGGCCGAGACCGACATCTCGAGCTCGCGTTTCGCGATCTGGGCCAACACGCTGGAGCTGATCGGGCGCCAGCCGTGGGCCGGCGTGGGTTTCGGCGAATTCAACCTGGCCTGGACGCTGACGCCGTTTCCCGATCGACCCGTGGCCTTTTTCGACCACACCCACAACCTGCCGCTGCAGCTGGCGGTGGAACTCGGCCTGCCGCTGGCCGCGGCGGTGCTGGCCCTGCTGCTGTGGGCCCTGGCACGCGG
>CAYJOA010000084.1:17976-20112 GCA_964371495.1 uncultured Rubrivivax sp.
GTCGTGCCCGATGCCGGCGCGGCCTTCGACCGTGCCACGCACTACCTGCTCGACACGCGGCTGATGATGGCCTGGGCGCAGGCGCTGGCCGCCCAGGGCCGGCTCGACCACGCGCGCCACCTGGCCGCGCGCTTGCGCGAGTTCGACAAGGCCGACGCGACGACGTTCTTCGAAGCCTGCCCGCAGGCTGCCAGCCCGGCTGAGACCGCGGCCGCGGCGAGCGGTCCTTTCCAGTGTGCACTGCCGGCGCGGCAGCCCGGGTGGCAGCAGTTCCTGCCCGCCGGCGAGCGCTGACCCCGCAGCGTGGCCCGCGGCAGCGGGCCGCGCCCTCAGCCCGCCGCCACCCAGTGCCCCGACTTGCCGCCGCTTTTTTCCAGCACGCGGATGTCGCCCATGACCATGCCGCGGTCGGCGGCCTTGCACATGTCGTAGACCGTCAGCAGCCCCACCTGCACGGCGGTCAGCGCCTCCATTTCCACGCCGGTGCGGCCCAGCGTCTCCACCTGCGCGGTGCAGCGCACCTCGCTGCGTTCGCGGTCGAGCTCGAACTCCACCGCGACGCGGGTGATCGGCAGCGGGTGGCACAGCGGCACCAGGTCGGCGGTGCGCTTGGCGCCCTGGATGGCGGCGATGCGTGCCACGCCGATGACGTCGCCCTTCTTGGCCTGGCCCTGCGCGATGAGCTCGAAGGTGGCCGGCAACATGCGGATGCAGCCGCTGGCGCGGGCGACGCGGTGCGTCTCGGCCTTGGCCGCGACGTCGACCATGTGCGCCTGCCCCTGGGCGTCGAAATGCGTGAGCGGTGAGGGCGGCACGGTGGTCATGGTCGAGCAACATCCAGCAACATGGCGGTGTCATCATAGTGAAGTGGAACGCCTGGGCCGCATCAGGGCTCCAAGCCGCAACGCCAGCCGAGACCACCCTTGAAACCATCCTCCCTCTCCCGTTGGCGCCGCCTGCTGGCTGCCACGCTAGCCATGCTGATGGCGTTTTCGGGCCTCGCGCAGGCGCAGGTGCGGCTGCCGGCGCTGGGTGAATCGGCGTCCGACGACCTCACGGTGGGCGCCGAGCGCCGCGTCGGCGACCAGATCATGGCCGAAGGCCGACGCGACCCGAGTTACTACGACGACCCGGTTCTGCTGGAATACGTGCAGTCGCTGTGGAACCCGCTGGTGGCCGCGGCACGGCAGCGCGGCGAGATCGGTGTCGACACCGACCGCGCCTTCGCCTGGGAGATCTTCCTGCTGCGCGAGCGCAGCGTGAACGCCTTCGCGCTGCCCGGCGGTTACGTCGGCGTGCACCTGGGGTTGATTGCGCTGACCACGTCGCGCGACCAGCTCGCTTCGGTGCTGGCGCACGAGTTGTCGCACGTCACGCAGCGGCACATCGCACGCAGCATCGCGCCGCAGCAGCGCTCGTCGATGGTGGCGCTGGCCACGCTGCTGCTGGGCGTCATCGCCGCCAGCCGCGCCAACAATGCCGACATGGCCAACGCGGCCATCATGGGGGGCCAGGCGGCGGCCATCCAGGGCCAGCTGAACTTCTCGCGCGACATGGAGCGCGAGGCCGACCGCATCGGCTACGGCGTGCTGGCCACGGCGGGCTTTTCCAGCGCCGGCATGGCGGCGATGTTCGAGAAGCTCGACGTCGCCACGCGGCTCAACGACAGCGGCGGCTTCCCCTACCTGCGCAGCCACCCGCTCACCGTGGACCGCATCAGCGAGGCCCGCAACCGTACGTTGCTCGGCCCCGGCACGCCGTCGGCGCCGCCGCTGGAGCACGCGCTGATGCAGATGCGCGCCCGCGTGCTGATGGACGACAGCGCGCATGCGCTGCAGCGGCTGGGCGGCGAGACCTCGTCGCCCGAACTCGTCGACCGGCTGGCGGCGCTGTACGGCGGCGCCCTGGCGGCGTCGCTGCTGCGTGACCACACGCGCGCCGAAGCGCTGGCCGGCGAAGCGCTGCAAGGGGCCGCCCAGGCCACGCCGCGCGAGCCGGCTGCCGAACGCGCGCTGCGCCTGCTGCAGGCCCAGGTGCGGCTGGCACGCGGCGACGCCGCGGGCGCCCTGGCCGCGCTCGATGCCTTGCCGTCCGGCGCCGGCGCCCGCGCGCCGCTGCTGCTGCGCGCGCAGGCGG
>CAYJOA010000085.1:0-19793 GCA_964371495.1 uncultured Rubrivivax sp.
GCGCTGGCGGCCTGAAGGCGCCGCGGCGGCCCGCGCGTTCTCAGCGGCGCGCCCGCCGCGGCGGCGGGCGCCGGGGGCTGGCGGGCCGGGCCGCCTGGCGCGGCCGCGTCACGTCGGCGATCAGCATCACCGCGCGCACCATGTCCTGCACCGCCTCGGCCAGGTCGGCGGGGGGCTCCAGCGTCTCGATGACCGCCGCCAGCGCGTCGGCGTCGTCCAGGTCCGCCGGGTCGAAGTGCAGGTACAGCAGCGCCAGCGGCTCGACCAGCTCGGGGTCGTCGACGGCCATCAGCGCCGGAAAGCGGTCCATCGCCGCGGCGAAGCCGGCCACCCAGGGCAGCACGCTGTCGGTGGGCGAGTCGTCCTCGTCGAGCGCAAAGACCCAGGGGTCGAACCACTGCCGCTGGCCGATGGCCTGGTCAAGCTCGGCATGGCGGCGCTGCGCCAGCGCCTGCAGCTCGGTGACTGCCGGGCCGGGCGGGGCAGGGCGGGCCTCGATGTCGGTGACGCAGGGCAGCCATTGCGTGGCGGGCACCGGCCGCGGCTGCAGCAGCACGCCGCACAGGAAGCCGTCGAGCGCGCTCACGTCCAGCGGCTCCAGCGGTGCGGGCAGCGCGTCGAGCAGGGCGCCCAGGCGCTCCAGGTCCTGGTCGTCGAGCGGATTGACTTGGTGCAAGCGGGTTGACCTGGTTCGGTGGTGACGGGCCGGCCAGCGGCGGCCGCGCCGCGCGAGCGACGCTGTCGGGTGCGAAGGATTGTCCTTCAAGGCCGCCGCGCCCGCGGACCCGGTCGGAGACGTCGTCGGGCCACCCCTTGACAAGTCACCTGCCGGTGACTAATGTCATGTCACCTTAAAGTGACTTTTGGAGACCGTGATGCAACGACGTGCCTTCGTCCGCCTGGTCGGCGGCGGTGTCGTGGCGGCCGCGACGCTGCCGCTGGCCGGCTGCGACAGTGGCATCCCGGCCGAGGCGCTGGAGGCCTGGCAGGGGCCGGCGCCGCAGACCGAGCTGCGGCGCTGGATCCTCGGCCACGCCATCCTGGCGCCGCATTCGCACAACCTGCAGTCGTGGCTGGTCGACCTGCGCACGCCCGGCGAGATCGTGCTGCGCTGCGATCTCACGCGCCTGCTGCCCGAGACCGACCCCACCTCGCGCCAGATCATGATGAGCCAGGGCACGTTCATCGAGCTGCTCGACCTGGCGGCGCGCGAACGCGGCCAGCGTGCCGAGATCACCTTGTTTCCGCAAGGCGAGTTCGGCCCCGACAAGGTCGACGAGCGCCCGGTGGCGCGGGTGCGACTCGTTGCCGACGCCACGGTGAGCAAGGATCCGCTGTTCGCGCAGATCCTGGTGCGCCACACCAACCGCAACGCGTACGACCTCCAGCGCCCGGTGCCGGCAGCGGCCTGGCAGGCCATGGCCGACGCCGTGCAGCCGCACCCGCTGCGTTTCGGCCATGTGGGCCCGGGCCAAGACGACGAGGTCAAGATGCACCGTGCCATCGCCAACGAGGCCTGGCGCATCGAACTCACCACGCCGCGCGCCATGCTGGAGTCGTACAAGGTGCTGCGTGTCGGCGCCGCCGAGATTGCCCGGCACCGTGACGGCCTGTCGCTGACGGACCCGATGGTCGTCTGGATGGCCCGTCTGGGCCTGTTCGACCGCAGCCAGGCGCCGGGACCCGACGACTTCGCCACCACCAGCCAGATCAAGGAGTTTGGCGCGAAGATGGCCTCCACGCCGGGTTTTCTGTGGCTGGTGTCCGAGGGCAACGACCGCGTGACCCAGGTCAACGCCGGCCGTGCCTTTGCCCGCGTGCAACTGGCGGCCACGGCCCACGGTGTGGTGATGCAGCCGCTGCAGCAGGCCCTGCAAGAGTATCCCGAGCAGGCGCGTCCCTATGCGGCCATCCGCCACCTCGTGGAGGCTGCCGCGCCGGCCCAGACCGTGCAGATGTGGGCCCGGGTCGGCTTTGCGCCGCCGGTGCAGCCGGCGCCGCGGCGGGGCCTGGCGGCCCACATCGTCGCCGGCTGATGCCCCGTGCCGGGGACACCGTGGCTGCGCCGCGCCCGCGCGACCGCGCGGCCACCGAAGCGCGCATCCTCGCCGCCGTGGGCGAGGTGCTGGCGCGCGACGGCTTCGGCGCCGTCGGCGTCAACACCATCGCCCGCCAGGCCGGCGTCGACAAGGTGCTCATCTACCGCTACTTCGGCGGCCTGCCCGAGCTGCTGCAGGCCTGGGGCGACAGCGGCCACTTCTGGCCGCGCGTGGCCGACCTGCTGGGCCCCGAGCCGCAGGCGCTGCTGGCCCTGCCGGCCGCCGAGCGCTGGGCAACCTTCTTCGACCACTTCATCGACGAGCTGCGCCGCCGCCCGCTGACGCTGGAGGTGCTGGCGGCAGAACTCATGGAGCGCAACGAGCTCACCGCCATCCTGGAATCCGAGCGCGAGGCCTGGGGCCAGGAGGCCACGCGCACGCTCGGCGGTGCCGAGTTCGCGGCGCGCCCGCACCTGCAGGGCGTGACCCTGCTGCTGGTGGCCGGTGTGCAGTACCTGCTGCTGCGCTCGCGGCGCATCCGTGTCTTCGGCGGTGTCGACCTGCGCAGCGATGCCGGCTGGTCGCAGCTCAAGCAGTCGATCAGGGCATTGGCCCGTGATGCCTTTGCGCCCCAGCCGGGCCGACTTGACTAGACTGCGGGGTTACCACCCGCAGGAGCTGAATCATGGGCGCACCCGAAGCCTTCACGCAAACCGGCCAGGTCGGCCACTGGATCGCCGGCGTGCCCGTCAGCAGCGCCGGTGCGCGCACGCAGCCGGTGTGGAACCCGACCAGCGGCGAGGTCGCGCGCCAGGTGCTGCTGGCCAGCGCCGACGACGTCGCCGTGGCCGTGGCCGCCGCCCGCGCCGCGCAGCCGGCCTGGGGCGACACGCCGCCGATCCGCCGCGCACGCGTGCTCAACAACTTCCTGGCGCTGATGAACGAGCACCGCGACACGCTCGCCGCGATGATCACCGCCGAGCACGGCAAGGTCTTCACCGACGCCGTCGGCGAGGTCTCGCGCGGCATCGACATCGTCGAATTCGCCTGCGGCGTGCCGCAGCTGCTGAAGGGCGACTACACCGACCAGGTCAGCACCGGCATCGACAACTGGACGCTGCGCCAGCCGCTGGGCGTGGTCGCCGGCATCACGCCGTTCAATTTCCCGTGCATGGTGCCGTGCTGGATGTTCCCGCTGGCGCTGGCCTGCGGCAATGCCTTCATCCTCAAGCCCAGCGAACGCGACCCCAGCGCGAGCCTGTTCATGGCCGAGCTGCTGAAGCAGGCCGGCCTGCCCGCCGGCGTGTTCAGCGTCGTGCAGGGCGACAAGGTGGCGGTGGACGCGCTGCTCAAGCACCCCGACGTCAAGGCGCTGTCCTTCGTCGGCTCCACCGCCATCGCGCAATACATCTACGAGACCGGCGCCCACCACGGCAAGCGTGTGCAGGCGCTGGGCGGCGCCAAGAACCACATGGTGGTGATGCCCGACGCCGACATCGGCCAGGCCGTCGACGCGCTCATCGGCAGCGCCTACGGCTCGGCCGGCGAGCGCTGCATGGCGATCAGCGTCGCCGTGCTGGTGGGCGAGGTCGGCGACCGCATCGTGCCGCTGCTGGCCGAACGCGCGCGTGCGCTGAAGATCAAGAACGGCATGGCGCTCGACGCCGAGATGGGGCCCATCGTCACCCGCGAGGCGCGCGACCGCATCGAGAACTACATCGGCATCGGCGTCGAGGAAGGTGCCACGCTGGTGGTCGACGGCCGCGGCTGCACGGTGCCCGGATTCGAGGGCGGCTTCTTCACCGGTGGCACGCTGTTCGACCACGCCACGCCGCAGATGCGCATCTACAAGGAAGAGATCTTCGGCCCGGTCCTGGTGTGCGTGCGGGCGAAGGACTTCGCCGAGGCCTTGCAGCTCGTCAACGACCATGAATACGGCAACGGCGTGGCCTGCTTCACCAGCGACGGTGGTCTGGCGCGCGAATTCGCGCGCCGCGTCCAGGTGGGCATGGTCGGCATCAACGTGCCGATCCCGGTACCGATGGCCTGGCACGGCTTCGGTGGCTGGAAACGCAGCCTGTTCGGCGACATGCACGCCTACGGCGAGGAAGGCGTGCGCTTCTACACCAGGCAGAAGAGTGTCATGCAGCGCTGGCCGGACAGCATCGCCAAGGGCGCCGAATTCGTGATGCCGACGGCCAAGTAGCCGCCGGCCCGGGCCCGTGACCACGACCGTGAAAACCATGACCCCCACGGCAGACGCCGGCGCGCGCCTGCAGGCCTGTCTGGCCGCTGCCGACCCGGCCTGCGACACCCAGTCGGCAGACGCTTGCGCCGCCGCACGGGAAGCGCAGGTGCTGGCCCGCCAGCTCGGTCGCCCGGGCGACGAGGGCCTTGCCGGCGCCCGCTTGTGCTGGCACCTGCTGCGCCTGGGCCGTTACGAAGATCTGCAGCGTGAGGCACCGCGCAGCCTGACCCTGCTGCTGGGCGCCGAGCGCCTGGCCGAGCGCCGCGAGCTGCTGCGCCTGCTCACGCTGGCGGCTTGCGAGACCGGCGCCTACGACGTGGCGCTCGACGCCGCACAGGAACTCGTGCAGCTGGCGGCGACCTCGGGCGACGACGGCGCGTCGCTGATGGCCGCGTCGACCCTGGCCGCCTGCTTCGAGCGCATGGGCGATTCCTGGCAGGCGGTGCGGGTGCTGTCCAACGCCCTGCAGGCGCACGCCGATGCCGCACCCGAGCTGCTGCGGGGGTCGGCACTGAACGCGCTGTGCGCGATCTCGATCGGCGAGTTCCACCGCCTGCGCGGCGCTGCGTCGGAGGCCGAGATCGCCGAAGTGCTGGCGCGCGCCCGCGACGCCGGCGAGCGCGCCCTGGCACTGCTCGAGCGCCTGCCCGACCCGGCGGCGTACGAGGTCGTGGTCCAGGGCAACCTGGGCGAGGTGCTGCTGCACCAGGGCGAACGCGCCGAAGCCGAACGCCTGCTGCAGCGCGCGCGCCAGCGCGCCGCCGGGCGCGGCTACGCCGCCTACGGCTGGCGCTTGGCCTGCACGCAGGCCGAAGCCCTGCGCATCGACGGCCATGCCGCCGATGCCGTGCAGGCCATGGACGAGCTGCTGGCCGAGATGGGCGAGGCAGCGCCGCCGCAGACGGCCATCCGGGCCCACCATGTCGCCTACCTCGCGTGCCGGGCGCTGGGCCGCTACGAGCCGGCGCTGAGCCATTTCGAGGCCGTGGAACGGCTCGAACGCCAGCGCGCGACGGCCCAGCTGCGCGCGCAGTCGCAGCTGTTCGTGACGCGCACCGAGGTGCAGCAGGCGCAGTGGGTGGCCGAGCAGGCGCTGCACGAAACCAAGCAGCAGCGCGCGCGCGCCGCCGAGTTGGCCGAACACGCCGAACGCGACCCGCTCACCGGGCTGGGCAACCGCCGTCACCTCGACCGCCGCTGCTCGGCGCTGCTGCCGGCAGCCGAGCAGGCCGGCCGGCCGCTGGCGCTGGCGCTGATCGACATCGACCGCTTCAAGTCCATCAACGACCATCACGGCCACGCCGGCGGCGACCGCGTGCTGGTGGCCATGGCGCAGCTGCTGCGCGAGAACACGCGCACCGACGACGTGCTGGCGCGCCATGGCGGCGAGGAATTCGTCGTCGTGCTGCCGGGCATGGGGCTGTCGCGCGCCACCGAAGTCTGCGAGCGTCTGCGGCACCGCATCGCCACCCACCCCTGGGTCGGTGCGACGGGCTCGAACTTCATCGTCACCGCGAGCATCGGCCTCGTCGCCGCGCCGCCGTACGACCTGGCCGCGCTGATGGAGCGTGCCGACGCCGCGCTGTACCGCGCCAAACGCGGCGGGCGCAACCGGCTGTGCCTGGGCCGGGCCTGATCAGGTGCCGATCGGGCCGCCGTCGGTCCGGCGCACGGCGACGGTTGCCGAACGCGGCCGGCCGTCGGGCCTGAAATCGGGCCAGTTCGAGTAACGGCGCGGCGCCGCCGCGTCGCTGCGGTCGCGCGGCGACTCGCCCGGGTGCTGGATGTTGACGAACATCGTCGTGCCGTCGGGCGTGAAGCTGCAGCCGGTGACCTCGCAGTGCACGGGCCCGGCCAGGAAACGCCGCACCTCGCCGCTGGCCGGGTCGCAGGCCAGCAGCTGGTTGTTGCCCAGGCGCGCCAACTCGCCCTGGTTCGAGGCCGTGGGGCCGGCGTCGGTGCCGATCCACAGCACGCCGCGGGCGTCGAAGGCCAGCGTGTCGGGGCAGGCGAAGGCATCGCCCTTGACGTTGCCCTGGGCTTGCGCGCGCTCGTTGGCCGGGTCGCCGGCGAGCACGAAGTGGTTCCAGCGAAAACGCTCGGCGCTGAAGTCGCCGTCTTCCTGCCAGCGGATGATGTGGCCCATGGTGTTGTGGGCGCGCGGGTTGGCGGCGTCGGGGCCGGGGTTGTTGCCGCTGCCGCGCGCGCTGTTGTTGGTGAGCGCGCAATAGACCCAGCCGCCGGGCTGGTCGACGGCCAGCCATTCGGGGCGGTCCATCTTGGTGCCGCCCAGCGCGTCGCTGGCCTGGCGGGCCTTGATCATGACCTCGCCCGGGTCGGCGAATCCGCGCCCCGCGGTCAGGGGCCCCTGTCCGTGCACCAGCGGCAGCCAGCGGCCGCTGCCGTCGGCGTCGAAACGCGCAACGTACAGCGTGCCGTGGTCCAGCAGTTCGGCATTCGCCTGCGCGGCGCTCGAGCCACCGCCGGCGGGCCGGATGCGGTCGCGGCTGACGAACTTGTAGACGTACTCGAAGCGCGCGTCCTCGCCCGAGTAGACCACCGCGCGGCCGTCGCGCGTCACCGCCACCGTGGCGCCCTCGTGCGCGGCGCGGCCCAGCGCCGTGCGCTTGACCGGCGTGCTGGTCGGGTCCATGGGATCGATCTCGACGATCCAGCCGAAGCGGTGCGGTTCGTGCGGGTGGCGCACGGTGTCGAAGCGCGGGTCGTGCTCGTTCCAGCGGTACCAGATGTTCTTGCGCAGGCCCCAGCGGCGCTCGTGCGCCGTCGGCGTGTCGGCGGGGATGAAGTAGTTGGCCCAGTTCTCTTCGCCCGACAGCACGGTGCCCCAGGGCGTCAGGCCGAGGGCGCAGTTGGCGATCGTTCCCAGCACCCGGCGCCCGCCAGGGTCGGCTGCGGTCTTCATCAGCGCATGGCCGGCGGCCGGGCCGCCGATGGCAAACGGCGTGCGGGCGGTGAGACGGCGCGCATAGGGCGACGGCCGCACCAGCTGCCAGCGGCCATCGTTCAACTCGACCTCGATCACCGAGACGCCGTGCGCGGCCTGGCTCTTGGCCACCTTCTCCGGCGTCCACGGCTGCATGCCGCCGGCGTGCAGCAGGCCGTCGTCGCTGTATTCGTGGTTGCTCACCAGCAGGCCGCGCCGGCTGCCGTCCAGCGCACAGAACTGCAAGCCGTCGTGGTGCATGCCCATCTGCAGCGCCTGCTCGGCGGCGCTGTTGGACGCGTCGTGCGCCCATGCCGGCAAGGCGCCGGCGATGCCCACTGGCTCGCCCCACGGCGCCAGCACGCTGGCGCTGTAGCCCTCGGGCACGACCACGGCGTCGGCGCTGGACGCCGCGATGCCCTTGAAGCCGAGGCGCGGCCCGGCGGCGGCCGCCGGCGTGCCGGCGCAGCCGGCGAGCGAGCCGAACCACGCCGCCGCGGCCAGCCCGATGCCGCCCCGCAGGACGGTGCGCCGCGCCGGGTCGGAGACGTCGTGGATGCTGGGGTTGGAGGAGCGGTTGCTGTCCTCCATGGTCGAGAAGTCCTTGGGCATGGTCTGTTGCGGTGTCGGCGCCTGGAAGGCCGCCATTCTGGCCTCGTGGCGGCGTGGCGGCGTGGCGCGTACAGTGCGGTCGCTGTGTGGCCGGCAGCCGTCGCAAGGAGAGCACGATGACTTCTTACCCTCGACTCACGGTTCGCGACCTGCGTGTGCGCGCGGTCAACGTGCCGATGCGGCTGCCGCTGCAGACCAGCGTCGGCACCATCCAGATGGCGCCGCTGGCCCTCATCGACCTCGTGACCGAAGAAGGCGTGACGGGCAGTACCTATCTCTTCTGCTACACGCCGCTGGTCCTCGAGCCGGTGGTCCGCCTGCTGGACAAGCTGCTGCCCCTCATCAAGGGCGCTGCGGTCGCGCCGCTCGAGCTCAACAACAAGCTCCAGGGCCTGTTCCGGCTGCTCGGCGCCAAGGGGGTGGTGGGCATGGCCCTGGCCGGCATCGACATGGCAGCCTGGGACGCACTGGCGCGCGCCCACGGCGTGCCGCTGGTGCGGCTGCTCGGCGGTGAACCGCGGCCGATCCCGGCCTACAACAGCTGCGGCCTGGGTTTGATCGGCAGCCAGCGCGCGGCCGTCGAGGCGCAGCAACTGGCAAGCCCGGGTTTTGCCGCGATCAAGGTCAGGCTGGGCTATGCCGAAGCCGGCACCGATGTCGAGGTGGTGCGCGCCGTGCGCCGCGCCGTCGGCGACGGCGTGCAGCTGATGGCCGACTACAACCAGGCGCTTTCCGTCGCCGAAGCCATCCGGCGCACCGCCGTACTGGCGGGCGAGGGACTGACGTGGGTCGAGGAGCCGACGCGCGCGGACGACTTCGCAGGCCACGCCAGCATCCGGCACAAGGCCTTGATGCCGATCCAGATGGGCGAGAACTGGTGGGGGCCGCACGAAATGGCCCAGGGCGTGGCGGCCGGCGCATCCGACCTGGGCATGCCGGACGCGATGAAGATCGGCGGCGTCACCGGCTGGCTGCGCGCCGCTGCCATCGCCGAGTCGGTGGGACTGCCGATCTCCAGCCATCTGTTTCCCGAGGTCAGCGCCCACCTGCTGGCGGTGTCGCCGACCGCTCACTGGCTGGAGTACGTCGACTGGGCCGACGCGGTGCTGCAGGAGCCGGTCAGGGTCGAGAACGGCCGCGTCACGGCGTCCGACCGGCCCGGCTGCGGCATGGCCTGGGACGAGGCCGCGGTGCAGCGTTACCTGGTCGCCTGAGAGCCGTCACAGCTTCTCGGTCTCGCCGGCCCTCGGCTGCCACTTCATCAAGCGCTTCTCGACCTTGCCCACCGCCGCGTCGAGCACCAGCGCAAAGGCGGTGAGCACCAGGATGCCGGCCATCACGGTGTTGATGTCGAAAGTGCCTTCGGCCTGCAGGATCAAGTAACCCACGCCCTGGCTGGAGCCCAGGTATTCGCCGACCACCGCGCCGACGAAGGCCAGGCCGACGCTGGTGTGCAGGCTGCTGAACACCCAGCTCGTGGCGCTGGGCAGGTAGACATGGCGCAGCAGCTGCTTCGGGCCGGCGCCGAGCATGCGCGCGTTGGCCAGCACCACCGGACTGACTTCCTTGACGCCCTGGTAGACGTTGAAGAAGACGATGAAGAACACCAGCGTCACGCCCAGGGCCACCTTGCTGGCGATGCCGAGCCCGAACCAGACCGAGAAGATCGGCGCCAGGATGATGCGCGGCATCGAGTTGGCGGCCTTGATATAGGGCTCGAGGATGCCGCTGGCCAGCGGGCTCAGCGCCAGCCACAGCCCGGCGCCCAGTCCCATCGCCGAGCCGATGCCGAAGGCCAGCAGCGTTTCGGTCAGCGTCACCAGCAGGTGGCGGTAGATGTCGGCCTCGGTGACGAACCAGGCCCAGATGCGGACCCCGATCTTGAGCGGCTCGCCGAAGAAGAACGAGGCCTGGCGGTCGTTGTCGAACATGAAATTCGGCAGCAGTCCCGGCGTCGTCATCAGGTGCCAGAAGACGAAGACCGCCAGCAGCAGGGCGGCCTGCCAAAGCCACAGGTGCTTGGGGGCTTTCATGCGCGCCGACTCGTCATGCCACCTTCAGTTGCTGGGCATAGCCTTTGAGCACCTCGTCGCGCAGCTGCGCCCAGATGGCGGCGTGCAGGGCCACGAAGCGCGGCGTCATCTTCACTTCGGCCACATCGCGAGGACGCGGAATGTCGATCGTGAATTCGCCGATCAGCCGCGCCGCCGGCCCGGCGCTCATGATCACGACGCGGTCGCTCATGGCGATCGCCTCGTCGAGGTCGTGGGTGATGAACAGCACCGCCTTCTTCTTGCGCGCCCACAGCTCCAGCACCTCGTTTTCCATCAGCTGCCGGGTCTGGATGTCCAGCGCCGAGAAGGGCTCGTCCATGAGGATGATGTCGGGGTCCAGCGCCAGCGTCTGCGCCAGGCTCGTGCGCTTGCGCATGCCGCCCGAGAGCTGGTGCGGGTAGCGGTCGCCGAAGCCGCCCAGGCCGACGCGGCGCAGCCATTCGTCGGCCTGCGCGCGCGCCTCGGCGGCCGCGACGCCGCGGAATTCCAGCCCGGCCATCACGTTGCCCAGCGCCGTGCGCCAGGGCATCAGGCTCTCGGCCTGGAACATGTAGCCGGCGCGCGTATTGATGCCGGCCAGCGGCTGGCCGAAGACGTGCACGCTGCCGGTGCTGGGCTGCAGCAGCCCGGCGGCGACGTTGAGCAGCGTGCTCTTGCCGCAGCCGGTGGGGCCGACGACGGAGACGAATTCGCTGCTCGCCACGGTCAGCGTCACGTCCTGCACCGCGGTGTAGCGCTGGCCGGCGTCGTGCTTGCTGACGAAGGTGCAGGCGACACCTTCCAGCGCCAGTGCCGGCGGCCTCATCACAGCGCCGCCAGCCGGGTGCTGGCGGCTCCGCTGCGGCGCGGCTGCGTGAGGGCGCCGATCAGCCACAGCGCCGCCACCAGCGCCGCCATCGCCGCCGCCTGTTGCACGGTCGTCATCAGGTGGGCGTGCCACAGGAAGGCGCTGGTGCCGCCGAGCACGACCAGGAACAACACCGTGGCCGCGGCCGCCGCGCCGGCGCCCAGCGGCGGGTCGTAGCGCTGCACGGCGGTGATGTCGAAGGCCGGCTTGGGCCAGCGCGCCGCCACGTCGGCCGGCCGCCAGCCCGGCGGTGCGAGCCAGACGCGCAGCTTGTCGGCCCACGAACGCGCGCGCCACGCATCCAGCGCCAGGTCACGGTAGACCTGCAGGTTGGCCCACAACGGGTTCCAGCTGCGCAGCGGCGAACGCGTGCCGTAGACGCAGGGCTCGGCGTCGTCTTCCTCGACGAAGGTGCCGAACAGGCGGTCCCAGACGATCAGGATGCCGCCGTAGTTCTTGTCCACGTACTTGTCGTTGACGGCATGGTGCACGCGGTGGTTGCTGGGGCTGCAGAACCAGCGGTCGAACCATCCGAGCTTGCCGATCTGCTGCGTGTGCACCCAGTACTGGTAGAGCAGGTCGATCAGCGCCACCGTGCCGAACACCAGCGGCGGCACGCCGGCCAGCGCCATCGGCAGGTAGAACAGCCAGCCGAGCAGGAAGCCGCTGCTGGTCTGGCGCAGCGCCGTGCTGAGGTTGTAGTCCTCGCTCTGGTGGTGCACCGCGTGCGCCGCCCACAGCACCGCCACGCGGTGGCCGGCGCGGTGCAGCCAGTAGTAGCAGAAGTCGTAGAACAGCAGCGCGAAGACCCACACCCACACCGCGTCGGCCGGCAGCCGCGTCAGCGCCACGTGCTCGAACACCAGCGTGTACAGGCCGATGCGCAGCAGCTTGCCGAAGACGCCGGTGACCTGGCTCATGACACCCAGGCCGATGCTGTTCAGCGCGTCGTTCAGCCGGTAGGTGTTGCGCCCGCGCGCCACGCCGACGGCGAACTCCGCCGCGATCAGCAGCAGGAACACCGGGGTCGCCAGGACGATGATCTGGGCGCCGGTCACGCTGCGCTCGTCAGGCTTTCGGGTACTTGGCGTTGGCCTTCTTGACGAAGTCGTTGGTCCACACCGCGGCCAGGTCGAGCTGGGCCTTGGCCAGTCCCGGGTCGATGCTGGCCAGCGCTCGGAAGGCGGTGTCGGCGCCCTTGGCGGGGAACATGCCGTCGGGGCTGAGCGCGCCTTTGGCGGCCAGGAAGGCGTCGATGTAGACGGCACGGTCGCCGAGCAGGTAGTTTTCGGGCACGTTGTTGATGATTTCGCCGGGCCCGGCCGCCTGGATCCACTTGTTGGCGCGCACCAGCGCGTTGGTCAGCGCCTGCACGGTGTCGGGGTTCTTGTCGATGTAGGCCTGCTGGGCATAGAAGCAGCCTGCCGGCATCGGGCCGCCGAAGATCCTGTCGGCCTCGGACACGACGCGCGTGTCGGCCACCACCTTCAAGTCGCCCGAACGCTGCAGCATCGTGATCACGGGGTCCAGGTTGCTCAGCGCGTCGATGCGGCCGGCGCGCATCGCCGCCACTGCACCCTGCGAGGCGCCGACACCGACGATGCTCACGTCGCTCGGCTTCAGCCCCGCCTTGGCGAGGATGAAGTTGACCATCACGTTGGTCGACGATCCCGGCGCCGTGACGCCGACCTTCTTGCCCTTCAGGTCGGCCACGGTCTTGTAGTCGGGCATCGTCTTCGGGTTGATGCCCAGCACGATCTGCGGCGCGCGCCCCTGCAGCACGAAGGCGCGCATGCGCTGGCCCTTGTACTGCATGTTCACGGTGTGCTCGAAGGCGCCGCTGACGACGTCGGCGCTGCCGCCCACCACGGCCTTCAGGGCCTGCGAGCCGCCGGCAAAGTCGACGATGGTGAGGTCCAGCCCCTCGTCCTTGAAATAGCCGCGCTGCTCGGCGATCGTCAGCGGCAGGTAGTACAGCAGGTTCTTGCCGCCCACAGCGAGGGTGGCCTTGGGCCTGGCCAGGGTCTGGGCACGCACGAAGGCGGGGGCAGCCAGTAGCGTGGCGCTGCCGGCGACGAGGACTTGGCGTCTTTGCATGGCGGGGAGTCTCCTGGTGAATGGCACAGACTTTAGCCCAGCACACGCTGCCCTAACATTGGGGAATGAGCCCCATCCTGCTCGGCACCGGCGGCAGCCGCGGCATCGGCGCGGCCACCGCCCGCCTGGCCGCCGCGCGCGGCTGGGACGTCGCCATCAACTACACCCGCGACGCAGCCGCGGCGCGGGCCGTGGCCGCCGACGTGCGTGCCGCGGGCCGACGCGCCTGGGTCTTGCAGGCCGACGTCGCCGACGACGCCCAGGTGGTGGCCATGTTCCAGGCGCTGGACCGCGAAGCCGGCGTGCTGTCCGGGCTCGTCAACAACGCCGGCGTGGTGGACGTGGCCGCGCGCGTCGACGAGATGGACGCGGCGCGCTGGCAGCGTATGTTCGCGATCAACGTCTTCGGCACCTTCGCCTGCTCGCGCGAGGCGGTGCGTCGCATGAGCACGCGCCATGGCGGTGGACCCTGGGCGGCCGCCGGTGGCGGCCGGGGCGGCGTCATCGTCAACCTGTCGTCGGCGGCGGCCCGGCTCGGCTCGCCCGGCCAGTATGTCGACTACGCGGCGGCCAAGGGCGCCATCGACGTCTTCACGCTCGGGCTGGCCAGGGAAGTGGCGGCCGAAGGCGTGCGCGTGAATGCGGTGCGGCCCGGCCTCATCGAGACCGAGATCCACGCTTCCGGCGGCCAGCCCGACCGGGCGCGGCAGCTCGCCCCGCAGGTGCCGATGCAGCGCACCGGCACGGCCGAGGAAGTGGCAGCGGCGATCGTCTGGCTGCTGTCCGCCGAGTCGAGCTACACGACGGCGTCGATGCTCGACGTGGCCGGCGGGCGCTAGCCCTGGCGCTGCAGCGTGCGCGTGTCGACCCACGCCACGCGCCCGGTGCGGCGTTTCACTTCCTGCACCATGTGCCGGGTGCCGCCGGGGCCGTCGCCGCCGCCGCCGTCCCACAGGCAGACGAAGCGCACCTTGGACGGGCCCAGCGCCAGCGCCGTGTACAGCAGCCACTGGTTGCAGCGCTCGAAGGCATTCGCGCCGGCAGGCAGGGGCCCCAGTTCGGCCGCCATCTCGCGCGGCGCTTCGGCCAGCCGTGCCTTCAGCGCGTAATAGCGATCGCGCCAGGCCGCGCCGTCGGCCGAAGGCATCACCGACGCCTCGATGAACTCGGGTTCGGGCAGCGGCAGCAGCAGCTGTACGCACACGCCGCGGCGCGCGCAGGCCTCGGCAAAGATCAGGTCGCCGCCGGCCGCGCCCTGCGTGAACGCGATGTCCGCGCCGCCGACCTGCATCTCGTCGAGCACGCTTTCGATCGCGGCCGTGGCCTGCGGCACCATCGCCGCCGGGAAGCGCGGCCGCGGCCGGCCGGGTGCGTCGACCATGTGGCCCGAAAACAGCAGCACCTGGCGCGGCAGCTGCGGCGGCACCGAGCGCGCGATCTCGCGGTCGATGATCGCCAGCGCCGCCGCCGTCTCGGCAGGGCGGAACGCCAGATCCTGCAGCAGCGCCAGCGTGTGCCGCGTCGAGTCGAGCGCGAACCAGTCGCCCTTGGCCGCCGCCGCCACGACGCCGTACTCGCGCACCACGGTGGCCAGCGGGTCGAGCAGCAGGCACAGTTCGGCATAGCTGGCCTTGGCCCAGTAGTCCTTGGGTTCGCGCTGCTGCGCCGAAAGCGCCGCCCAGAGCACGCCGCCGGCCAGGTTGTCCAGCAGGGTGCGCGAGACCTCGCCGCCCAGGTGTTGCAGCAGCAGGTGCAGGGTCAGCGAGTTGATGCCCGAATAGTGGTGCGCGGGGTCGGCCAGGAAGGCCTGGTGGTAGGGTTCGATGGCTTCTTCCAGGCTGGCCAGTTCGAGGCCCGCCGCCGCGCGCCCGGCAGCCGGCGTGGCGCCGTCGCGGCGCCAGCGCGACAGCCAGCGGTCCTTCTCGACGCGCCCGGCCAGGGCCCAGGCCTCGGCGTCGCGCGGCCGGTCTTCGGTGAGCTGGCGCGCCGCTTCGTGCGCCTCCTCGTGGCGGCCGATACGGCCCAGGCAGACGATGCGCCGGCCGCGCGACACCGCGTCGGCGGGGTCCAGCGCCAGGGCGTCGTCGAACTGCTCCAGCGCAAAAGAGAACTGGCGCAGCTTCATCAGGCTGCTGCCGGCGTCGCGCTTGGCCTCCAGCCACAGCGCCTGCGTCGGCGTCTCGTCGGCGAGCACGAGGATGTCGCCGGCGCGGCGGTTCTGCCGCGCCCCGTACCAGCCGCCCCCCCACAGCGCGGGGGGGGGGGGCGCGGCGGCGAGCCCGTGGTGGGCGGGGGGGGGCCACTGCGCCCCCCCCACTTCCATGCGGCCGCGCCACTGCTCGTAGGCGGCACCGAACTCGTTGCGGTCGGCGAGCAGCAGCTCGCGCCAGGCCGGTTCGCGCAGGTGCGGCAGCAGCAGGTACACCGGGCTCAGCTTGCGCTGCGCCGAGGCCTGCAGCGTGGCGCGCGCCATCGCCGCCAGCGCGGCGCGGTCGTCGGCCAGCCAGGCCGGGTCGGGCGCACCGTCCTCGAGGCGGTAGCGCAGCTTGCGGTCGGTGTAGATGTCGAAGGGGCTCGTCGGCCGCGGCCCCTGCACCAGCACGACACCGCGCGCACGCAGGGCGTGGCGCACGCCGAGTTCGTACCAGACGTTGGGGTTGTCCAGCGTCAGGTCGGCCAGCACCAGGTCGGCGGCCAGCAACTCCTGGAACATGTCGCTGCGGATGTCGCCGGCGCGCTGTTCCTCGTCGGCGCGGAAGACGCTGCAGCCGGCGTCTTGCAGCGCCGGTTTCAGCAGCTCGGCGAAGACGCGGTTGAAGTCGATCGGCGCGCCGTCGGCGCCGGGCTTGGTGCCGAAGGGCATGGCGACGAAGGCGTGCGGCTTC
Organism: uncultured Rubrivivax sp.; assembly: GCA_964371495.1. Taxonomy (GTDB): domain Bacteria; phylum Pseudomonadota; class Gammaproteobacteria; order Burkholderiales; family Burkholderiaceae_C; genus Rubrivivax. The sequence continues at coordinate 15,727 of CAYJOA010000085.1, forward strand.
ATGGCCTGCAGCATGGCACGGCGCGGCGGTGTGCGGGCGCTGCCGGCTGGCGCATCACGCCGCCGCCTCGGCGCCGGCGTAGCCGAGCAGGACGTCCAGCAGCTCGGCCACGGCGCGGCGCTCGGCGCCCTGCGCGCGCGCCAGCACCGGCTCCAGCACGAAACGCGCCTGGTCGGCCACCGTGCGCCAGGGCTTGGCCGAACCGACGCGGCCGTGGACGTCGGCGTAGCCGTCGCTGATGGCCACGCTCGACGCCGCCAGCCGGCGCTGCGCCAGCGCCTCGTACAACTCGATCTCGACCAGCCCGACGGCGCTCCAGAAGTCGGGGTCGCTCTGCGTGCGCTGCAGCAGGCTCTGGCGCGCCGCCTGCGTGCGTGCCGCGTCCAGTCCCGGCCAGCCCGGGTCGGCGCCGTGGATCACCAGCTCCAGCGCCATGCGGTTGAGCGCCGGGTAGAAGAGCTCGTTGCTCGCCGTCGCCGCGGCCAGGGTCTCGGCCTGGCCGTAGGCGGCCGCGGCCCTGTCCAGCGCCTCCCGGGCCGCGCCGGCGTCTCCTGCGCGCTGCTCGAGCATGGCCAGGCGCTTGAACCCCGAGCCGACCAGGCTCAGCCGTTCCACCGTCGGCTGGCGGTCGGCCAGCGACTGCAGCCGCGCGATGGCGCCGCGGATGCGGCCGCGGCCGGTCTTCAATGCCGCGGCACTGGGCGCCAGGCCGGCCACCGTCTGCCAGGCCAGCCGCGCGCGCAGGTTCTCCAGTTGTTCGATCGACTTCAGCGACGCGCTGCCGTCTTCGGCCTGCACGGCGCGTTCGTACCAGGCGATCGCAGCGTCGAAGTCACCTGCTTCGGCACAAGCCAGCCCGAAGGCCTCGGCCACCGCACCCATGCCACCCCACAGGGCGCCGAACCGTCCCTCGAGGTGGCGCGTCTTCTCCAGCTGCGCCGCCGGCACCGCGCCGCTCCAGCGCGTCTGCACCGCCAGTTCCTCGAGCGCCAGCGTCAGCCCCAAGGGCGACGCGATGCCGGCGTATTCGTCGCCGACCGGGCGCCGCACCGTCTGGGCGTCGCCACCGCTGGCGCGGAAGGTCCAGCCGGGGTCGCCGTAACACTGGTAGGCGGCCCAGGTCTTGCCGCTCGGGTCGTCGGCCCAGGCCGCTTCGCGCGCCGTGCCCACCGCGTCGACGAAGGTCGCGCCGGCCAGCAGTTCGCGGTAGAAGGTGGTGGCGAAGGTCTCGGCCGGGCCGTCCTCCACCGCCCAGCCGGCGGCGACGACGCAGCGCACGCCGATCTCGATCAACCTGTCGGCGACGCCGGCGGCGAACGCGCTGCGGTCCAGCCGCCGCGCCAGCGTCTGCGCGGCGTTGCGTCCGGCGAGGTGGCAGCAGTTGACGAACACCAGCTCGGGCACGGTGCGCATGGTCTCGATCTCGCGCGGGCCCAGGAAGGTGTCGCCCGACAGCACGACGCCGCCGTGCGCTCCGGCTTCGCCGTGGCCGGCGACGTGCACGATGCGGTAGCGTCGCGCCAGCAACGCGCCGATGACGCTGGCGGCGTCGTCGTTGTTCAGCAGCGCAGTCACGCGGTCGGCGGCCAGCGCGCCGGGGCCGGTGAGCTGTGCCGCCACGGCCTGCGCCTCGGCCAGCGCGCCGGGCAGCGGGCCGTATTTCGCGGCGTCGACCGCCGGTTCGCCGATCACCAGCACGGCGTCCTCGGCGGCAGCGTCGCGCGGCGCCATGCGGTAGTGGGTCTTGCGCAGCTTGCGCAGCAGCTGGCAGCGGATGGCCCACGGCCGCGGGTCGGCGCGGCCACGGCCGTCGTCCGGCGTTTCCAGCAGCTCCCAGGGGATCGGCGCGGTGCGCTCGTCCAGCTCAACCAGCATGCGCTGGGTGCCGCCGAGGAAGGGTTCGACCTCGATCGGCACCAGCAGCTGGAACAGCGTGCGGCCGATCTGCGGGTCGTCGTTGACGTCGGTCGACGCGCGCGCCACCAGGTCGCGCAGCAGCTTGCCTTGCGTCATCTGCGCGCGCATCTCGGTGCGCGCGCGGCGGGTGTCCAGCGTGAAGGCGATGCTGTCGGGCAGCTCGCCGGCGGTGGCGGTGATGAAGTCGTGGTCGGCGCCGCGGTAGCCGCTGTCGGGCTGGCGGCGCAAGGGCCCGGTGCCGCCGGCGATGGTCGGCGTGAGCTCGAAGCGGTCGGGGCTGGCGGTGGCCAGCACCTGCAGGCCGCGCCAGGCGTCGCTGGCGCGGTCCAGGTACAACTCGACCAGCGTCAGCCGGCCGACCAGCGGCCAGCCGCTGCCGGCGAGGCGATCGTTGGCCTCGCGCACGCCCTGGGCGATGGCGCGCGCGGTGGCGCTGGGCGAGATGCCGAGGCCGCCGCTGCCCAGCAGCGTGGCCGCGATCTCGACCTCGGCACCCCCCTGCTGCGGGTCTTCGACGACACGCTGCGCCCAGGCGATGGTGGCCTGGCGCACGCTGTCGCGCAGCCGGATTTCCGTCAGCGTGCCTTCGTCGCCCAGGCCCACCACCACGGCACCCTGCGGCCGCGGCGTGCGCCAGGGGTTGTCGGGCTGGCGCCAGGTGTTGACGAAGATCTGGTGCGTGCCCACGGCGTCGGGGTACAGGCCGGCATGCAAGGCCGCCTGCATGGCGCCGCCGACCAGCCGGTTGACGACGGCCTCGGTGCCGGTGAGCGCGGCGGCGCGGTAGTGGCCGACGAGCAGCGGCTGGCGGATGAAGCTCAGGTTGCCGTTGAGCACCGTGACCCGCAGCGCCGCGCCACGCGGCGTGTCCAGGGTGCCGACGGCGGGGCCGCGACCGGTGTCGAAAACCGAACGCGGGGTCGTCGCCGGCAGCGCCGACAGCTGCCCGCGCGACGGCCGGCTGCGCACGTGCGGCAGTGGTTGCGCCGCCGTGCCGCCCCGTGTGCCGGCGGCGGCCAACGGCGCCAGCCGCTCGGTGCGGCCGTCGACGAGCAGTTCGACGAAGGCCGGGAAAGCGGCCTTGGCGCTGGGCAGGCTGCCGTGCTCGCAGTCCAGCGTCCAGGTGCGCACGCCCGGCAGCAGCGCCGACGCCAGCGGCACGCGGCCGTCACCGCCGTCAGTGGCATCGAGGTAGACCAGCCCCTGGTCGGTCCACTCGTAGCCGTCGGGCGTGTAGCGGGCGCGGCCGACGACGAGCAGCAGCCGGTCGGCGAATTCCGGCAGGTCTTGCTGGCACTGCTGGTCCAGCCGCTGCCGCAGCGCACGCGCCTGGTCCAGCACGGCCTGCGGCGGCACGCCCCAGACGTAGGCGTCCTGCATCGCCTCGCCGGCCGCGCGGTGCCACCAGTTGGCCTGCTGCACGGTGCGCAGGTCGTCGTCGGCGAGCTGGCGCCAGGTGGCCTCGCTGTCGAGGCCGCGCGCGGGGTCGAGCAACGCCGCCTGCAGCTGGATGAAACCCGGCATCTCGGCCATCAGCTGCCGCGCCTGGCGGTCGCGCAGCGGCGAGCCGAAGGCCGCCAGCGCGTTGCCGAAGGTGTCGTCGCCCGACAGCACCTGCATCGGCGCCCACGAGCCGCCGTTGGGTGTGCCCAGCATGAGCAGCCGCGCGCCGGGGCGCGCCATCAGACGCTGCCAGGTGGCGGGGCGCTCGAGCTGCAGCGTGCGCGCCAGTACGCCGCCCATCGAATGCGCGAGCAGCCGCACCGGCTGGCCGCTGGCCGCGCGGGCCTCCAGCGCCTGCTCCACCGCGTCGGCCAGGCGGCGCGCTTCGTCCTCGATCGGGCGCCGCCAGTCGTAGGCGAACTCGATCACCTCGTGGCTGGCGGCCAGGTGCTCGACGAGCTCGTCGTAGACCATGCCGATGGGGCCGTCGGGCGCCACGTCGTCGGCCACGCCGCTCTGGTAACGCAGCCGCGCCAGCCCGCCGACCAGGTGCAGGCTGAGCCAGATGCGCTGGCCGCCGGCGGCCAGGTTGCTGCCCAGGATGCCCGGCAGCACGAACACCGCGGGACGCTCGGGCATGGGCGCGGGGGCGCCGCGGCGCGCCGCGCGCACGCCGCCGGCGTCGCGACCCGCCCACGACAGCGGCC
>CAYJOA010000086.1:0-19768 GCA_964371495.1 uncultured Rubrivivax sp.
TGGCGGCGCGCGCCGGCATCCCGCTCGAGGACATGGAGTTCTGGCAGTTCCACCCCACCGGCGTCGCCGGCGCGGGCGTGCTGCTGACCGAAGGCTGCCGCGGCGAGGGCGCAATCCTGCGCAACAGCGACGGCGAGCGTTTCATGGAGCGCTACGCGCCGACGCTGAAGGACCTGGCGCCGCGCGACTTCGTCAGCCGCTGCATGGACCAGGAGATCAAGGAAGGGCGCGGCTGCGGTCCCGCCAAGGACTACGTGGTGCTGGACATGACGCACCTGGGCGTCGAGACGATCATGAAGCGGCTGCCGTCGATCTTCGAGATCGGGCACAACTTCGCCAACGTCGACATCACCAAGGAGCCGATCCCGGTGGTGCCGACGCTGCACTACCAGATGGGCGGCATCCCGACCAACATCCACGGCCAGGTCGTGATGCCCAGGGACGGCAACCCCAACAGCGTCGTCGGCGGCCTGTACGCCGTGGGCGAATGCGCGTGCGTCAGCGTGCACGGCGCCAACCGCCTGGGCACCAATTCGCTGCTCGACCTGCTGGTCTTCGGCCGTGCCGCCGGCCTGCACATCGTGCAGACGGTGGCCACGCAGAAGGAACACCAGCCGCTGCCGGCCGACGCCGCCGACGCGTCGCTGGCGCGGCTGGCGCGGCTGGACGCCAGCACCTCGGGCGAATACGCGCAGGACGTCGCCAACGACATGCGCAACACGATGCAGGCGCACGCCGCGGTGTTCCGCACCCAGGAACTGCTGGACGCCGGCCGGGTGAAGATCGCCGCCATGCGCGCGCGCGTCGAGAACATCGCGCTCAGGGACAAGAGCAAGGTCTTCAACACCGCGCGCATCGAGGCGCTCGAGGTCGAGAACCTGATCGAAGTGGCGCAGGCCACCATCGAGTCGGCGGCCGCGCGCCACGAATGCCGCGGCGCGCACACCGTCAAGGACTACGAGCGCCTGGCCGACGACCCGCAGTTCCCGCTCGGCCGCAACGACGCCGAGTGGCTGAAGCACACGCTGTGGTTCAAGCAGGGCAACCGGCTCGACTACAAGCCCGTGCAGCTCAAGCCGCTGACGGCGGACAGCGTGCCGCCCAAGGTGCGCACCTTCTAGTCCGCACGCGTCCGACGCCTCCGTACTTTCAACAGAGTCGACTCCATGTCCCTGCGCACCTTCCAGATCTACCGCTACGACCCCGACAGCGACGACAAGCCGCGCATGCAGACGCTGCAGGTCGAGCTCGACGGCTCGGAGCGCATGCTGCTCGACGCGTTGATGAAGCTCAAGGCCGTGGACCCCAGCCTGAGCTTCCGCCGCAGCTGCCGCGAAGGCGTGTGCGGCTCGGACGCGATGAACATCAACGGCAAGAACGGCCTGGCCTGCCTGACCAACATGCGCACGCTGCCGGGCACCATCGTGCTCAAGCCGCTGCCGGGGCTGCCGGTGATCCGCGACCTGATCGTCGACATGACGCTGTTCTTCAAGCAGTACAACTCGATCAAGCCCTACCTCGTGAACGAGACGCGGCCGCCCGAGAAGGAACGCCTGCAGAGTCCCGAGGAACGCGACGAACTCAACGGCCTGTACGAGTGCATCCTGTGCGCCAGCTGCTCCACGGCCTGCCCGAGCTTCTGGTGGAACCCGGACAAGTTCGTCGGCCCGGCCGGCCTGCTGCAGGCCTACCGCTTCATCGCCGACAGCCGCGACCAGGACACCGAGGCGCGACTGGACAATCTCGAGGATCCCTACCGGCTTTTCCGCTGCCACACGATCATGAATTGCGTGGATGTTTGTCCTAAGGGGTTGAATCCCACGAAAGCCATAGGCAAGATCAAGGAAATGATGGTACGCCGCGCCGTTTGACGGTCGATGGACACGCGCCTCGACGAACGTGAACTGAGCAAGTTGCGCTGGCGCTGCCGTCGCGGCCTGCTCGAGAACGACCTGTTCGTCGAGCGCTTTTTCAACCACCACGAGGAGACGATGACGACAAGGCAGGCCGCGGGGCTGCAGGCCCTGATGGACCTCGCCGACAACGACCTGCTGGACCTGCTGCTTGGCCGTAAGGAGCCGCAAGACGAGGTCGACACCCCTGAAGTGCGTGAAGTGCTGGCCCTGATGAGAACTGCGCCCATGGGTGCAGGCGTCGGCCGGCCCCCGAAACCGAACTGACGAAAGGCCCCGTGTCATGACCCCCTCCGACGTGAAAGCCACGCTGTCGTTTTCCGATGGCAGCCCGAGCATGGATCTGCCGATCTACAAGGGATCGATCGGCCCGGATGTGATCGACATCCGCAAGCTCTATGGCCAGACCGGCAAGTTCACCTACGACCCGGGTTTCCTGTCCACGGCGGCCTGCCAGTCGGCCATCACCTACATCGACGGCGACAAGGGCGAGTTGCTGTACCGCGGCTACCCGATCGAGCAGCTGGCGACGAAGTGCGACTTCCTCGACACCTGCCACCTGCTGCTGTACGGAGAGCTGCCCAACGAAACGCAACAGAAGGACTTCCACGCGCTCGTCACGCACCACACGATGGTCAACGAGCAGATGCAGTTCTTCCTGCGCGGCTTCCGGCGCGACGCGCACCCGATGGCAGTGCTGACCGGCCTGGTGGGCGCACTGTCGGCCTTCTATCACGACAGCACCGACATCAACAACCCGCGCCACCGCGACATCGCCGCGATCCGGCTCATCGCCAAGATGCCGACGCTGGTGGCCATGGCCTACAAGTACGGTGTCGGCCAGCCCTACATGTACCCCAAGAACGACCTGTCGTACTCGGGCAACTTCATGCGCATGATGTTCGCCACGCCGTGCGAGGACTACGTGCCCAACGACGTGCTGGTGCGGGCCATCGACCGCATCTTCATCCTGCACGCCGACCACGAGCAGAATGCGTCCACGTCCACCGTGCGGCTGTGCGGCAGTTCGGGCACCAACCCGTTTGCAGCCATCGCTGCCGGCGTGGCCTGCCTGTGGGGCCCCGCGCACGGCGGCGCCAACGAGGCGGCGCTGAACATGCTGAAGGACATCCAGCGCAACGGCGGCGCCGAGAAGATCGGCGAGTTCATCAAGCAGGTCAAGGACAAGGACTCCAAGGTCAAGCTGATGGGCTTCGGCCACCGCGTCTACAAGAACTACGATCCGCGCGCCAAGCTCATGCGCGAGACCTGCCACGAGGTGCTGGAGGCCACCGGCCTGCACGACGACCCGCTGTTCAAGCTGGCCATGGCGCTGGAGAAGATCGCGCTGGAGGACGACTACTTCGTCTCGCGCAAGCTGTATCCGAACGTCGACTTCTATTCCGGCATCGTGCAGAGCGCGCTGGGCATCCCGGTGAGCCTGTTCACGGCCATCTTCGCGCTGGCGCGCACGGTGGGCTGGATCGCGCAGCTCAACGAGATGATCGGCGACCCCGAATACAAGATCGGTCGCCCGCGCCAGCTCTTCGTGGGTTCGACGCACCGCGACGTGAAGCCGATCGCGCAGCGCTGAGCGCAGCCCGGGCCCGAGGGCCGCCAGCCGCCTCGCGCGGCGCCGGCCCTACGTTCAGGTGCCAGGCGCGACGGACCGGCTCACGCCCCGGCACCGGCCGCAGCCTGCAAGCCGTTGTGGAAGTGCTCCAGCATGCGCGCGGTGGCCAGCCCGCGCTGGCGTGATGTCAGTGCCGCCATCAGCGCCCGGTGCTCGGCCAGCGATTCGGCCAGCCGTCCGCGACGCAGCAGCGAGTGGTGGCGGTTGAGCTTCATGACCTTGCGCAGGTCGGCGACGATCTGGCTGCGCCAGCGGTTGCCGGCGATCTGCATCAGGGCCAGGTGGAAGGCTTCGTTGGCGGCAAGGAAGGCGTCGCGCTGGCGCGCCAGCTTTTCCAGGCGGTCGTGCAGCGCCTGCAGCTGCGCCAGTTCGGTGGCGCTGGCGTGTTCGGCGGCGTCGCCGGCGGCGTCGCTTTCCAGCAGCGCCAGCAGGTGGTAGACCTGCGCCACGTCGTCGCGCGACATCTCGGTGACGTAGGCGCCGCGCCGCACCTTCATCGTCACCAGGCCCTCCACCGCCAGCACCTTCAGCGCCTCGCGCAGCGGCGTGCGGCTGATGCCGAACTCGGCCGCCAGCTTCATCTCGTCGATCCAGCTGCCGGGTTCGAGCTGGCGCGCGTAGATCTGCTGGCGCAGCCGTTCGGCCACGTCCTGGTACAGGGCGCGGGGCGACAGCGGGCGGGGGGCTTGGACGGCGGCCACGGGCAGAATGGGCGGCAACGGTGTCAGCTTGGCGTGGGCATTTTGAATTCATAATTATGCATAATCCAGCGCGCCGGCAGTGGCACCATCGCCAGCGACCGCCCCTCACGGCCGACGCCGGCCGCCGAGCCCCAGGAGTCCCGTCATGAAGAGCAGCCCTTCCGAGTTCACCGCCGCCACGCTGGAGCAATGGGCCCGTGCGGCTGCGAAGTCCGCGCCGGCGGGCGACAGCGCCGCGCTGGACTGGGTCACGCCCGAGGGCATCCGCGTCAAGCCGCTGTACACCGCCGCCGACACCGCGGCACTGCCGCACGCCGACACGCTGCCCGGATTCGAGCCCTTCGTGCGCGGGCCGCAGGCCACGATGTACGCGGTGCGGCCGTGGACGATCCGCCAGTACGCCGGCTTTTCCACCGCCGAGGACAGCAACGCCTTCTACCGCCAGGCGCTGGCCGCCGGAGGGCAGGGCGTGAGCGTGGCCTTCGACCTGGCCACCCACCGCGGCTACGACAGCGACCACCCGCGCGTCACCGGCGACGTCGGCAAGGCCGGCGTGGCCATCGACAGCGTCGAGGACATGAAGATCCTGTTCGACGGCATTCCGCTGGACAAGGTCAGCGTGAGCATGACGATGAACGGCGCCGTGCTGCCGGTGTTGGCCGGCTACGTGGTGGCCGCCGAAGAGCAGGGCGTGGCGCAGGAGCGCCTGAGCGGGACCATCCAGAACGACATCCTCAAGGAGTTCATGGTCCGCAACACCTACATCTACCCGCCCGAGCCGAGCATGCGCATCGTCGGCGACATCATCGAGTACACGGCAACGCACATGCCGAAGTTCAACTCGATCAGCATCTCCGGCTATCACATGCAGGAGGCGGGCGCCAACCAGGCGCTGGAGCTGGCCTTCACGCTGGCCGACGGACAGGAGTACGTGAAGACGGCGCTGGCCAAGGGCCTGGACGTCGACGCCTTCGCCGGGCGGCTGAGCTTCTTCTGGGCGATCGGGATGAACTTCTACCTGGAGATCGCCAAGATGCGCGCGGCGCGGCTGCTGTGGGCGCGCATCATGAAAGGCTTCGGCGCCAGGAACCCGAAGAGCCTGATGCTGCGCACGCATTGCCAGACCAGCGGCTGGAGCCTGACCGAGCAGGACCCCTACAACAACATCGTGCGCACCACCATCGAGGCCATGGCCGCGGTCTTCGGCGGCACGCAGAGCCTGCACACCAACAGCTTCGACGAGGCGATTGCCTTGCCGACCGAATTCAGCGCCCGCATCGCCCGCAACACGCAGCTCATCATCCAGGAAGAGACGCACATCACGAACGTCGTCGACCCCTGGGCCGGCAGCTACATGATGGAGACGCTGACGCAGCAGATGGCCGACAGCGCCTGGGCCATCATCGAGGAGGTGCAGGCGCTGGGCGGCATGACCCAGGCGGTGGGTTCGGGCTGGGCCAAGCTGAAGATCGAGGCCAGTGCCGCCGAGAAGCAGGCGCGCATCGACAGCGGGCGCGACGTCATCGTCGGCGTCAACAAGTACAGGCTGGCCACCGCCGACGTGGTGGAGGCGCGCGAGGTCGACAACGTCAGGGTGCGCGAAGGGCAGATCGCGCGGCTGGCGCAGGTGCGGGCCGGCCGCGACGGCGTGGCGGTGCAGGCGGCGCTGGCGGCCCTGACGGCGGCGGCACGCGAAGGCACCGGCAACCTGCTGGCGCTGAGCATAGCCGCGGTGCGGCTGCGCGCCACCGTGGGCGAGGTCAGCGATGCCTTGGAAATGGTCTACGGGCGCCACCGCGCCGACATCCAGAAGGTGACCGGTGTGTATGCAGCCGCCTACGACAGTGCCGAGGGTTGGGACCAGCTGAAGGCCGAGATCGCCGCCTTCGGCGAAGAACACGGGCGCCGTCCGCGCGTCATGATCGCCAAGCTCGGCCAGGACGGCCACGACCGCGGCGCCAAGGTCGTGGCCACGGCATTCGCCGACCTCGGTTTCGACGTCGACATCGGCCCACTGTTCCAGACGCCCGAGGAGTGCGCCCGCCAGGCGATCGAAAACGACGTTCACGCGGTGGGCGTCAGCACGCTGGCGGCGGGGCACAAGACGCTGGTGCCGGCCATCATCCGGGCGCTCGAGGAGCAGGGCGCCGACGACATCATCGTCTTCGTCGGCGGCGTGATCCCGGCGCAGGATTACGACTACCTGGTCCAGGCCGGCGTGAAGGGGATCTACGGCCCGGGCACGCCGATCCCGGTGAGTGCCAAGGATGTGCTGGAGCACATCCGCAAGGCCGTGGCGTGAGCGTGCCGGCAGCGCACCGCTTCGAATTGCAGACCGCGACGGCGGCCGACTTCGAGACCCTGCTCGCGCTGCGGCTGCGCGCCATGCGCCAGAGCCTGGATCGGCTGGGCCGCTACGACGAGCAGCGCGCGCGCGAGCGGCTGGCCGCGGGCTTCGATCCCGAGCACACGCAGCACATCGTCGTGCAGGGGCGGCGCGTGGGTTTCGTCTCGCTCAAGACGCTGTCGCACGAGATGCGCCTGAACCATCTGTACATCGACCCTGCGGAACAGGAGCACGGCCTGGGTCACGACGTGCTCGCCTGGGTCTGCGACGAGGCCGACCGCGCCCAGCTGCCGGTGGCGCTGTGCGCGCTCAAGGGCAGCCAGGCCGAGCGCTTCTACCTGCGCCACGGCTTTGCGCTCACCGGCGAGGGCGAGTGGGACCACGACTTCGTGCGCATGCCGCTGTCCACCGGCGTGCGCGCCGTGCGTGCCTGGTGGCAAGCGCTGCAGGCGCGCGACTGGGCCCGCGCCACGGCACTGCTGCGCAGCGACCTGCAGGCGCTGTGGTGGACCAGCGGCGAACGCTTCGACGGTGCCGCCGGCTTCGTTCAGGCGCAGTCGTCTTACCCCGAGGGCTGGACGATCCAGCTCGTCGAGGTCTCGGCGCTGCAGGACGGCCGCGTCGTCTCGGTGGCCCGCGTCGACCAGCCGCCGCAGCAGTTCTTCGCCACCTCGTTCTTCCATCTGGAGGACGGACTCATCTTCGCCATCGACGAATACTGGGCCACCGTCGAAGCGCCGCCGGCCTGGCGCAGCGCGGCGGCGCTGCCGGGCTGGCAGCGGTTGCGGCCCGAAGACGACCCGCGGGCCGGCCCGCCATGAAGTCACCGGGGCCCCTGCCACCCACCGACCAGGCCCTGGCCGACGCCCTGCTGCACGGCAGCGGCGCAGCGCGACGCCGGGCGCTGGCCAAGACCATCACGCTGCTGGAGTCGACCCGCGCCGACCACCGCGCGCGCGCCGACGCGCTGCTGAATGCCCTGCTGCCAGCCAGCGGCCGTTCCTTGCGCCTGGGCATCAGCGGCGTGCCGGGGGTGGGCAAGAGCACCTTCATCGAGGCGCTGGGCGTGTACCTGATCGCCCATGGCCATCGCGTGGCCGTGCTCGCGGTGGACCCGAGTTCCAGCGTCAGCGGCGGTTCGATCCTGGGCGACAAGACGCGCATGGAACGCCTGAGCGTGAACGAACGCGCCTACATCCGCCCCAGCCCGGCGGCCGGCAACCTGGGCGGCGTGGCCGAGAAGACGCGTGAATCGATGCTGGTGTGCGAAGCGGCGGGGCACGACGTGGTGATCGTCGAAACCGTCGGCGTGGGACAGAGCGAGACCGCGGTCGCCGGGATGACCGACATGTTCGTGCTGCTGCAGCTGCCCAACGCCGGCGACGACCTGCAGGCCATCAAGAAGGGCGTGATGGAACTGGCCGACCTGGTCGTCATCAACAAGGCCGACCTCGACGAGGCGGCGGCGACACGCGCGCGGGCGCACGTCACGAGTGCACTGCGTCTCCTGGGCCCGCATGCCCACGCCCACCCGCAAGCGCAGGGGACGTCTCCGGTGCCGGTGCAGGTGATGCAGCTCAGCGCGCTCGAGGGCACCGGGCTGGACGAGTTCTGGCAGGCCGTGACGCGCTTCCGTGACCGGCAGACCGACAGCGGCGCGCTCGCGCAGCGCCGCCGGCAACAGGACCAGGCCTGGATGTGGGAGCGCATCGAAGCCGGCCTGCGCGAGCGTTTCCGCCGGCACCCGGCGGTGCGCGCGGCGCTGCCCGGCATCACCGAGGACGTGAACGGCGGCCGCCTGGCGGCATCGGTGGCCGCGCGGCGGCTGCTGGACCTGATGGATTGACCGAGGAACGAGGGGAACCCCATGCACGACATCATCGAACAGCTCGAAAAGAAGCGCGCCGCGGCGCGCCTGGGCGGCGGCAGCAAACGCATCGATGCCCAGCACGCCAAGGGCAAGCTCACCGCGCGCGAAAGGCTGGAGCTGCTCTTCGACGAGGGCACGTTCGAGGAATGGGACATGTTCGTCGAACACCGCTGCGCCGACTTCGGCATGCAGGACAACAAGATCCCGGGCGACGGCGTGGTCACCGGCTACGGCATGATCAACGGCCGCCTGGTGTTCGTCTTCAGCCAGGACTTCACCGTCTTCGGCGGCGCGCTGAGCGAAGCGCACGCCGAGAAGATCTGCAAGATCATGGACCAGGCGATGAAGGTCGGCGCGCCGGTGATCGGCCTCAACGACAGCGGCGGCGCACGCATCCAGGAAGGCGTGGCTTCGCTCGGCGGATACGCCGATGTCTTCCAGCGCAACGTCATGGCCAGCGGCGTGATCCCGCAGATCAGCCTGATCATGGGCCCCTGCGCCGGCGGCGCGGTGTACTCGCCTGCGATGACCGACTTCATATTCATGGTCAAGGACAGCAGCTACATGTTCGTCACCGGCCCCGAGGTGGTGAAGACGGTCACGCACGAGGAGATCACCGCCGAGGAGCTGGGTGGCGCGACCACGCACAACACCAAGAGCGGCGTCGCCGACCTGGCGTTCGAGAACGACGTCGAGGCGATCCTGATGACGCGGCGCTTCTTCAACTACCTGCCGCTCAACAACAAGGAAAAGCCGCCCGTGCGCCGCAGCGGCGACCGCGCCGACCGGCTGGACCTGTCGCTGGACACGCTGGTGCCGGACAACCCGAACAAGCCCTACGACATCAAGGAGCTGATCTACAAGGTGGTCGACGACGGCGACTTCTTCGAGCTGCAGCGCGACCATGCCCGCAACATCGTCACCGGCTTCGGCCGCCTCGACGGCCAACCTGTGGGCATCGTCGCCAACAACCCGCTGGTGCTGGCCGGCTGCCTGGACATCAAGAGCAGCATCAAGGCGGCGCGTTTCGTGCGCTTTTGCGACGCCTTCAACATCCCTGTGGTGACCTTCGTCGACGTGCCGGGTTTCATGCCGGGAACGGCCCAGGAGTACGGCGGCATCATTAAACACGGCGCCAAGCTGCTGTACGCCTACGCCGAATGCACGGTGCCCAAGGTCACCGTGATCACGCGCAAGGCCTATGGCGGAGCCTACGACGTGATGAGCAGCAAGCACCTCAGGGGCGACGTCAACTTCGCCTGGCCCAACGCCGAGATCGCGGTGATGGGCGCCAAGGGTGCGGTGGAGATCATTTTCCGCGACGACAAGGGCGACCCGGCCAAGCTCGCCGCGCGCGAGGCCGAATACAAGGCCAGGTTCGCCAACCCGTTCGTGGCCGGCAGCCGCGGCTTCATCGACGACGTGATCCAGCCGCACGAGACGCGCAAGCGCATCTGCCGCAGCCTGGCCATGCTCAAGGACAAGAAGCTCGAGAACCCGTGGCGCAAGCACGGGAACATTCCGCTTTGAATGACTCCCTCTCCCGCTGGGCGGGAGAGGGAGCAGGACAAGGAAGCCGAACATGTTCAAGAAGATCCTCATTGCCAACCGCGGAGAGATCGCCTGCCGCGTCATCAAGACCGCCGGGAAGATGGGCATCGCCACCGTGGCCGTGTACTCCGAGGCCGACCGCGACGCGCGCCATGTCGGGCTGGCCGACGAAGCGGTCTGCATCGGCCCCGCGCCCAGCCGCGAAAGCTACCTGGTGGCCGACAAGATCATCAATGCCTGCAAGAGCACCGGCGCACAGGCCGTGCACCCCGGTTACGGCTTCCTGAGCGAGAACGAGGAGTTCGCGCGCCGCGTCGAGGAGGACGGCATCGTCTTCATCGGCCCCAAGCACTACAGCATCGCGGCCATGGGCGACAAGATTGCTTCCAAGAAGCTCGCCGGCGAAGCCAAGGTCAGCACCATCCCGGGCTTCAACGAGGCCATCGCCACGCCTGAACAGGCGGTGCAGATCGCGCGCGACATCGGCTACCCGGTGATGATCAAGGCCAGCGCCGGCGGCGGCGGCAAGGGCCTGCGCGTGGCCTTCAACGACAAGGAAGCCTTCGAAGGCTTCAGCTCCTGCCGCAACGAAGCCAAGAGCAGCTTCGGCGACGACCGAGTCTTCATCGAGAAATACGTCGAGGAGCCGCGCCACATCGAGATCCAGGTGCTGGGCGACGCGCATGGCAACGTCGTCTACCTGCACGAGCGCGAATGCTCGATCCAGCGCCGCCATCAGAAGGTCATCGAGGAGGCACCTTCGCCCTTCATCAGCGAAGCCACCCGGCTGGCCATGGGCGCGCAGGCCGTGGCGCTGGCCAAGGCGGTGCGCTACCAGAGCGCGGGCACGGTGGAGTTCGTGGTCGGCAAGGACCAGAGCTTCTACTTCCTGGAGATGAATACGCGGCTGCAGGTGGAGCATCCGGTCACCGAAAGCATCACCGGCATCGACCTCGTGGAACAGATGATCCGCGTCGCGGCCGGTGAGGCGCTGCCTTTCAAGCAGGAAGACATCCCGCGCCGCGGCTGGGCCATCGAATGCCGCATCAACGCCGAAGACCCGTTCCGCAATTTCCTGCCGTCGACCGGCCGCCTGGTGCGCTACCTGCCGCCGCCGCAGACCATGGAAGCGGCGATGCCGGTGCCGCCGGGCGGCGGCGTGCGTGTCGACACCGGCGTCTACGAAGGCGGCGAGATCCCGATGTACTACGACTCGATGATCGCCAAGCTCGTCGTGCACGGGCGTGACCGCTTCGATGCCATCGCGCGCATGCGCGAGGCGCTCAACAGCTTCGTGATCCGCGGCGTCTCGAGCAACATCCCGTTTCAGGCGGCGCTGCTGGCCCACCCCAGGTTCGTGGCCGGAGACTTCAACACCGGCTTCATCGCCGAGCACTACGGCCAGGGCTTCCGCGCCGAGGACGTGCCGCACGAGAACCCCGATTTCCTGGTCGCGCTGGCGGCCGCCGCCTACCGCCGCTACCTCGAGCGTGCGGCCGGCATCAGCGGCCAGCTGGCCGGGCACGGTGTCGTCATCGGGCATGACTTCGTGGTCGTCGTCAAGGGCCCGCTGGGCGAGCACACGCACGTACCGGTGCGCATCCAGGCCGACGGCGTGACCACCGTCACCGTCGCCGGGCGCGCCTATGCCATCGTCAACGACTGGCAGTTCGGCGGCATCCGCAGCAGCGGCAGCTGCAACGGGCGCCCCTTCACCGCGCAGGTGGAAAGGCACGGCCTGTGGCTGCGCGTGGAACACGACGGCCTGCGCATCGAGGCCCAGGTCATGTCCGCGCGCGCCGCCGAACTGCTGCGCGTGATGCCCTTCAAGGCGCCGGCCGACACGAGCAAGTTCCTGCTCTCGCCGATGCCGGGCCTGCTGGTCGACGTGGCCGTGCGGCCGGGGCAGGTGGTGCAGGCAGGCGAGCGGCTGGCCGTGATCGAGGCCATGAAGATGGAGAACATCCTCACCGCGGCGCAGGACGGCACGGTGAAGGAACTGCTGGCCGGCAAGGGCGAGAGCCTGGCCGTCGATCAACCCATCCTGAGCTTTGCCTGATGAACGACAAGCCCTTCCGCATCCTGGGCCTGCAGCAGATCGCCATTGGCGGGCCCAGCAAGGAGCGGCTGCGATCGCTGTGGGTGGAGATCTTCGGACTGGCGGTCAAGAGCAGCTTCGTCAGCGAGCGCGAGAACGTCGACGAGGACATCTGCGCGCTGGGGCAGGGTTCGCATGCGGTCGAAGTGGACCTGATGCAGCCGCTGGACCCCGAACGCAAGCCCGCCGTGCACACGACGCCGCTGAACCATGTCGGCCTGTGGGTGGACGACCTGCCGCAGGCCGTGGCCTGGATGAGCGCGCACGGCGTACGCTTTGCGCCCGGCGGCATCCGCAAGGGGGCGGCGGGCCACGACATCTGCTTCATCCACCCCAAGGGCAACGCAGAGTTCCCGCTGGGCGGCGAGGGCGTGCTGATCGAACTCGTGCAGGCGCCGCCGGAGGTCGTCGCGGCACTGGGCTGAAGGCCGCTGCCATGCCGACGAAGCGGCCATGCTGTGGCGCCTGAAGTCCACCCTGCGC
This sequence comes from uncultured Rubrivivax sp., assembly GCA_964371495.1. Lineage (GTDB taxonomy): Bacteria > Pseudomonadota > Gammaproteobacteria > Burkholderiales > Burkholderiaceae_C > Rubrivivax. Next base: position 12,597 of record CAYJOA010000086.1, read on the forward strand.
CGGCTGCGCGTGGCCAGCCGGCCGATGCGCGAGCGCGGTCTGGGCCGGTTCGCCATCGTCTTCAGACACGTGCCCGCGGCGTTCATGCTGCGGGCCTGGCGCGTGCTGGCGCAGCGTGTCAATCGCAGGCTGCTCCACGGTGCACTCAACCGGCCACGCTTCGCGGCTTTCCAGGACCGGCTGCCGGCCGGCACACGGCCGCGGCTGTATGTGATCGTGATGCCGCACACGCTGCACTTCCTGCTGCCTTGCCTGGCCTTGCTGCAGGGTCGTGCGCAGGTCGTTCTCGTGGGCAACGGCGAACGGCGCTGGGAGCGGCGCCTGCTGCGCGAGCGCTTTCCCGCGCTGCCGCTGTTCGAGCTGCGAACGCTGCCGCTGTCCAGCGCCGCCCACGGCGATGTCATCAGCCTGCTGCTGGCGCAGCACCGCGGCAACTTCGGCATCGTCGACCACGACTGTTATGTCCTCGACGAGGCACTCTTCGAGCAGCTTCATCCGGCCGTCGACGAATGCCTGCTGGCCGAGTTCAGCGAAGCGAGCGAGACCGTCGACACGGTCTTTCCACTGACCTTCTTCCTGTACTTCAACGCCGAACCGCTGCGCCGGCTGATGCTGCGCCACGGCATCGATGCCCGCCTCTACCGCGAGCCGCCGGCGCAGGTGCGCGACGCCCTGGCGAGCATCGGCCTGGGGCGCGGCGTCCACTGGAAGCATTACCACGACTTCCACGACACGCTGCACGTGCTGCTCGGCGTCGCGCTGTCCGAAGGGCTGCGCGTGCGCTTCCTGTCGTCCAGCGACGACATGCGGGCCCTGCATGTCGGCGGCACCAGCATCGGCTCGCACCACACGAAGCCGCTGCCATCGCTGTACATCCACCGGCGTTTTCTCGAACTCCTGGACGACCCGCTGCTGAACGAACGTTATGCCTTCCTGACGGCACCGCTGCGCTCGGCGGGCGAGGTGCTGGCGCGTTGCGACCCCGCGGACCCGGTGTGGGCGACACTGCCCGTCGTCGACACGCTGATGCTGCGCCTGGCCGCGGCCTTGCCGGACCCCTCGTGCCGATCTCGCGGGGCCCTGCCGGCTGCCGCAGCCGCGGCACGGCCATAGTCTGGGCGCGCGGACTTCGACGACCGCGCGTGCCGCTGGCCGACTGCCTGCGGGGCCGGCGCAGGCCGCAAGCCCGGACCCGGCATGCGGCGATCGTCGGCGGCGCTACAGTGCCCGCATCGACACTGCCCGGGCCTGCCATGAGCGCCACCTCGTATCTGGAACAACTGCTGAAGACGGGCGCTGCTGCGCTCGGCAACGCCACCGCTGGCATGCAGGCAGGCGACGGCCGCAAGTACGCCACCGGCGCCGCGGTGGGTGGCGTGCTGGGGCTGCTGCTGGGCAGCCGCGGTGGCCGACGTGTCGGCGGCAAGGTGCTCAAGGTCGGCAGCGTGGTCGCCCTGGGTGCGCTGGCCTGGAAGGCCTATGGCGACTGGCAGCGGCAGAACACCGCTGGCGCCGCCCCGGGTGCGGCGGCGGCGACGGTGCCCGACGCTGCCGCCGGCGGCTTTGCCGCCTTGCCCGCGCCGCAACTGGAAGTGCACAGCCGGGCCATGCTCAAGGCCCTGATCGCCGCCGCCAAGGCCGACGGCCACATGGACGACGCCGAGCGCAGCCGGGTCGAATCTGAACTGCAGCGACTGAACGCCGACAACGGACTGCGTGGCTGGGTCGAGTCCGAACTGCGGCGGCCGGTCGATCCCGTCGACGTCGCCGCAGCCGCCGCCAGCCCCGAGATGGCGGCCGAGATCTACCTCGCCAGCGTGGTGGCGGTGGACGAGACCACGGTCATGGAACGCGCCTACCTCGACGAACTGGCGCGCCAGCTGCAACTGCCGCCGGGATTGAAGGCCGAGCTGGAAAAGCGCGCCACCGCCGTCTGAAGGGTGCATGCCGGCCACCCGCAGGCCGGCACGGCTTCGGTGCGCCGCCGCTGGCGCCAGGCCCGAGCCGCGGGCGCGATGCGGGACAATCGACGCCTGGAGGTTGACCGCATGCTGGCCAGGACCCTGTACGACAAGCTGTGGGACGAACACGTCGTCCATACCGAGCAAGACGGCACCGCCGTGCTCTACATCGACCGCCACCTGGTGCACGAGGTCACCAGCCCACAGGCCTTCGAAGGCCTGCGGCTGGCCGGGCGCAAGGTCTGGCGCGTCAGCAGCATCGTCGCCACCGCCGACCACAACACCCCCACCACCGGCTGGGCCGACGGCTACGACGGCATCAAGGACGCCATCAGCAAGCTGCAGATCACGACGCTGGACGCCAACATCCGGGCTTCGGGCGCGGCGGCGTACTTTCCCTTCCTGCACAAGCGCCAGGGCATCGTGCACGTCATCGGGCCGGAGAACGGCGCCACGCTGCCGGGCATGACGGTGGTCTGCGGGGACAGCCACACCTCCACCCACGGCGCCTTCGGCGCACTGGCGCACGGCATCGGCACCAGCGAGGTCGAGCACGTGATGGCCACGCAGACGCTGCTGGCCAAGAAGGCGAAGAACATGCTGGTGCGCGTCGACGGCACGCTGGGCACCGGCGTCACGGCCAAGGACGTGGTGCTGGCCATCATCGGCAAGATCGGCACCGCCGGCGGCACCGGCTACACCATCGAATTCGGCGGCGCCGCCATCCGCGCGCTGAGCATGGAAGGCCGCATGACGGTGTGCAACATGGCCATCGAGGCCGGCGCGCGCGCCGGGCTGGTGGCGGTGGACGAGAAGACCATCGCCTACTGCAAGGGGCGGCCGCTGGCGCCCGCCGGCGTCGCGTGGGAGCAGGCGGTGGCGCACTGGCGCACGCTGCAGTCCGACCCCGGCGCGAAGTGGGACGCCGTCGTCGAACTCGACGCGACGCAGATCCAGCCGCAGGTGACCTGGGGCACCAGCCCCGAGATGGTGCTGCCGGTGGACGGCCGCGTGCCCGACCCCGACAAGGAAAAGGACGCCGTCAAGCGCGGCGCCATCGAGCGCGCGCTGGCCTACATGGGCCTCACGCCGAACAAGGCCATCACCGACATCCGCATCGACAAGGTCTTCATCGGCAGCTGCACCAACAGCCGCATCGAGGACCTGCGCGAGGCGGCCGCCGTGGTCAGGCGCAGCGGGGGCCGTATCGCCGGCAACGTCAAGCTGGCGCTGGTGGTGCCGGGTTCGGGGCTGGTCAAGGCGCAGGCCGAGGCCGAGGGCCTGCACGAGATCTTCAGGGCCGCCGGCTTCGAATGGCGCGAGCCCGGCTGCAGCATGTGTCTGGCGATGAATGCCGACCGCCTGGAGCCCGGCGAGCGCTGTGCCAGCACCAGCAACCGCAACTTCGAAGGCCGCCAGGGCGCCGGCGGCCGCACGCACCTGGTGAGCCCGGCGATGGCGGCGGCGGCGGCGCTGAACGGCCACTTCGTCGACGTCAGGCGTTTCGCCTGAAAGGACCCGTCCCATGCAAGCCTTCACCGTGCACCAGGGGCTGGTGGCCCCGATGGACCGCGAAAACGTCGACACCGATGCCATCATCCCCAAGCAGTTTCTGAAGTCGATCGCGCGCAGCGGCTTCGGCCCCAACCTGTTCGATGCCTGGCGTTATCTGGACCCCGGCGAGCCGGGGCAGGACCCGGCGTCGCGCAAGCCGAACCCCGACTTCGTGCTCAACCAGCCGCGCTACCAGGGTGCCAGCATCCTGCTGGCACGCAGCAACTTCGGCTGCGGCTCCAGCCGCGAGCACGCGCCGTGGGCGCTGGAGCAGTACGGCTTTCGCGCCATCGTCGCGCCGAGCTACGCCGACATCTTCTTCAACAACTGCTTCAAGAACGGCTTGTTGCCGATCCAGCTGCCCGAGTCGCAGGTCGCCAAGCTCTTCGACGAGGCCTTCGCCTTCCCCGGCTACAGCCTGAAGGTGGACCTGCCGCGGCAGGTGGTGATCAAGCCCGACGGCAGCGAGCTGCCCTTCGACGTGCAGCCCTTCCGCAAGTACTGCCTGGTCAACGGCTTCGACGACATCGGCCTCACGCTGCGCCATGCCGACAAGATCCGGGCCTTCGAGGCCGAGCGCCTGGCGAAAATGCCCTGGCTGGCACAGACCCAGTTGGGTTAACGAGGGAAAACGAGATGAAGATCGCCATCCTGCCGGGCGACGGCATCGGCACCGAGATCGTCGAGCAGGCCGCGCGCGTGCTGAACGTGCTCGACCTGAAGTTCGAAACCGAGACCGCCCTCGTCGGCGGCGCCGCCTACGAGGCCCACGGCCACCCGCTGCCCGCGAGCACGCTGCAGCTGGCCCGGGACGCCGACGCCATCCTCTTCGGCGCCGTCGGCGACTGGAAGTACGACCAGCTGGAACGTGCGCTGCGCCCCGAGCAGGCCATCCTGGGCCTGCGCAAGCACCTGGGGCTGTTCGCCAACCTGCGCCCGGCGCTGTGTTACGAGCAGCTCACGCAGGCGTCGAGCCTGAAGCCCGAACTGGTGGCCGGCCTGGACATCCTGATCATCCGTGAACTGACCGGCGACATCTACTTTGGCCAGCCGCGTGGCCGCCGCGTCGCCAGCGACGGCCACTTCCCCGGTGCCGAGGAAGCCTTCGACACCATGCGCTACAGCCGCCCGGAGATCGAGCGCATCGCGCACGTGGCCTTCCAGGCGGCGCGCAAGCGCAGCAAGAAGGTGACCAGCGTCGACAAGGCCAACGTGCTCGAGACCTTCCAGTTCTGGAAGGACGTGGTCACCGAAGTGCACGCCGAGTACCCCGACGTCGAGCTGCAGCACATGTACGTCGACAACGCCGCCATGCAGCTGGTGAAGGCGCCGAAGGCCTTCGACGTGGTCGTCACCGGCAACATGTTCGGCGACATCCTGTCCGACGAGGCGGCCATGCTCACCGGCTCGATCGGCATGCTGCCCAGCGCCAGCCTGGACAAGAACGGCAAGGGCCTGTACGAGCCCAGCCACGGCAGCGCACCCGACATCGCTGGCCAGGGCGTAGCCAACCCGCTGGCTACAATCCTGTCTGCCGCCATGATGTTGCGCTATTCGCTCGACCAGCCTGCCGCCGCCGACCGCATCGAGTCGGCCGTGAAGGCCGTGCTCACGGCCGGCCTGCGCACGCCGGACATCTGGAGCGCAGGCACCCAGAAGGTCGGCACGCGCGAGATGGGTGACGCGGTGCTAGCCGCCGTGACCGGCAAGACGATCACCACCCGGAGCTGAGGCTCTCGGATCGTCTCGCCCCTTCTGGACCCCGGCGAAACGAGCCGAGGGACAGCCAGGGGTCCGAAACGACGGAAAGGCGAAACTCAAATGGCACTCGTAGGATTGGTAGGCTGGCGCGGCATGGTCGGCTCGGTGCTGATGGACCGCATGCAGGCCGAAGGCGACTTCGCGCTCATCGAGCCGATGTTCTTTTCCACCAGCAACGCCGGCGGCGCGCTGCCGGCGGCGATCGCGGGTCTGGCCAAGAACGAGACCACGCTGAAGGACGCCAACGACATCGAAGCGCTGAAGCGCTGCGACATCGTCATCACCTGCCAGGGCGGCGAGTACACCAAGGCGGTCTATCCGCAGCTCCGCGCCGGCGGCTGGAAGGGCTACTGGATCGACGCCGCCAAGACCCTGCGCATGAACGACGACGCGGTGATCATCCTCGACCCGGTCAACATGCCGGTGATCGAAGCCGCGCTGGCCAAGGGCATCAAGGACTACATCGGCGGCAACTGCACCGTCAGCTGCATGCTGATGGGCCTGGGCGCGCTGTTCAAGGCCGACCTGGTGGAATGGATGACGGCCACCACCTACCAGGCGGCCAGCGGCGGTGGTGCGCAGCACATGCGTGAACTGCTCACGCAGTACGGCACCCTGAATGCCGCCGTGCGGCCGCTGCTCGACGACCCGGCGAGCGCGATCCTGGAGATCGACCGCCAGGTCGCTGCCACGCAGCGCGGCATGTCGGCCGAGGAGACGAAGAACTTCATGGTGCCGCTGGGCGGCAGCCTGATCCCCTGGATCGACGCCGATCGTGGCGACGGCACCAGCCTGGAAGAGTGGAAGGGCGGCGCCGAAACCAACAAGATCCTCGGCCGCGGCCCCGGCTTCGGCACACCCGCCACGCCCATCGACAGCCTGTGCGTGCGCGTCGGCGCCATGCGCTGCCACAGCCAGGCGCTGACCTTCAAGCTGAAGAAGAACGTGCCGCTGGCCGACATCGAGGCCATGATCCGCGCCGACAACGAGTGGGTCAGCTTCGTACCCAACCAGCGCATGGACACCGTGCACGGCCTGACGCCGGTGGCCGTGACCGGCACCATGAAGATCGCCGTCGGGCGTGTGCGCAAGCTCGCCCTCGGCGACGACTACCTCGGTGCCTTCACCATTGGCGACCAGTTGCTGTGGGGTGCCGCGGAGCCGCTGCGCCGCATGCTGCGCATCCTGCTGCGGCAGTGACACACGCGCCGTTGCCCACCGACAACAGCCGGGTTGAGCTCCGGAAACAAAGCATTTCCCTGCCAATCATCAGCTTATGCGTGAGTTTGCGCTCCTATATGCTTGATGCTGTTGCGATTTCTGCCGTTCTGTCACTGTGCGCTGGTGCCCGGTGAGGGTGGTTTGAAGCGGCGGCGGCGCGCGACCAGCGGCGCCTGGCCCGATCGCATGGGGGAGATGCTTTGAGACACCGTTCGACGAACGCGGCGCGTTTCGCGCTCAATGGGGTGGCCCTGGCGGCCGCCTGCCTGTGGGGTACGCAGGCCTGGGCGCTCGGCCTGGGGCGGCTGACCGTGCAGTCGGCGCTGGGCGAGACGCTGCGCGCCGAGATCGAGGTCACGAGCCTGAGCCCCGAGGAAGCGGCCTCGCTGCAGCTGCGCGTGGCGTCGGCCGAGGCCTACCGCGCCGCCGGCGTCGAATACAACCCGGTGCTGCCGTCGGCGACGGTGCAGGTGGTGCGCCGGCCGGACGGCCGTGCCGTGCTGCGCGTGACCAGCGACCGCGCCGTGCTCGAGCCTTTCGTCGACGTCATCGTCGAAGCCAACTGGGCGTCCGGACGCCTGGTGAGAGCCTACACCCTGCTCATCGACCCGCCGGGCTCGCGCCTGGCCGCCCAGGCCGCTGCGGTGGCGGCGGCGCCGGTGGTCACCCCGGCGC
>CAYJOA010000087.1:0-19542 GCA_964371495.1 uncultured Rubrivivax sp.
GCCAGTTCCAGTCGCTGCGCAATGGCAGCTTCCTGGCACCTCATCTTCTCCTGTTGGCACGACCCGTAACAGCCGTCGAACTTCGGCGTTAGGCTGCATGTAGGTGTGGGTTTTGGTCGCGCCGCTTTGGTGGTTGCCATGGCCAGGCAGAGAATCCGCCAGCCTGTACCGGCCTCGCCCGGAGCTGGCCCGCGCAGCCTGAAAGCCGGCGCTGGCGCCGCGTGCACCGCTGCATCAGGGTTTCGCAAGGGAGAGAAACGATGCCAAGGACCAAGCTCAGCCAGGCCGTTGCCATGACGACGGGGTGGGGGGATGTCGTCGCGCTCGATGCCGGCACCAGCGTGGAAGTGCTCAGCGCGCAGGCTGGCCGGGTTGAGGTGCTGGATGGCACCCACCGCGGCCGCACCGGTACAGTGCCGACACATGCCCTGGAACATCAGGCGGTGATCGCCGGGAGCAATGATCTGGTCGGCCGGTGGGTGGAATGGCAGTGCGCTGATCTATCCATGAACTTCCGGAACGCCTTCCGGCAGGAATTGGAGAAGTGCCTGCTGGCGCGAGGGACCTTGCTCCTGCGGGCGCTGAACCATGCCCTGATCGTGCATGGCACGGACACGGGCACTGAGCCCCTCCGCATCAATGCGAGTGCGGCGAATGCGCGACAGCGGTTTCAGACCGATCCCGCCAGCGATTGCGTTGTGCTGTTCCGCTTCTATTCGGGCGATGCCGAGACCCTGCTGCCGCCGGCCCTGCAGAAACCCGTTCCCGGGCGCGTCGAGCCCAGCCAGCCCGCCCGGCTGGAGCAGGAGCGTCCATCGAATCCGGCGCTGTTGCTGCGCAAGAAGATGGCGGGCGGTCCCTCAAGCTCGGCCCAGGCGGATCGCGAAACGGCCCATGCGCATCAGGAGGGATTCCAGGCCAAGAGCCCCTTCGTCAGTTGCAGCTACAACCTGCCGCGCCTGCTGCGCACGCCGAGCACCAAGGTGCGCATCATCATCTTCGGGAGCGCATGCAACGCATCCCTGGCTGGCTATGCCCAGGCGACGCATCTGGGCGTTTTCCTCGTGCCCCGTGCGAAACTGGGCGACGTCATCTGGAAGATGGGAGAAATGGCCTGCCTCGAACGCGAGGTAACCTTCAATGGCGTCGGTCTGCAGGCCTACGAACTGTTCACGCTGCGCAACCCCTTCCATCAGGGCAGCCCCCACCAGCAGGACCAGCCCGACAGTGTGAAGTTGACTTACTTCCACTGAGGGGCCCAGGCAGTGCCTGCCTTCAAATCTCGGCGTCGTCCGAACATCACCTGCCTCGCCAACGTCCTCGTCACCCCCGGCAACGCCTGGTGTCCACTTGGCTGGCACCGATGCAGGCCGGCCTCCCGGCCCTGGGCAATTCCTCAATCTCGTTCGTCACCCTGCCACATGCGGTCGCCCAGGAGCGGCAAGCTGCCCGCGAACGTCGCGTACGGTTCACGCAGGCGTCCAGGCTACGTACCGCAAAACGTCCGGTACGCCGCGGTGACCTGCGCCGGCGCGGGTTCCGCGTAGAGCGAGAAGGCCGGTTCCTCGTCGTACGGCCGTCGCAGCGCGGCCAGCAGGCGTTCCAGCAGGGTCAGGTCGTCGTGCTCCGAGGCCGCGGCCAGCGCCTCCTCGACGCGGTGGTTGCGCGGGATGAGCCACGGGTTCACCTGGCGCATGCGCACGGCGCGTGCCGCGCCGGCGCCACGGTCGCCACCGTCCTCTTGAACGCAAAGCCGGCGCCAGCGTTCCAGCCAGGGGCTCACCGCAGCCGGCTCGGCGAACAGCGCACGCAAGGGCTGGGCGTCACCCGCGGCCGCGTCGGCCAGACGGCGCCAGGCCAGCGTGAAGTCCACACCGTGTTGCTGCAGCAGCGCGAGCCAGTCTTCGGCCAGCGCGGTGTCGCCAACGTCGTCGGCTGCCCGCTGCAGCCCGAGCTTGGCGCGCTGGCCCTGCAGCAGCGCCTCGGCATACCAGGCCGGGAACGCGTCGATGACCGCCGTCACGTCCGCCACCGCCTGCTGCACTGCGGCTTCGTCGTCACCGTCGGCCATCAGCGGCAGCAGTGCTTCGGCCAGGCGTGCCAGGTTCCAGCGCGCGATGTGCGGCTGGTTGCCGTAGGCGTAGCGGCCACCATGGTCGATGCTGCTGAAGACCGTGGCCGGGTCGTAGGCCTCCATGAAGGCGCAGGGGCCGTAGTCGATGGTCTCGCCCGAGATCGTCATGTTGTCGGTGTTCATCACGCCGTGGATGAAGCCCACGTTCATCCACTGCGCGACAAGCCGTGCCTGCCGCCCGGCCACGGCGCGCAGCAGCGCCAGGTGGCGGCCGGGTGTTCCCGCCAGCGCCGGGTCATGGCGCGCAATGGTGTACTCGGCCAGCAGGCGCAGCTTGTCGATCTCGCCGCGGGCGGCGAAGAACTGGAAGGTGCCCACGCGCAGGTGGCTGGCCGCCACGCGCGTCAGGATCGCGCCGGGCAAGGCCGCCTCGCGGTAGACCAGCTCGCCCGTGGCGACCACGGCCAGCGCGCGCGTGCTGGGGATGCCCAGGGCGTGCATGGCCTCGCCGATCAGCACCTCGCGCAGCATGGGCGCCACGGCAGCCTTGCCGTCGCCCCCGCGCGAAAACGGCGTGCGACCGGAGCCCTTGAAGGCGATGTCGCGCCGCTGGCCGCGGCGGTCGATCACCTCGCCCAGCAGCAGCGCGCGCCCATCGCCCAGTTGCGGCGAGAAGCCGCCGAACTGGTGGCCGGCATAGGCCTGGGCCAGCGGTTCGGCGCCCTCGGGCAGCGTGTTGCCAGCAAAGAGCGCGGCGCCTTCGGGGCCGGCCAGGTCGGCGGCATCCAGGCCAAGCTCATCGGCCAGCCCCCGGTTCAGGAACAGCAAGGCGGGTGCCGGTGCGGTGGCTGGCTTCCAGGCGGCGTAGCAGCCGGGCAGTTCACGCGCGAAGGTGTTGTCGAAGGCGATCTGCAGCATGCTCGTGGGCGCTCGGTTGGCCGGAGTGTGCCGTCTGGACGCGGCCGTGTCCGCCGCAGGGTCTGCCTTGACGACCCGGTATGGCCGCGTTCGACACGACTCCGCAAAGCCGACACCCGCCTCCGGTGATCGGTCTCCCGAGGCCGCAGCGCGGCCAGCGGCTTTTCGCGCCGGCCAGCCGCGTGGTCATCGGGGTCGTGGTCTTCGCACGGAACAGCGTGGCGCACCACACCGGCGGTCAGTCGACGAAGAAGTCGGGAATGAAATTCTTCGTTCCCGGCTGCACCGAATAGCGGTCGAGGTCGGTGACGCCGTGCTGCGCCAGCAGTTCGTCGTCGATGAAGAAGTTGCCGCTGGTGCTGCGGGCGTCGCTGGTGAGGATGAAGTAGGCCGCGTCGGCCAGGATCTCGGGCTTGCGGCACATGTTCAGGTCGATGCCCGGAATCATCTGCAGCGCGGCGGTGGCGATGGCCGTGCGCGGCCACAGGCTGTTGACGGCGATGCCATGCGGCCTGAACTCGCCGGCGTGGCCCAGCGTGCATTCGCTCATGCCGTATTTGGCCATGGTGTAGGCGACGTGGCCCTTGAACCAGTGCTCCTTCATGCTCAGCGGCGGGCTCATGTTCAGCACGTGCGGGTTGCGCCCGGCCTGCGCGCTCTTGACCAGCTCGGGGAGGCAGGCCTGCGTGCAGCAGTAGGTGCCGCGCACGTTGACGCCGAACATGAGGTCGAAACGCTTCATCGGCGTCGCCGGCGTCGGCGTGAGGCTGATCGCACTGGCGTTGTTGACCAGGATGTCGATGCCGCCGAAGCGTGCCACCGCGGCCTGCACGGCGGTGGCCACCGCGGCTTCGTCGCGGATGTCGGTGGGCACCGGCAGCGCCTGGCCGCCGGCGGCCTCGATCTCCTCGGCGGCACTGAACAGCGTGCCCGGCAGCTTCGGGTTGGGTTCGGTGGTCTTGGCCAGGATCACGATGTTGGCGCCGTCGGCGGCGGCGCGCTTGGCGATCGCCAGCCCGATGCCGCGGCTGGCGCCGGTGATGACGAGGGTGCGGCCGTGCAGCGTGCGGGTCATGTCTGGAACTCCCGTGGCAGTTGCGGCCAGACGGCCGTGGCGATGTGCTCTGCAATGGCGCCGGCGCAGTAGCGGTAGACCGGCTCGCCGGGGTGGAAACCGTCGCTGGCCATGCTGCCGGGGTCCAGCGGCATGGCCATCGCGACGCAGGAGACGTCGTTGCGCGTGGCCGCCCACGCCACCAGCGCGGCGTTGTGGCGCCTGGCGTCGGCGCCGGCCACCCAGCGCAACGGCTGCGGCAGCCCCGGAAAGGCGTGGATCGGCGGCAGCGGCGCGAACACCACATGGTGGGCGCCCTGCGCGTTGCGCAGCCAGTTGGCCAGGGCCTCGCGCGCGGCCACCGCGCGCTGCGAAGGGACCTGGTCGACGACGTCGTTGACGCCGGTCACGACGACCACCACGTCGGCGTATTCGGGCGGCTCGGCGCGCAGCAGCTGCAGCGCCTGCTGCGAGGTCATCCCCGAACGCGCCTGCAGCTGCCAGCGCACGCGCACGCCGGCCGCCGCGGCCAGCCGCGCCGCGAGCTGGCTGGCCAGCGCCTGGCGCTGCGTGACGACGCCGACGCCTGCGGCCGACGAGTCGCCGACGATCAGCAGGCGCAGCAGCGGCCCGCGGCCGGTTTCGCCGCGGCGCGCGCCACCGGCTTCGGGCAGCCGCGGCATGCGCGCGCGCGTGGCCACGGCCTGCGCGACGAGCAGCGGGCTGAGCATGAGTTTGACGGCCAGCGACATGGCGGCGCGCCCTCAGAACTTCGAGAAGTCGGGCTGGCGCTTCTGGAAGAAGGCCTGGAAGGCTTCCATCGCCTCGGGGCTGCGCAGGCGGCGGGCGAAGATCTCGCCCTCGCTGCGGATGGTCTGCAGGATCAGTTCATGCTGCGGGCCGCGCATCAGCTGCTTGGCTTCGCGCACGGCGCCAGGCGGCAGCTGATTGAAGCGCTCGGCGACGCGGCGGGCGTGGTTCACCACCTCGCCGGCCGGCAGCACGGCGTTGGCGATGCCGCATTCCACCGCCTGCTCGGGCGTGAAGGGGTCGCCGGTGAGCAGCTTCTCGGCCGCGCGGCGGTGGCCCATCAGCTGCGGCACGATGAGGCTGGACGCGAATTCGGGCACCAGTCCCAGCGCCACGAAGGGCATCGCCAGCCGCGCTTCGTCGGAGACGAAGACGAAGTCGCAGTGCAGCAGCATCGTGGTGCCGATGCCGATGGCCGCGCCGGTGACGGCGGCCACCACCGGCTTGTCGCATTCGAGCAGCGCACGCATGAAGCGGAATACCGGCGAGTCCATGGCCTCGCTGCCCTGGCCGGGCGCGCGCGTCATGAAGTCCTGGATGTCGTTGCCCGACGTGAAGACGCCCGGCTGGCCGGTGATCAGCACCGCGCGCACGGCGGCGTCTTCGCGCGCGGCGACCAGCGCGTCGGTCATGGCCTGGTACATGGCCACCGTGAGCGCGTTCTTCTTCTCGGGCCGCGCGATCTCGATGGTGGCCACGCCGTTGATGGTGGCGGTCTTGATGGTCATGGTGCGTCTCTCGTCGTCAGGCTGGGATGGTGGGTGTCGATGCGCGACAGCAGCAGCGGCCAGGCCGCCGCACAGCGTTCGCGGAAGAGGTCGAAGTGGCCGATGCGTGCCAGGCCGTGCGCCGCCGGTTCGATGACATGGCGCTGCACCGCCACGCCGGGCAGCTGCGCCAGCAGGCGGTCGACCGCCGCCGGCGTGGCGAAGACATCGTCGCGTGCGGCCATCATGTGTACGGCCGGCAGCGTGCGCTGGCGGCGCGCTGCCGCGTCAGCGTCGGCGAACAGCGGCCGCCAGGGCCGCAGCGCCCACTGCATGGCGACGCCGCGCGGCAGGTCCTCGCCCAGGCCCAGCGCACGCGCCGGAAAGTAGCCCAAGCTGCTGGTCAGCGCCGGCATCACGCCATGCCACAGCAGCGCCATCGGCCAGCGCTGCGGGTGCGGGAAGTCGTGCCAGTGCGCGGTCTGCGCGCCGACGGCGACCAGCGTGCGCAGCCGCGGCGCCTGCTCGGCCATGAACAGCAGCGTGCCGCCGACGCTGTGGCCGACGCCGACCACCGGCACGCCGCTGCCGGCTTCGTCCAAGGCCCGTGCCAGCGCGGCGTCGAGGTCCAGCACCCAGTGGTCGAGGCTGGCTTCGAAGCCGCGCAGCGAGCGCGGCCGCGACTCGCCGATGCCGCGGAAGTCGAAGCCCAGCACGGCGTGGCCGTGCTGCGCGAGCCACGACGCAAAGCGGCGGTAGAAGTGCTGCGACACCCCGGTGGCCGGCACGAGCACGACGACGCCGCGCCGCGGCCCCACGGCGTCGAGCCAAGACGCCGCCAGCGCGACGCCGTCGGCCGCGCGTAGCTCGATCCTGCGCCCGGCCGCAGCCCCTTCGGCCGACCGCGGCGCAGCGGCCGCTGCACGGTGCCGCATCAGCAGGTCAGCCCGGCCCATGCCGCAGACGCTGCCGGCTTCAGACGCGTTCGATGATGCCGGCGGCGCCCTGCCCCATGCCGACGCACATGGTCACCATGCCGTACTTGAGGTCGTGCCGGCGCAGCGCATGCACGACGGTGGCGGCGCGGATGGCGCCGGTGGCGCCCAGCGGGTGGCCCAGCGCGATGGCGCCGCCCATCGGGTTGACCTTGGCCGCGTCCAGGCCCACGGTGTCGATGACCGCCAGCGCCTGCGCGGCGAAGGCTTCGTTGAGCTCGATCCAGCCGATGTCGGCCAGGCTCAGGCCGGCGTAGCGCAGCGCGGCCGGGATGGCCTCGATGGGACCGATGCCCATGATCTCGGGCGGCACGCCGCGCGCGGCGAAGCTGACGAAACGCGCGAGCGGTTTCAGGTCGTACTGCTTGATCGCCTTTTCGCTGGCCAGGATCAGCACGCCGGCACCGTCGCTGGTCTGGCTGCTGTTGCCGGCGGTGACGCTGCCCTTGGCGGCGAACACCGGCTTCAGCCGGGCCAGCCCTTCGAGGCTGGTGTCCGGGCGCGCGCCTTCGTCCAGGCTCACGGTGCGCGTCTTCGTGCCGACCTCGCCGGTGGCCAGGTTCGGGAAACGCTCGACGATCTCGATCGGCGTCATCTCGTCGGCGAATTCGCCCGCCGCCATGGCCTTGAGCGCCTTCTGGTGCGAGGCCAGCGCAAAGGCGTCCTGCGCCTCGCGGCCGACCTTCCACTGTGACGCCACCTTCTCGGCGGTGAGTCCCATGCCGTAGGCGATGCCGACGTTCTCGTCGCGCGCGAAGACCTCGGGATTGAACGAGGGCTTGTTGCCGCCCATCGGCACCATGCTCATGCTCTCGGCGCCGCCGGCGATCATCACGTCGGCCTCGCCGACGCGGATGCGGTCGGCCGCCATCTGCAGCGCGGTCAGGCCGCTGGCGCAGAAGCGGTTGACGGTGACGCCGCCCACCGAATGCGGCAGCCCGGCCAGCACCATCGCGGCGCGCGCCATGTTCATGCCCTGCTCGCCTTCGGGGAAGCTGCAGCCGATGATGGCGTCCTCGATCGCCTTCGGGTCGAGCGTCGGCACCTGCCGCAGCGCACTGCGCACGGCAGCCACCAGCAGGTCGTCGGGCCGCGTGTTGCGGAAGTAGCCGCGGCCGCTCTTGCCGATCGGCGTGCGCGTGGCGGCAACGATGTAGGCTTCTTGCACTTGTTTGCTCATGATCAGTTCCTCACCGGCTTGCCGGTCGAAAGCATCCCCATGATGCGTTCCTGGGTCTTGGGGTGTTCCAGCAGCGAGCAGAAGCGGTCGCGCTCCATCGCCATCAGGTACTCCTCGGTCACCAGCGACCCGGCGTCGACGTCGCCGCCGCACACCACTTCGGCGATCAGCGTCGAGATGTGGAAGTCGTGCGCGCTGATGAAGCCGCCGTCGCGCATGTTGGCCAGCTGGGCCTTGATGGTGGCGATGGCGCTGCGGCCGGCCACCGGGAACAGGGCCCGCGTCGGCGGCCGGTAGCCGCTGTCGTACATCGCCTTGGCCTGCGTCAACGCCACGTACAGCAATTCGTCCTTGTGCGGCACGATGACGTCGCCCCACAGCAGGTAGCCGAGCTTGCGCGACTCGATGGCGCTGGTGCCGACCTTGGCCATCGCCGCGCTGGTGAAGCCGTCGGTGGCGAACTTCATGATGTCGGCGCCGGCGTTGCCGGCCGCGGCCATCTCGGCGGCACGGCGCGCGATGTAGGCCAGGCCGCCGCCGCCGGGGATCAGCCCGACGCCGACTTCGACCAGTCCGATGTAGCTCTCCATCGCCGCCACGCGCCGCGCGCTGTAGACCGCGAGTTCGCAGCCGCCGCCCAGCGCGATGCCGCGCACCGCACTGACCACCGGCACTTGCGCGTAGCGGATGCGCAGCATGGCGTCCTGCAGCTTCTTCTCCTCGGGCTTGATGCCCTTGGCGCCGAGTTTCATGAACACCGGCATCATCGACTCGAGGTTGGCGCCGGCGCTGAAGACCTCGTCGGGCGACCAGATCACCAGGCCCTTGTAGCCGGCTTCGGCCAGTTCAACTGCCTTGAGCAGGCCCTCGGTGACGGTGGCGCTGATGAGGTGCAGCTTGGCGGTGATGCTGGCGATCAGCACCTCGCCGTCGAGCGTCCACACCCGCACTTCGTCGTTGCGGAAGACTTCGGTGCCGCTCTTCAGCGCTGCCGCGGCGCCCGAACCGAGCACGTCTTCGGGGAAGTGCTGGCGGCCGTACACCGGCAGGCTGCTGCGCGGTACGTAGGCTTTGCGCGCCGGGCTCCACGAGCCCTCGGGCGTATGCACGCCGGTGCGGCCGTCGAACACCCACGCCGGCAGCGGCGCCTGGCTCAGCGCCTTGCCGGCGGCGATGTCCTCCTTGACCCACTGCGCCACCTGCTGCCAGCCGGCGTCCTGCCACAACTCGAACGGGCCCTGCTTCATGCCGAAGCCCCAACGCATCGCGAAGTCGACGTCGCGCGCCGTCTCGGCGATGGTCTCCAGGTGCACCGCGGCGTAGTGGAAGGCGTCGCGCAGGATCGCCCACAGGAACTGCGCCTGCGGGTTGGTGGACTCGCGCAGCAGCTTCAAGCGTTCTGCGGCAGGCTTCTTGAGCATGCGTTCGACGATGGCTTCGGCTTTGCCGCCCGCCGGCACATAGTCGGCCTTGGCCGGGTCCAGCCGCAGGATGTCCTTGCCGACCTTCTTGTAGAAACCGGCACCGGCCTTCTGGCCCAGCGCGCCCTTGTCGATCAGCGCCTCCAGCACCGGCGGCGTGGCGTAGCTGGCGTAGAACGGGTCGTCGGCCAGGTTGTCCTGCAGCGTCTTGATGACGTGCGCCATGGTGTCCAGGCCCACCACGTCGGCGGTGCGGAAGGTGCCGCTGGAGGCGCGGCCCATCTTCTTGCCGGTGAGGTCGTCGACGACGTCGTAGCTCAGCCCGTAGGTCTCGGCCTCCTTCATCGTCGCCAGCATGCCGGCGATGCCGACCCGGTTGGCGATGAAGTTGGGCGTGTCCTTGGCACGCACCACGCTCTTGCCGAGCGCGCTGGTGACGAAGGCCTCCAGGTCGTCGAGCACGGCGGGCTGCGTGGCCGGCGTATCGATCAGCTCGACCAGCGCCATGTAACGCGGCGGGTTGAAGAAGTGGATGCCGCAGAAGCGCGGCCGGATCGATTCGGGCAGCGCTGCGCTGAGCTGGGTGATCGACAGCCCCGAGGTGTTGCTGGCGACGATGGCCTGGGGTTTCAGCGCCGACGCGATGCGCTGGTAAAGGTCGAGCTTCCAGTCCATGCGCTCGGCGATGGCCTCGATGACGAGGTCGCATTCGCCCAGCAGCGCCAGGTGCTCCTCGTAGTTGGCCTGCTGGATCAGCGCGGCGTCCTCGGGCACGCCCAGCGGCGCGGGCTTGAGCTTCTTCAGCCCTTCGACAGCCTTGGTGACGATGCCGTTCTTCGGTCCTTCTTTCGAGGGAAGGTCGAACAGCACCACCGGCACCTTGCAGTTGACCAGATGGGCGGCGATCTGCGCGCCCATCACGCCGGCGCCGAGCACGGCGACCTTGCGGACTTGGAATCGATTCACTTTTGCTCCTGTAGCGTCACTCGACGCGGATCCATTTCTGGTTGCGGTAGAACGGGCCGATATAACCCCGCACCTCGAGCGCCTTGCCGCCGTCCTTGGGCGTCAAGCGCACCTTGTAGGTCTTGCCGTTGTTGGGGTCGAGGATCGTGCCGCTGTCCCAGTAAGGCTCGTCGGCGTGCTTCTTGACGCCCTCGACGATGGTCATGCCCAGCACCTTCTGGTCCTTGCGCGCGTCGCTGCACTTGTCGCACACCGAATCCTGCTTGGTGGGGTCGAGCAGCTTCTCGATCCTGCCGCTGAGCACGCCGCCGGCGTCGCTGATGCGGACGTAGGACTTCTCGGCCTGGGTCTCGTCGTCGATGGTCTTCCACAGCCCCTCCGGCGTGGCCTGGGCATGGACGGCGGCGGCGGCAAGACCCAGCGCCAAGGTACAAAGAATCTTCTTCATGTTCGTCTCCTAGATCGACCGGTGGTGGGCGCTACTCTAGAACAGCGCTTCGTCCATCGCCATCAGCGGCGCCATGCCGGCACGCGCACTGCGGATGAGCCCGGCCGTCTCGGGCAGCAGCTTGGCGAAGTAGAAGCGCGCCGTGTGCAGCTTGGCGGTGTAGAACGGGTCGCCCGAATCCTTCTTTTCGAGCGCCACCCTAGCCATGCGGGCCCAGAAATACGCAAACACCAGGTGGCCGCAGATGCGCAGGTAGTCCACCGCCGCGGCGCCCACCTCGTCGGCGTTGCCGAAGGCCTTCATGCCCAGTTCGGTGGTCAGCTTGGTGACCTTGTCGCCCAGGTCGGCCAGCGGGTTGACGAACTCCTGCATCGCCTCGCTGGTGCCCTCTTCCTCGACGAACTCGGCGATCAGGCGGCCGAACTTCTTCAGCCGGGCGCCGTTGTCGCCCAGCACCTTGCGGCCCAGCAGGTCCAGCGCCTGGATGGTGTTGGTGCCTTCGTAGATCATGTTGATGCGGGCGTCGCGCACGTACTGCTCCATGCCCGAGCTCTTGATGTAGCCGTGGCCGCCGAAGACCTGCATGCAGTGCGAGGTGGCGATCCAGGCGTTGTCGGTGAGGAAAGCCTTGACGATGGGCGTGAGCAGCGCCACCTGCTCGGCACACTCCTTGCGCTCGTCGGCGTCGTCGCTGCTGAGCTCCTTGTCGATGAGCAGCGCGATGTAGATCGCCAGCGCGCGGCCGCCTTCGGCGTAGGCGCGTGCGGTGAGCAGCATCTTGCGCACGTCGGGGTGCACGATGATCGGGTCGGCCGGCTTGTCGGGCGCCTTCGGGCCCGACAGGCTGCGCATCTGGATGCGGTCCTTGGCGTAGGCGACGGCGTTCTGGTAGGCCACTTCGGTCAGCCCCAGGCCCTGGTTGCCCACGCCCAGCCGCGCCGCGTTCATCATCACGAACATCGCCGCCAGTCCCTTGTGCGGCTGACCGACCAGCGTGCCGACGGCGCCGTCGAGGTCGATCTGGCAGGTGGCGCTGCCGTTGATGCCCATCTTGTGCTCGATCGCGGTGCAGAAGATCGGGTTGCGTTCACCCAGCGCGCCGTCGGCGCCGACGACGAACTTGGGCACCACGAACAGCGAGATGCCCTTGCTGCCCACCGGTGCGTCGGGCAGGCGCGCCAGCACCAGGTGCACGATGTTCGGCGCCAGGTCGTGCTCGCCGGCCGAGATGAAGATCTTCTGGCCGGTCAGGCGATAGGTGCCCTCGGGCGCCCCGGCCACCGGCTCGGCCTTGGTGCGCAGCATGCCGAGGTCGGTGCCGCAGTGCGACTCCGTCAGGCACATGGTGCCGGTCCATTCGCCGCTGGTCAGGCGCGGCAGGTAGGTCGCCTTCTGCTCGACCGTGCCGTGCGCCTTCAGGCACTCGTAGGCGCCGTGCGACAGGCCGGGGTACATGGTCCAGGCCTGGTTGGCCGAGTTCAGCATCTCGTAGAAACACTGGTTGAGCACGATCGGCAGGCCCTGGCCGCCGTACTCGGGGTCGGCCGACAGCGACGGCCAGCCGCCTTCCACGTACTTGGCGTAGGCCTCCTTGAAGCCGGTCGGCGGGCGCACCTCGTGCGTCGCCGGGTCCAGCGTGCAGCCCTCGGTGTCGCCGCTGATGTTGATCGGGAACAGCACCTCGGCAGCGAACTTGCCGCCTTCCTCGATGACGGCGTTGAGGGTGTCGGCGTCGATCTCCGCATGCCGCGGCAACTGCTTGAGCTCGTCGGCGACGTGCAGCAACTCGTGCAGCACGAACTGCATGTCGCGCAAGGGCGGGGTGTAGTGGGCCATGTGGGTCTCCTGGGCAGGCGGATGGAATTGAAGAGGGTCGGCGGCGGCGTCGGTTCAACGCCGTGCGCTGCGTTGCCGGGCCGGCGCTGCGGCAACGGCCGCCGTGCTGCCGGCAGTGGCGGCAGCTGCCGGGCCATAGTGCGAAAGCACGCGTTCGAAGCCGGTGCGGGCACGGTCCAGCGCGCCCGGCGTGCGCAGGAAACGCGCATCGTGGTGCAGTGCGAGGATGAGCCCGTGCAGTTCGAACAGCACCTGGTCGGGGTCGGTGTCGGCGCGCAGCTGGCCGACATCGACGGCCAGGCGGATGGCACGCGACAGCGCGGCGTGCCAGGCATGCACCATCGACGCCAGCGCGTCGCGCACCGGCCCGGGCCGGTCGTCGAACTCGACGGCGCCGCTGATGTAGATGCAGCCCGAGTCGACCTCCACCGAAACGCGCCGAAGCCAGCGCTCGAACAGCGCACGCAGGCGCGGCACGCCGCGCTCTTCGCGCATCGAAGGAAAGAAGACTTCTTCCTCGAAGCGCGCGTGGTACTCGCGGATGACGGAGATCTGCAGTTCCTCGCGCGAGCCGAAGTGCGCGAAGACACCCGACTTGCTCATCTGCGTGACCTCGGCCAGCGCACCGATCGACAGGCCTTCCAGCCCCATGTGCGAGGCCAACCCCAGCGCCGCTTCCAGAATCGCCGCGCGAGTCTGCTGGCCCTTTTGCAGGGACTTCGGCGCCAGCCTGGGGGCGGCTGCGGTGTCTGGCGGTGGCTCGGTGTGGAGGGTCACGGGTTCATCTGGAAAAATACGAACGATCGTTCTATTTTGCAGACTTCGGCCTCGGCCCCACTGCCGGCGAGGTGACTTTTTCTAGGGTCACCGTCCTAGATGGGCCGCTGCGCGGTCGGGATCGCGGGTTAACCCTGATCGTCGGAACCGAAACTCGACTTTTCCAGCGCCGGCCGCTGATCGATTACCCTAGGGGCATGGACGTGCTGCAGCTCGATGTTTCGGGCCGCCCCCAGGCGTGGATCAGTTCGCGCGAGGCGGCCGTGCTGTATGCCAGCGACGCCGTGGCGTGGACGCTGGGCGACGCCTTTCACGTCATGCGCGGCGGCCTGCAGCGCAGCACCGGCCTGCAGTCGCGCATCGAGCTGCACCCCATCGTCGCCGTCCGCGGCGCCATCCCCAGCCGCGCCTGGCGCCAGTCGCCGACCTTGTCCAACCACAAGCTGTTCGCCCGCGACCGCGGCTTCTGCGCCTACTGCGGCGGGCGTTTCCTGTTCGACGAGCTGACGCGCGAACATATCGTGCCGGTGTCGCGCGGCGGCACCGACTCGTGGATGAACTGCATCACCGCCTGCCGCGCCTGCAACGGCCGCAAGGGCAACCGCCTGCCCGAAGAAGCGCACATGGTGCTGATGTACCTGCCCTACGTGCCCAGCCTGCACGAGGACATGATCCTGCGCGGCCGCCGCATCGTCGCCGACCAGATGGACTTCCTGCTGGCGTCGGTGCCGCGCAGTTCACGCCTGCATGGCTGAGGCCGCGCTGCGAGCACCGGCGTGCGTGGCACCTTCGCGCCTGCGTGCGGGAACTTCGGCCCTGGCCGCGGCGTCTGTCCTTACGGGAATGGAGTCAACCCGCCGCCGTCGGTTGCGTTGCTCGAAGAGGATCCGGAGAAACCCATCATGAAACGCTTGCTCATCGCCGCGGCGGCCGTCGCCGCCCTGGCCGGCTGCACGACGACCAGCCCCGACGTCGTCAGCCGCAACGAGGCGCAACGCCTGTCCACCGTGGTCGATGCCGTCGTGCTGAGCACCCGGCCGGTGGTGGTGGACGGCTCGCAA
This sequence comes from uncultured Rubrivivax sp., assembly GCA_964371495.1. Lineage (GTDB taxonomy): Bacteria > Pseudomonadota > Gammaproteobacteria > Burkholderiales > Burkholderiaceae_C > Rubrivivax. Next base: position 14,248 of record CAYJOA010000087.1, read on the forward strand.
AGCGGCATCGGCTCCGCCGCCGGCGGTGTCGTGGGTGGCGTCGCCGGCTCCAGTGTCGGCGGCAGGCGCGAGGCGCTGGCCGTGGGCATCATCGGTGCCGTCGTCGGCGGCGTCGTCGGCAACGCGGTGGAACGGGCGTCGACGCGCGAAGAGGCGCTGGAGATCCTGGTCCAGCTGAGAAACGGCGACCGTCGCTCGGTGGTACAGGCCAAGGCAGCCGAAACCTTTGCGCCCGGCGACGCGGTGATCCTGGTCACCACCGGCGGCAAGGTGCGGGTGACCAAGGCGCCGGTGGTGCCTGCCGCACCGGCGACCTACCGTGCGCCTGCCCGCAGCTGAAGCGACGTCCGCCCAGGAGGCGTCGGCACCGCCGATGCCGCGGCCATAGCCGCCGCTACAACCGCACCGCGCGCCAGGCGGCAACGGTGGCCAGCGCCGACAGCACGGTGCAGCCGACGATGACCGCGGCGTAGCTGCCGCTGGCGTCGAAGACGCGTCCGGCGACCCAGGGCCCGCCGAGATTGCCCAGCGCCGCCCCCGTGTACAGCGCGCCGATGATCGACGACACCGCGCGCGCGCCGAACAGGTCCATGCACAGGGCGGGCATCAGCGAGACGATGCCGCCGTAGCTCAGGCCCATCCACAGCGCGAAGATCGCCAGTGACGGGTAGCCGCCGGCGGCCAGCCACAGCAGCATCGACAGGCCGAGCGAGGCTTGCACCAGCACCAGCGTCAGCGGCCGTCCGACGCGGTCGGCCAGGGCGCCGATGGCGAAGCGCCCGGTCAGGCTGCCGATGCCGATGAGGCCCACCAGGCCGACGGCCCGCGCGTCGGCGACGCCGAGGTCGCGCGCCGCCGCCGACAGGTGGGCGAAGGGGATGAACATCGCCGGCGCGCCGAGCACGCACATCGCATACAGCCACAGGAAGGAGCGGCTGCGCAGCGCCACGGCCAGCGGCGTGCCGGCCACGGTGCCGTCGGCGCGGCGTGCGGCAGCCGGCGCGCGCCGCAGCAGCAGCGTGGCGGCCATCCCGAACAGGGCCACGCCGGCGGCCAGCGCGACCATCGCGCCGCGCCACTGCCACTGCGCGATCGCCGCCGCGGCCAGCAAGGGCACGACCAGCGTGCCGGCGCCGATGCCGGCGCTGGCCAGCCCCGCGGCCAGGCCGCGGCGGCGCGTGAACCAGGGCTGCACGCAGCCGATGGCGGGCGTGTAGACGAGGGCGATGCCCACGCCCAGGCCCAGGCCGTAGGCGGCCGTCAGCTGCGTCATCGAGCTGGCGGCGCTGCCGGCCAGCAGCGCGCCGGCGATGCACAACATGCCGACGCTGGTGACGAGCCGCGGCCCGAAGCGGTCGGACAGCATGCCGCCGAAGGCGCCGAGCACGAAGTAGACCAGCCCCGACAGGCCGAACACCAGCGAGACCGTGGCGCGGCTGGCCTGGAACTCGGCGGCGAAAGGCTCGAAGAAGGCGGCGAACGAGTAGGACACGCCGAAGATCACCGCCAGCGCGGTGAAGGCCGCCCAGACCACGACCCAGCCGTAGCGGGGCTCCTGTTCGGTGCCGGTGGCCGCGCTCATGGGTGGTGAACCGTGCGACACGGGGCGCCTGCCGCTCGCGTCGCGACCGCGGCTCAGGACAGTGACCGCGCCAGTTGCCGCAGCGGGTTCAGCACTTGATGCCGACGTGCAGCGCGACGATGCCGCCGGCCAGGTTGTGCACGTCGACGTGGCCGAAACCGCTGGCCTGCATCATGGCCTTCAGTGCGGCCTGGTCGGGGTGCATGCGGATGCTCTCGGCCAGGTAGCGGTAGCTGTCGGCGTCCTTGGCGATGAGCCTGCCCAGCCAGGGCATGAGCTTGAACGAATACCAGTCGTAGGGCTTTTGCAGCGGCGCCGCGGGTTTGGAGAACTCCAGCACCAGCAAGCGGCCGCCGGGGCGCAGCACGCGGCACATCTCGGCCAGCGCAGCGTCCTTGTGCGTCATGTTGCGCAGGCCGAAGGCGACGCTGGCGAGGTCGAACGTGTCGTTGGCAAAGGGCAGGTGCTCGGCGTCGCAGGCGGCGGTGTCGATGACCTGGCCTTCGTCGAGCAGGCGGTCGCGGCCGACGCGCAGCATGGCTTCGTTGATGTCGGTCAGCACCACCTGGCCCAGGGCGCCGGCGCGGGCGGCAAAGGCCCGCGCCAGGTCGCCGGTGCCGCCGGCGATGTCGAGCACGGTCATGCCCGGCTGCACCGCCGCCACGGCCACGGTGTAGGCCTTCCAGACACGGTGCATGCCCAGCGACAGCACGTCGTTCATGAGGTCGTAGCGCGTGGCCACGCTGTCGAAGACGCCGCGCACGTGGCGTGCCTTGTCGGCTTCGTCGACGGTCTGGTAGCCGAAATGGGTCTGCGCCATCGAACTGCTCCGCTGCCTTTGCGTGGGGTTCAGTGGCTGGCGCAGGCGCTGCCGGAAGCCGCCGACTTCATCGGCGCGTCGCGGTCCATGCCGGCGTCGGCCAGGCGCTGTTCGTAGCGCCGCCACAGCTCGTCCGCGTCGGCACCCAGGTGGTAGAGGTAGGGCCAGCTGAAGATGCCGGTGTCGTGGCCGTCGGAAAAGCGCGGTTGCACGGCGTAGTGGCCAACGGCGGTGATCTCTTCGATGCCGACATCGCGCTTGCCTGTCTGCAGCACTTCCTGGCCGGGGCCGTGGCCCTGTACTTCGGCCGATGGCGAGTACACGCGCATCAGCTCGAAGGGGATGCGGAAACTGGCGCCGTCGTCGAAGGCGATCTCGAGTACGCGCGAGCTCTGGTGCACGGTCAAGGCGACCGGTTGCGGTGATGGCGCTGAAGCTGCGGACATGCGGTGGACCCAGGCAGAACAAGGGAAACCAGTGTATCCCCGGCACCGATGCAGCCCCGCAGCGCATGCAGGCCGCCCCTGTCGTGCCAGGGGCCGCCGCGCCGGCGCTACACGAGCACGCGCTCGATGCCCCCGGCATTGGCGCGCGCCACGTAGTCGGGCAGCCAGTTCTCGCCCAGCAGCACGCGCGCCATCTCGATCACGATGTAGTCGGCCTCCAGCAGCCCGCTCGCCAGGTCGTCCTCGTAACGTTTGAGGCCCTGCAGGCAGCTCGGGCAGCTGGTCAGGATCTTGACGTTGGCGCGCGCGGCCGGGCTCGGGCCGGGCGCGGCGGCCAGCAGCTTGCGCAGCGCGGCTTCGTCGTGGCGCAGCTCTTCTTCCTTGCGAAAGCGCACCTGCGTGCTGACGTCGGGTCGCGTCACGCCCAGGGTGCCGCTTTCGCCGCAGCAGCGTTTGCTTTCCAGCACGTGGGGGCCGACCAGCGCCTTGACCGTCTTCAGCGGCTCCTGCAGCTTCATCGGCGTGTGGCAGGGGTCGTGGTACAGGTAGCCGGCGGCCTTCTGACGGCGGCCATCGGCCGGCGCCGAAATGGCATCGACCAAGGTGATGCCTCTTTCGAGCAGGTACTCGTGGATGTCGACGATGCGGCAGCCGGGGAAGATGTCCTCGAACCGGTAGTCCAGCAGCTGGTCGTAGCAGGTGCCGCAGCTCACCACCACGGTCTTGATGTCCAGGTAGTTCAGCGTGTTGGCGACGCGGTGGAAGAGCACCCGGTTGTCGGTGATCATCTTCTCGGCCTTGTCGAACTGGCCGCTGCCGCGCTGCGGGTAGCCGCAGCACAGGTAGCCCGGCGGCAGCACGGTCTGCACGCCGGCGTGCCAGAGCATGGCCTGCGTCGCCAGGCCGACCTGGCTGAACAGGCGTTCGCTGCCGCAGCCGGGGAAGTAGAAGACAGCTTCGGTGTCGGCGGTGGTGGCCTGCGGGTCGCGGATGATCGGGAGGTAGTCCTTGTCCTCGATGTCCAGCAGCGCGCGGGCGGACCTCTTGGGCAGGCCGCCGGGCATCTTCTTGTTGACGAAGTGGATGAGCTGTTCCTTCAGCGGCGCCGGCCCCAGCGTGGCCGGCGGCGCGGCGGTCTGCGCGCGTGCGGCGGGCTTGAGCAGGCCGTGCGCGAAGCGCTGCGCCTTGAAGCCGACGCCGACCATGGCGCTGCGCATCAGCTTGATGGTCTGCGGGTGGGTGGCGTTGAGGAAGGCCATCGCCACGGCCTTGCCCGGACGGAAGCTCTGCTTGCCCATCTTGCGCAACAGGTTGCGCATGTTCATCGTGACGTCGCCGAAGTCGATCTTCACCGGGCACGGGCTCAGGCACTTGTGGCACACCGTGCAGTGCTCGGCAACGTCCTCGAAGTCGGCCCAGTGGCGCACGCTGATGCCGCGGCGCGTCTGCTCCTCGTACAGGAAGGCTTCGATCAGCAGCGAGGTGGCCAGGATCTTGTTGCGCGGGCTGTACAGCAGGTTGGCGCGCGGCACGTGGGTCGCGCACACCGGCTTGCACTTGCCGCAGCGCAGGCAGTCCTTGATGCTGTCGCTGATGGCGCCGATGTCGCTGCGCTGCATGATCAGCGACTCGTGGCCCATCAAGCCGAAGCTCGGCGTGTAGGCCGCGCTGAGGTCCGACGGCTGTTCGGCGCCGGCAGCTGCCCGGCGCAGCAGCTTGCCCTTGTTGAAGCGCCCCTCGGGGTCGACGCGCGCCTTGTAGTCGGCGAAGGGCTGCAGCTCGGCGTCGCTCAGGAACTCGAGCTTGGTGATGCCGATGCCGTGTTCGCCGCTGATCACGCCACCCAGCTGCCGCGCCAGCGCCATGATGCGCGCCACGGCCTCGTGGGCCGTCTGCAGCATCGCGTAGTCGTCGCTGTTGACGGGAATGTTGGTGTGCACGTTGCCGTCGCCGGCGTGCATGTGCAGGGCGACCCAGACGCGGCCGCGCAGCACCTGCTTGTGCAGGCTGCGGCACTCGTCCAGGATCGGCGCGAAGGCGCTGCCGGCAAAGAGGGCCTGCAGAGGCTTGAGGATCTGCGTCTTCCAGCTGGCGCGCAGGCTGTGGTCCTGCAGGCGCTGGAACAGCGCTCGCGTGTCCTCGTGCGCCGCGTCCGCCGCGTCCAGGTTCGCCAGCCAGTGCTGCCATTGCCCGCGCACTTCGGCCAGCAGAGCCAGCGCCTGCTGCACGCGGTCTTCCAGCAGTTCGGCGCTGGGGATTTCGCCGGCATCGTCGCCCTTGCCCAGCGGCAGCCTGCCGCGCGCGAAGTAGGCGGTCAGCGCGTCGGCCAGCTCGAGCTTGTTGCGCAGGCTGAGCTCGATGTTGATGCGCTCGATGCCGTCGGTGTACTCGCCCATGCGCGGCAGCGGGATCACCACGTCTTCGTTGATCTTGAAGGCGTTGGTGTG
>CAYJOA010000088.1:0-13026 GCA_964371495.1 uncultured Rubrivivax sp.
GCCGCCACCGAACACCGGGTTGCCCGCATCACCGCCGCCGCCACCGCAGGCGGCCAGCAGAGCCAGCGCCCACATCGAAACGAGCCGTTTGAGTATCTTCATATTCAGGTTCCTGCGTCTTGTCGGCGGCCGACAGGGCGTTACCGGGAGGGTGCTTGCGCGGTGTCCGCAGCGAGTCGTCAGCGGGCCGCGGAGCGGTCGGTCACGATCTTGGGCGTGATGAAGATCAGGAGCTCGGTCTTGCTCGTGCTCCGAACCCGGTTCTGGAACAGCAGCCCGAGCACCGGGATGTCGCCGAGCAGCGGCACCTTGTTGACTTCGTTGCGCTCGTCTTGCGTGAAGATGCCGCCGATGACGACGGTGCCGCCGTTCTCGACCAGGACCTCGGTATTGACCTTCTTCGTGTTGATGGCCGGCCCGGCCGGCGTCGCCGCGCCGCGGCTGTCCTTGCTGACTTCCAGCGTCAGGATGACATTGCCTTCCGGCGTGATCTGCGGCGTGACCTCCATGCGCAGGCTGGCCTTCTTGAACGCCACCGACGTCGCGCCGCTGGAGGTCGCCTGCTGGTAGGGGAGTTCCTCGCCCTGCTCGATGCTGGCCTTCTTCTGGTCGGCGGTGATGACGCGCGGGCTCGAGATGATGTTGCCCCGGCCTTCGGCCTCCAGCGCCGAGAGTTCGAGGTTGAGGAAGCGGTTGGCGGTGGCGCCGAACAGCGACAGCGCGAAGGTCGCCGCCGATGCCGTGGCGAAGGTGCTGGTGTTGGCCGGCAGGTTGATGAAAGGCGTGTCGCCGTAGCTGTAGGGCTGGCCCTGCAGCGTCGTGGCGCCGATGGCGTTGTAGTTGCCGCCGACGGCGACCCGGTTGTCGCCACCCACGCCCCAGCCCGGCGTACCGCCCTGGATGCCGCGGCGGTCCACGCCGCCGAGCTTGACGCCCAGCGAGCGACCGAAGGTGTCGTCGGCCTCGACGATGCGCGCTTCGATCAGCACCTGGCGCACCGGGATGTCGATCTTGGAGATCAGCGTCTGGATCTCCTCGAGCTTGCTCGGGATGTCGGTGACGAAGAGCTGGTTGGTGCGGCCTTCGAAGAGCACGCTGCCGCGCGGCGACAGCAGGCGTGTGTTCTGCATGCCCGTGCCGCCGCTCTGGCTGAGAGTCTGCCCGGTCAGGCTCTTGGCGACTTCCTCGCTCTTGGTGTAGTTGAGCTGGAACGACTGCGTGCGCAGCGGTTCGAGTTCGGCCACCTTCTTCTTGGCCTCCAGGTCGACCTGCTCCTTGGCGGCGAGTTCGTCCTTGGGCGCGATCCACAGCACGTTGCCGTTCTTGCGCACGCCCAGGCCCTTGCTCTGCATGATGATGTCCAAGGCCTGGTCCCAGGGCACGTCCTTCAGCCGCAGCGTCACGGTGCCGGTGACGGTGTCACTGGTGACGACGTTGAAGTTGGTGAAGTCGGCGATCACCTGCAGCAGCGCGCGCACCTCGATGTTCTGGAAGTTCAGGCTGAGCTTCTCGCCCTGGAAGCCCGGGCCCTGCGTGAGCTTGTTGGGGTCGATCTTGACCGGCCGCACCTCGAGCACGAACTGGTTGTCGCTCTGGTAGGCGCTGTGCTCCCAGGCGCCGATGGGGTCGACCACCATGCGCACGCGGTCGCCGCTCTGGAAGGTGGCGATGCTGCGCACCGGCGTGCCGAAGTCGCTCACGTCCAGTCGCCGGCGCAAGGCGTCGGGCAGCGTCGAGCGCAGGAACTCCACCACCAGGCTCTGGCCCTGCTGGCGGATGTCGACGCCGACCTGGGTGCTGGGCAGGCTGACGATGACGCGGCCGGTGCCGTCGGCGCCGCGGCGGAAGTCGATGTCGCGCAGCGCCTGCGAGACGGTGTTCTGCGCCGGAGCGAAGGTCGTCGGCGGCTGTTCGGCAGCGGTCGCGGCGACGGCCACCGGCGAGCCGGCGACGTCCAGCACCACCAGCAGCGTCTTGCCCTGCACCTGGGCCCGGTAGCCCGAGGCCTGCTTCAGGTTGAGCACCAGCCGCGTGCGCTCGCCCGCCTGGGCCACGCTCACCGAACGCAGGTTGCCCTGGTTGATTTCGACGCTGTTGCGCCCGATGGCGTTGCCCACGCCGGGCAGGTCGATGGCGATGCGCGGCGGCGCCTGCACCGAGAAGCCGGCGGGCACCGCGGCCAGGGCCTCGGACAACTCGATGCGGAGGACTTCGGTTCCGGCCTGCTGGCTGCTCGTGATCGACTGAATGACGTTCTGCGCCCTGGCCGCAAGCGGCGCCGCGGCTGCGGCCACGGTGGCCAAGACGGCAAGTACGGCTCGCCAGTGAAACATGGTGGGGGTCTCCTGACGTGTCCTCATCGCGCCTTCTCCTGCAACTGCATCGTGCCGGGGCGCTCGGTCCATTCGCCGGCGGCGTCCTGCACGATCTCGCGCAGCGCGATTTCGGTTTCGCCGATGCGGGTGATGCGGCCGTAGTTCTGGCCCAGGTAGTCGCCAACCTTGACCTGGTAGAGCAGGTTGTCCACCCGCAGCAGGGCAAAGGGCTGGCCCTGCTTGGTGACGCTGCCGACCATGCTCATGCTGTCCAGCGGATAGGCCTCCAGCGGTTCCTTGCGCCGGTTCAGCTCGGCGGCGAGCGCCGAATTCGGCTGCCTTGCCTCCTGCTTGAGGGCGACCGTGAGCTTCTGCGTGCTGAACGGGTCCACTGCCTGCGCCGAACTGTAGGGCTCGGGGTTGAACTGCTTGGGCGACTGCAGCGGCGGCACGTTGGGCTTGACCTCGCGGCGTTCGCGCTCCATCCATTCGCGCAGCTCGTCGTGCTCGGCGCTGCAGCCGGCCAGCACGGCGGCGGCCAGCAGCGCTGCTGCCCGGTGCAGGGGCCTCACTTCTTGGCCCCCGCGGCGGCCTTGGCGGCGGCGGCCTTGCGTTGCTCGGCGATCTCGTTCTCGTCGAGGTAGCGGTAGGTGCGCGCGGTGGCGTCCATGGCCAGCGTGCTGCCGCCGTCGCGCGCCTGCACCGGAGCGATGCTGACGTTCTGCAGCGTCACGATGCGCGACAGGTTGGCCACGTCGGCGGCGAACGAGCCGATGTCGTGGTAGCGGCCGCTGACGCGGATGGCGATCGGCAGCTCGGCGTAGTAGTCCTTGACCTGCACCTGGCCCGGGCGGAACAGCTCGAACTGCAGGCCGCGGCCGAGGCCGGCCTGGTTGATGTCGGACAGCAGCGCATCCATCTCGGCCTTGCCGGGCAGCTGCTTCTCGAGTTGCATGACGTATTCCTGCACCTGCAGCTTCTGCTTGCGCAGTTCACCCAGGTTCACCGCCTGGGCGAGCCGGTCGCGATAACGCGCCTGCAACTGGGGTTCCTGCTGGCGTGCCACCTCCAGCTCTTCGGTGGCGTCGGTCAGCAGGGTGAACCAGCCCAGCGCGACGACTGCCGCCGCCGCCGCCAGCCAGGCCACCGCCTTGGGCAGCATCGGCCACTGGCCGGGCTCGCTGGTGTTGAGGTTGCGGAACTGCGCCGTCGCCTGGCCGAGCAGGGTGCTGACGTCGAAGTTGAGGGTCGATGACTTGGCCATGTCGCCCTCAGGTGGTCTTGCCGGGCACTGCGGCCGGCCGCGGCGCGGCGCCCGACGCGGCGCCCGCGGCGGCGATGGCCTGCGGCCGCTTGAGCGTCACGCGCATCGAGAATTCGAACAAGCGGCGCTGCTCGCGGTTGGCGGTGGTCGCCGTTACCGCCTTGATCTCCACCAGCTCGGGCCGTTCCAGCCACGGCGAGTTGTACAGCGTATTGCGCAGGAATTCCGAGACGCGTTCGTTGGTCTGCGCCACGCCGTTGATCGACACCACCTGCGCGTTCTGCTTGATGGCGGTGAAGTACACGCCTTCGGGTGTCTGCTTGACGAGTTCGTTGAGCAGGTGCACCGGCACGTTGCGGTCGGTCTGCAGGTCTTCGACGGCCTTCTGGCGCGCCTTCAGCGCCTCGATCTCGGTGCGCAGGGTGGCAATGTCCTTGATCTGGACGTCCAGCCTGGCGATCTCGGCGGTCAGGAAGTCGTTGCGCGACTGCTGCGCCGCGGTCATCTGCTGCAGCACCGAATACCACAGGCCGACGATGACAGCGCCGCCCGCCGCGCAGGCGCCCAGGCCGACGAAAAACGCCCGCTTGCGCTGGCGGCGCTTTTCCTCGCGGTGCGGCAGCAGGTTGATGAGGATCACAGCATGAACCTCCGCATGGCCAGGCCGCAGGCGGTGAGGTAGGACGGCGCTTCGCGGCGCACACGGCTTTCCCGCACGGCCGGGCCGAGCTGCATGTGGTCGAAGGGGTTGACGACGCTGGAGGCAAAGCCGGTGAGGTCGGTGACGCGATCCTTCAGCCCCGGCAGCGTGGCCGTGCCGCCGGCCAGCATGACGTAGTGCACCTTGTGGTGCGGCGTGCTGGTGAAGAAGTACTGCAGGGCGCGGCCGATTTCCTGCGACAGGCTGTCGACGAAGGGCGCCAGGATGACCGCTTCGTAGTCTTCGGGCAGGTCGCCGCTGAGCTTCTTGGCCTCGGCCTCCTCGAACGAGAAACCGTACTGGCGGCTGATCAGCTGCGTCAGCTGCGAGCCGCCGAAGGCCTGGTCGCGGTCATAGAGCATCTCGTCGTCGCGCAGCACCTTGAGGCTGGTGGTGTCGGCGCCGATCTCGAACAGCGCCACCAGGGCGTCGCGGCCCTCGTTGGGCAGCGCGGCAACGACGCGGCCCATGGCCATGCGCGAGGCGTGCGACTCGATGTCCAGCACCATCGGCTTCAGGCCCGCGGCCTCGGCCAGGCCCTGGCGGTCCTGCACACGGTCCTTGCGGCTGGCGGCAATGAGCACCTCCACGTCACCGGCGGAGGCGGGGCTGGGACCGATGACGCAGAAGTCCAGGCTCACTTCGTCGAGCGAGAACGGGATGTACTGGTTGGCCTCGCTCTCGACCTGCAGTTCCATCTCCTCCTCGCGCAGGCCAGCGGGCAGCATGATCTTCTTGGTGATGACGGCCGACTGCGGCATGGCCATCACGACCTGCTTGCTCTTGGTGCCGCTCTTGACGACGACGCGCCTGACGGCCGCCGCGACCTCGTCGAACTTCTCGATCTGGCCGTCGGTGATCCAGCCTTTCTCGAACGGCTCGGACGCAAAACGCTCGAGCACATATTCGCCGGCCGCGGTCTGGCCGAGTTCGACCAGCTTCACGCTGGACGAACTGATATCCAGCCCAATCATGGGCGGGTGTTTACGACCCAGCAGAACATCCAGAAAACCCAAGTGAGCTACTCCCCAGCCTCGTGACCCGGCGACAACTGCAACGCGACAGGGCCCTTTGCTTGTTAAGAAGTTACTTCAATGCTAGCAGTAAAGTCCTTGTGCACCAAAGTAAAAAGCCGGCTGAGTGCCCCCCGTCCGTTGCTCGAGGTTGACGCTTGTCGAGCGGTTGAAACAAGCGGCAAGCGGGCCTCAGGGATGGCCCCAGGTCATGCTCGCCGGCACCGTGGACAATCTCACGAACGGGCGGGCGCACGCTTCCCACCGGCATGAGGCGGCCCTTGGGCAGCCGCTTCCTATAATGTTTCGGCCCGGATCCCGGGATCTTTATGGCCCACAGCGAGTCCGAGCCCACTTCCTCCGCCCTTCCTGCGCACAAGAGCCGGCCCGCCGGCTGGCGCAGTGGCGCGTTTCGTGGCCTGGCCTGGGCGTCGGGGCTGACCGTCGCGGCGATCGTGACCCTGCTCCTGGTGGTGGGTCTGGCGCTGGCGGTGGCCTACCCGAACCTGCCCGAGATCACCAGCCTGACCGACTACCGGCCCAAGCTGCCGCTGCGTGTGTACTCGGCCGACGGTGTGCAGCTCGGCGAGTTCGGCGACGAGCGCCGCAATTTCGTGCCCATCGCGCAGATGCCACAGGTCATGAAGGACGCCGTGCTGGCCGCCGAGGATGCGCGCTTCTACCAGCATGGCGGCGTTGACTACAAGGGCGTGGCCCGGGCCGCGCTGGCCAACCTGCGCGACGCCCGCAGCGAGGGCGCCAGCACGATCACGATGCAGGTGGCACGCAACTTCTACCTCAGCACCGAGAAGACGTTCACGCGCAAGATCTACGAGATCCTGCTCGCGCTCAAGGTCGAGGGTCTGCTGTCCAAGGACCAGATCCTCGAGCTGTACATGAACCAGATCTTCCTCGGCCAGCGCGCGCACGGCTTCGCGGCGGCCGCCGAGATCTACTTCGGCAAGAAGCTCAAGGACGTGACGGTGGCCGAGGCCGCCATGCTCGCCGGCCTGCCCAAGGCGCCTTCGGCCTACAACCCGATCGCCAACCCCAAGCGCGCCACCCAGCGCCAGCGCCACATCATTGCCCGCATGTTCGAGACCGGCTTCATCACCGAAGCCCAGCACGACGAGGCGCTGGCGCAGGTGCTGCGCTATCGCACGCAGTCCGAAAACGCCGTTCACGCCGAGTACGCTGCCGAGACGGCGCGCCAGCTCGTCTTCACGCACTACGGCGAAGAGGCCTACACGCGCGGTCTGAACGTCCATCTCACGGTGCATGCCACGGACCAGCTGGTGGCCTACCGGGCGCTGCGCAAGGGGCTGATGGACTATGAACTGCGCCAGTTCTATCGCGGGCCCGAGGCCTACGTCGACCTGCCCGCCGACGCCGCGCTGATCGACGGCCGCGTCGCGGAGGCGCTGAACGACCACCCCGACAACGGCGAACTGCGTGCCGCGGTGGTGCTCGAGGCCGCGCCGCGCCGCGTGGTCGCGATGCTGCAGTCGGGCGACTCGCTCACGGTCACCGGTGACGGGCTGCGCCCGGTCGCCTCGGGGCTGTCGACCAAAGCACCCGCCAAGGTGCAGATCCGGCGCGGTGCCGTGGTCCGGGTCATGAAGGACGCCAAAGGCAACTGGTTGCTGACCCAGCTGCCCGAGGTCGAGGGTGCGGTGGTGGCGATGGATCCGCGCAGCGGTGCCATCCGTGCCTTGGTCGGCGGCTTCGACTTCGGCAAGAACAAGTTCAACCACGTCACCCAGGCCTGGCGGCAGCCGGGGTCGGCTTTCAAGCCCTTCATCTACTCGGCAGCGCTGGAAAAGGGCTTCACGCCAGGCACCGTGGTCAACGACGCGCCGCTGTTCTTCGACGCCACCGAAACCGGCAGCCAGCCCTGGGAGCCGAAGAACTACGACGGCAAGTTCGAGGGCCCGATGCCGCTGCAGACGGCGCTGGCCAAGTCCAAGAACATGGTCTCCATCCGCGTGCTGCAGGGCACGGGCGTCGAATTCACGCAGGGCTGGCTGCAGAACTTCGGCTTCGAGCCGTCCAAGCACCCGGCCTACCTGCCGATGGCGCTGGGCGCGGGTGCAGTGACGCCGATGCAGATGGTCACCGCCTACAGCGTGTTTGCCAACGGCGGCTACTGGCTGCCGCCGATGCTGATCGAACGCGTCACCGACAACAAGGGCCGCGTCCTGCTCGAGCACAAGCCGCCGCCGCTGGACGCGGCGATGCGCACGCTGCCCGCCCGCAACGCCTTCGTGATGAGCACGCTGCTGCAGGAGGTGGCGCGCAGCGGCACCGCGGCGCGCGCGCAGGCCACGCTCAAGCGAGCCGACCTCTACGGCAAGACCGGCACCACCAACGACTCCATGGACGCCTGGTTCGCCGGCTTCCAGCCGACGCTGGCGGCGGTGGTCTGGATCGGCTACGACAACCCGCGCAAACTGGGCGACCGCGAAACCGGCGGCGGCTTGGCGCTGCCGGTGTGGATCGAGCTGATGCAGCACGCCCTGAAGGGCGTGCCCGAGCAGGAGCTGGCGGCGCCCGAAGGCGTGCTGTTCGCCGGCGGCTACTGGACCTTCGAGGAGTTCACGCAGGGCCGCGGCATCAGCAGCCTGGGCCTGGCCGACAAGGTCCCGGAGCCGCCGACCAGCGACGAGCGCCGCAGCATCCTCGACCTGTTCCGGCGCTGATCGTCAGAACTGCAGCGCCTTGCCGCCCTGCTGGCTGGCGTGCTGCGACAGCGCGGCGAAGAACTCGCTGCCGTCGCGCGTGTCGCGCCACAGGCCGGCCGCCCAGCGATAGTGGTAGCCGCCGGCGCGCGCCGCCAGCCAGACCTCGTGCAGCGGCGGCTGGGTGTTGACGACGATCTTGCTGCCGTCGACGAAGCTCAGCTCCAGCAGGCCGCCGGTGCGCCGGGTGTCGATGTCGACCACGTCCTCGTCCAGCCAGCGGTCGGTGGTGGCCTCGATGCGCGACAGCAGTGCTTCGGCCTCGCGGTGGTACTCGGCGTCGCTCAGCGCGGGCGTGGCGGGGGCCGTGCTCATTAGAATCCTTGCATGCGAATGGCGACGAAATCGAGTGTAGCGGCGGTGGCGGTGACCACCCTGCTGGCATGGGGCAGCGGTGCGGTGCTCGCCGGCTGCGGCCAGAAGGGCCCGCTCACGCTGCCAGCCGCTGCGGCGGCGCCCGCGGCGGCCTCGGCGGCGGCGAAATGACGCTGCCCGGCGCCCCGTTCCTGGCGCGCGGCGGGGCCGTGCTGCGGCTGGACGGCCACGCCCTGGACGAGCTGGCGCGGCGCCACGGCACGCCGCTGTACGTGTACTCGCGGCGCGCCATGCTGGCGGCGCTGCAGGCCTACCAGCAGGCGCTGCGCGGCCGGCCGCACCTGGTGTGCTACGCGATGAAGGCCAATTCCAGCCTCGCCGTGCTGCAGACCTTCGCGCAGGCCGGCTGCGGATTCGACATCGTCTCCGGCGGCGAACTCGCACGCGTGCTGGCCGCCGGCGGTGATGCATCGCGGGTCGTGTTCTCCGGCGTGGGCAAGACCCGCGCCGAGATGCGCCAGGCGCTGCACGCCGGTGTGCGCTGCTTCAACGTCGAGAGCGTGGCCGAGCTCGACCTGCTCAATGCCGAGGCGCTGGCGTTGGGTCGGCGTGCGCCGGTCAGCCTGCGCGTGAACCCGGACGTCGACGCCGGCACGCACCCCTACATCTCCACCGGCCTGAAGGACAACAAGTTCGGCATCGCGCATGGCCAGGCGCTCGCCGCCTACCGGCACGCGGCGTCGCTGCCGGGGCTGCAGGTGGCGGGCATCGCCTGCCACATCGGGTCGCAGATCACGCAGCTGGAGCCCTACCTCGACGCGCTCGACCGCGTGCTCGACCTCGTCGATGCGGTGCAGGCCGCGGGCGTCGAACTTCATCACGTCGACGTCGGTGGCGGGCTGGGCATCACCTACACCGACGAGCAGCCGCCACGCGCCGACGAACTCGTGGTGCGCCTGTTGCAGCGGCTGGACGCCCGGGGCCACGGCCATCGCGAACTGCTGCTGGAGCCGGGCCGCTCGCTGGTCGGCAACGCCGGCGTTCTGCTGACCGAGGTGCTCTACCTCAAGCCCGGCGCGGACGAGCACGCCGCTGGCGGCGACAGCGGCAAGAACTTCTGCATCGTCGATGCCGCGATGAACGACCTCATGCGCCCGGCCCTGTACGACGCCTGGATGGCGATCGAGCCCTGCCTGCAGCGCGAGGCACCGGCGCAGCGCTGGGACGTGGTGGGCCCGGTGTGCGAGTCGGGCGACTGGCTGGGCCGCGACCGCCGGCTGGCCGTGGCGCCGGGCGACGTATTGGCGGTGCTGTCGGCCGGTGCCTACGGCATGGCCATGGCCAGCAACTACAACACGCGACCGCGGGCGGCCGAGCTCATGCTCGACGGCGCCCAGGTGCACCTGATACGCGAACGCGAAGCAGTGGCCACCTTGTTCGCCGGCGAGCATCTGCTCCAGCCGCCGGCCGCGGCCGCCTAGATCCGCCCTTCCTGCACCGCGTGGCAGGCCACCTGCACGCCGTGGAACAGCGTCAACGCCGGCCGCTCGGCCGCGCAGCGCGCGTTGGCGTGCGGGCAGCGTGGGTGGAAAGTGCAACCCGAAGGCGGCTGCAGCGGGTTCGGCACCTCGCCCTGCACCGGCGTGCGCGAGCGTCCGCTCATGTGAATGTCGGGGATCGCGTCCAGCAGCATGCGCGTATAGGGGTGGCGCGGGTGCGCGAACAGCTCGGCCTTGTCCGCCAGCTCCACGAGCCGCCCCAGGTACATCACGCCCACCTGGTCGGCGACGTGCCGAACCACGGCCAGGTTGTGCGAGATGAAGAGGTAGGTCAGGCCGCGCTCGCGCTGCAGGTCCTTCATGATGTTCAGCACCTGCGCCTGCACCGACACGTCCAGCGCCGAGGTGGGCTCGTCGCAGACCAGGAATTCCGGCTGCGTGGCCAGCGCGCGCGCGATCGAGATGCGCTGGCGCTGCCCGCCCGAGAACTGGTGCGGGAACTTGTCGCAGTCGGCCGCTGCCAGGCCCACCGACAGCAGCAGTTCGCCGACACGCGCGCGCAGCGCTTCGGCGCCGGGCACCAGGCCGTGTTCGCGCAGCGGCTCGCCGACGATGTCGAGCACCTTCCAGCGCGGGTTCAGGCTCGCGTACGGGTCCTGGAAGATCATCTGCATGCGCCGGCGCAAGGTGCGCAAGTCGCCGGCATTTCGCGCGGCGTCGGTGGCCTGGCCGTCGAAACGCACGTCGCCGCGCGTCGGCTGGTACAGGCCGACGAGCAGGCGCGCCACCGTGCTCTTGCCGCAGCCCGATTCGCCGACCAGCGCCAGCGTCTTGCCGCGCTCGATGGTGAACGAGACGCCGTCCACCGCGTGCACGAACTGCCGCGGCTTGCGTTCGACGACACGGTTGAGCCAGGGCGCCGAGACGTCGAAGGTCTTGGCCAGGTCGCGCACCTCCACCAGGGCGGTCATGACTTCGTCCCGTCCGCTGCCACCAGCCAGCACGCCGCCCGCGTGGCGCCGGCATCGAAGAGCTCGGGCCGCTCGCGCCGGCAACGGTCCATGACCTGCGGGCAGCGCGGGTTGAAGGCGCAACCGGCGGGTATGGCGTTCAGGCGCGGCATCGCGCCGTCGATCTGCAGCAGCCGCTCGCGGTCTTCGTCCATCGCCGGGATCGACCCCATCAGACCGGTCGTGTACGGATGGCTGGGGCGGTGGATGACGTCGCCCACTGGCCCGATCTCGGCGACGCGGCCGGCGTACAGCACGGCCACGCGGTCGCAGGTCTCGGCGATCACGCCCATGTCGTGGGTCACCAGCATGACCGCCGCGCCGTGGTCCTTGCACAGCCGCTTGAGCAGCAGAATGATCTGCGCCTGGATCGACACGTCCAGTGCCGTCGTCGGCTCGTCGGCGACGATCAGCTTGGGCTCGGCGGCCAGTGCCAGCGCGATGACGACGCGCTGGCGCATGCCGCCGCTGAACTGGTGCGGGTACTGGTCGAAACGCTGCTCGGCCGCCGGGATGCCGGTTTCCTGCAGCAGCCGGATGGCGCGCTGGCGCGCTTCGTCGAAGCTCACCGGCAGGTGCGTCTGGATCGTCTCGGTGAGCTGGCGGCCGATCGTGTACAGCGGGTTCAGCGAAGTCAGCGGATCCTGGAAGATGGCGCCGATCTGGCGGCCGCGGATGGCACGCATCTGTTCGTAGGGCAGGTTGTCGATGCGCCGGCCGGCCAGGCGGATCTCGCCGCCGGCGATGCGCCCGGGCGGCTCGAGCAGGCCGATGATGGCGGCGCCGGTGAGCGACTTGCCGGCGCCCGATTCGCCGACCACGCCGAGGATTTCGCCGGGCGCGATGTCGAAGGAGATGTCGTCCAGGGCCAGCAGCGTGCCGCGGCGCGTCGGGAATTCGACGCGCAGGTTCCTGACCTCCAGCAGCGGTGCAGCCATGGCTTCAGCGCAGGCGCGGGTTGAGCGCATCGCGCAGCCAGTCGCCCAGCAGGTTCACGCTCAGTGCGATGAGCACCAGCATGATGCCCGGGAAGATCGTGATCCACCATTCGCCGGAGAACAGGAAATCGTTGCCGACGCGGATCAGCGTGCCCAGCGACGGGCTGGTCGGCGGCACGCCGACGCCCAGGAAAGACAGCGTGGCCTCGGTGAGGATGGCCGCGGCGACCTGGATCGTGGCCAGCACCAGCACCGGCCCCATGACGTTGGGCAGCACGTGCCTGACCATGATGCGGTAGGGCGAGACACCGATGACGCGCGCCGCCTGCACGTATTCCTTGTTGCGTTCGACCAGCGTCGAGCCGCGCACGGTGCGTGCGTACTGCACCCAGCCGCCCAGCGAAATGGCGATGATCAGCACGCCGAAGGCCAGCGTGTCGTGTGCGTTGGGAAACATCGCACGGCCCACACCGTCGATCAGCAGCGCTATCAGGATCGACGGGAACGACAGCATCACGTCGCATACACGCATGATGAAGGCGTCGACCTTGCCGCCGGCAAAGCCGGACAGCAGGCCCAGGCCGACGCCGACGATCATCGACAGCATGACCGACGCCACCCCGACCAGCAGCGAGATGCGCGCGCCGTAGAACAGCGCCGACAGGATGTCGCGGCCCTGGTCGTCGGTGCCCAGCAGGTAGCGCCGGCTGCCTTCTTCCATCCAGGCCGGCGGCAGCCGCGCGTCCGCCAGGTCGAGCGTGGCCAGGTCGAAGGGGTTGTGCGGCGACACCCAGGGTGCGAACACCGAGGTGAACACGCACAGCGCAGCGATCACCGCCGCCACCATGGCCATCGGCGAGCTACGGAAGCTGTGCCAGACGTCGCCGTCGAGGAAACGCGCCAGCGCGCCGGGCGCGGCAGGGACTGCGGTAGGGGTCATGGTCTCAATGCCCGCCGGCCGGGCGTTCCAGGCGCAGCCGCGGGTCGACGGCGAAGTACAGCAGGTCGACGACGAGGTTGACGACGACGAAGATGAGCGCGATCAGGCACAGGTAAGCTGCCATCACCGGGACATCGGCGAACTGCACCGCCTGGATGAACAGGAAACCCATGCCCGGCCACTGGAACACGGTCTCGGTGATGATGGCAAAAGCGATCAGGCTGCCGAGCTGCAGGCCGGTGATCGTGATCACCGGCACCAGCGTGTTCTTCAGCGCGTGGCCGAAGTACACCG
>CAYJOA010000088.1:13126-18565 GCA_964371495.1 uncultured Rubrivivax sp.
CGCTCGGCGATCAGCGTCGACACCTTGCGCCCCTGGCGCAGGCTGAGGCCGAACTCGCCCTGCACCGCATTGCCGACGAAGCGCGCGAACTGCACCGGGAAGGCCTCGTCCAGCCCCAGGTCCTTGCGCAGTTGGTCGCGCTGTTCCTGCGTCGCGTCCTGCCCGAGCAGGCTGGTGACCGGGTCGCCGACGTACTGGAACAGCATGAAGGCGATGAAGGCCACCGTGAGCATCACGATGACGGCCTGCAGCAGGCGGCGAAGGATGAAAGCGAGCATGGGGGCTGGGGGCTGCCGCTGCGCGCGCGGGGGAGGGGCGCGGACTTCGGCAACGAGCCGCGGATCATCCGGAAATTGCGTGCCGTGCGCAAACGGGGGAAGCCCCGAGGCCAGGCGCGGGCGTCAGTGCACTTCCACCGGGCCGTACCAGGACGCGGCGCTGGAGCGTGTGTTGTCGCTGTCGGTCATGAGGGCGATCGAGGTCAGGGCACCCGGCTCTTCGCCGAAGGCGCGGCGGAAGTCGGCCCGCAGGTCGCGCCGGTGTTCGCGCCAGCGGCGCAACTGCGCCGGGCCGGAGTCGACGACGATCTTGCGGATGCGGTCGGTGCGCGGGTTGACGATCACGGTGCCCACGGGTGCCGTCGCGTCCCACACGTACATCAAGGTGGCATACGGTGGCCGCTCGCCGGTCAGCGCCTCGGCCAGCTCGAACATCAGGCGCGTGCGCGACGGCAGTGTCGTGACATCGCCGCCGAAGGCGAACAGCACGCGCGCCGGGGCGTCCTCGCGGTCGGCATCGGCAACGCTGGCACCGGCGACGAGGTCCTGCACCCACCAGGAGAAGCTGACGTCGCCCAAGCGTCCGGCTGGCACGTCGACGTGCCGACGCCACATGCTGGCCGAACGCTCCGAGCTCGCGGCCAGCGCGCGTCGACCCTCCTTGTGCGAGGGCTCGTAACGTGTCGACGCCTTGCCGGGCAGCGCCACGGCGTGCCACCCGGCGTCGCGTCGGGCGCCCGGGTCGGGTCCGGCGCAGGCGGCCAACAGTGTCGAGGCCACGAGCAGCAGGGGCAGCGCTTTCATGACAGTGCAGTCCTGTGGCCGCGCGAGCGCCGGCCGATCGTTCATGAAAAAGGCCGCCCGAAGGCGGCCTCGTTCGACCAGAAACGGTCGATCAGAAGCTGTGGCGGATGCCGAACTCCATGCCCGTCGAGCTGAAGCCGGTGACAGCGCCACGCGACTTGCCGCCCGCGCCGGCCGTGAAGCCAGCGCCGGACTCGTTGTCGACCATCGAGTAGTGCGCGTACACCGCGGTGCGCTTGGACAGGTCGTAGACGTAACCGACGGC
The DNA here is from genome assembly GCA_964371495.1 of uncultured Rubrivivax sp. GTDB lineage: Bacteria > Pseudomonadota > Gammaproteobacteria > Burkholderiales > Burkholderiaceae_C > Rubrivivax. Next base: position 14,474 of record CAYJOA010000088.1, read on the forward strand.
GATCTGGGTCGCTTCGCGGAAGTCGTCGGCGACGCCGTAAGAGACCTTGAACGTGCCTGCACCCATGGGGATGTTGGCGCCGATCAGGTAGTTCGTCGCCTTGGCAGAGCCGAACTCGTACTGGAAGTACGAGCCCATGATGGTCGCGAAACCGGCGTTGAACGAACCGCCGACGTTCAGCGCCTCGAGGTCAGTGCCGCCCTGAACCTTGGTCACGCCATAAGCCACCGCCACGTTCACGGGGCCGGCGGCATAGCCGATGCGGCCACCCATGTAACCGTAGTCGTTGGCCGGGTGCTCACCCTCGTCGAGCGAGAGCTGTACTTGACCGTACAGGCCGCCCATGGCGGGCAGGAAATAGCCGATCGTGTTGTTGGCGCGAACCAGCGACGTGGCGCCGGACCCGGCGGTCGTCTGCAGGTTCAGCTGGTTACCCACGCCGTTGGTGCCGAACGGATCGAAGACCGTGTGGTTCCAGAAGGTCGGGGTGTAGTCACGGCCCAGGCGCAGTTCACCGAAGCCGCCCATCAGGCTGACGGTGGAGCGACGCTGCCAGGTCTGGCCACCGGCGGTGCCGTTGTCCGGCGACATGCCGCCTTCGATCCAGAAGCCGGCACGCAGCCCGCCGCCGAGATCTTCAACGCCGCGGAAACCGAGGCGGTTCGACGCATTGGCGTCATTGGCCATCGACGTGCGGCTGCCGTTGTCGTTGTCCACGGAGCGAACGCTCATGTCGACGACGCCGAACAGGGTGACCGACGATTGGGCCGAAGCGACGCCCGCAAACGCCGTCAGCGCTGCCAGGGCGAGCAGAGATTTTTTCATTGCAACTATCTCCTAGGTTGAACAAGAGGTCCCGATCGGTGAGATCACCCGGAGTCGGGCTGATCAGGCCAACATCCTCATCGGAAGTTGACCGTATTGCACCAGACCCCCCGGCCGATTGCCAAGCGTTCCTCCACAAAAGGCCATTGCCTGTTGTCAGGCAACAACGCGACCGCAAGCAAAGGCACGCCGTCACGATGCGGTATTCTCCACGCAAATGAACTTGACAGATCGTCTGCTCGTGAGCGTGGACAACGCTCTGCGCACGGTTTCGGGCGCCGTCCACGCGGCCCGCCCCAACCCCGCCGGCGGCGTGCCGGACCAGGATCTGAACGCCGAACAGCGGCGCCTGGCCGGCGCGCTGATGCGCGTCAACCATGTCGGCGAGGTCTGCGCGCAGGCCTTGTACCAGGCGCAGGCCCTCACCGCCAGCAGCAACACGCTGCAGCAGGAGATGGCCCAGGCCGCGCGCGAGGAAACCGACCACCTGGCCTGGACGCAGCAGCGGCTGGCCGAACTAGGCGACCGCGCCAGCCTGCTCAACCCCCTGTGGTACGCCGGGGCTTTCGGCATCGGCCTGCTGGCCGGACGCCTGGGCGACCGCGTCAGCCTGGGCTTCGTCGTCGAGACCGAGCGGCAGGTCGAGGCCCATCTGGCCGGGCACCTGAGCCGGCTGCCCGTGGCCGACGAGCGCTCGCGCGCCATCGTCGAGGCCATGAAGGAAGACGAGCGCCGGCACGCCGACCATGCGCTGGCTGCCGGCGGCATGCCGCTGCCTGCGCCGGTGCGCTGGCTGATGCGTGGCGCCGCAAAGGTGATGACGGTCACCGCGCACAGAATTTGACCACCCCCGAAGCGCCTGCGGCGCTCCCCCTCGAGGGGGCGACGCCGGCGGACCGGCGGAGCCGGATCCGCGGCGTCCGCTGGCCCGCACCTGCTCAGACTTCCACGAGTTCGAAGCTGGTCGTGATCTCGGCGGTCTTGCCGAGCATGATGCTGGCCGAGCAGTAGCGTTCGTGCGACAGCGCGATGGCGCGCTCGACCGCTGCCGGCGGCAGGGCGCGGCCGCTGACGATGAAGTGCATCGTGATGCGTGTGAACACCTTCGGGTCCTGCGCCGCCCGTTCGGCTTTCACCCGCACCTGGCAGCCGCGCACGTCGTGCCGGCCGCGCTGCAGAATCAGCACGACGTCGTAGGCCGTGCAGCCGCCGGTGCCGGCGAGCACGGTTTCCATCGGCCGCGGCGCCAGGTTGCGGCCACCGCCGTCGGCGGCGCCGTCCATGGTGACGAGGTGGCCGCTGCCGGTCTCGGCGATCATGCCCATGCCGGTGCCGGGGATCCAGTTGATGGTGCATTCCATGGTCGATCTGCCCCTGGTTGGCGCATCGGTTGGACGCGCATGGCATTTTGGAGTCATCTCACCAGAAATCGTCTGCAAAGGGCATATTGCACCGCAACAATCCGGTGATAGACTGACTCCGTGGGTGTGTGATTCAGCGTTCGGAACACGCCGCCCGATGATTGTCTCCTCCACCTCCTTCAATGGTGGATTTGGCCCGGGGCCTGCAAAGGCTCCGGGCCCTTTTCTTGGCCGCTGCGCATCCGGGCTCCGAAGTGGCTGACTTATGATGCGCGGCCCCACTCAGCCGCAGCCGCTCCGCCCGATGCCCGCAGGCGCCAACCGCACGACCCCGGCGCTGCCGGCCCCACCCGCAGACGCCCCGAGCACGCCGCTGGGCGCCAAGGCGCAGCGCATCGCTGCCGACTACCTGAAGCGCATCCTCACCGCCCGCGTCTACGACGTGGCACGCGAGACGGTGCTGGAGCCGGCGCGCACGCTGTCGCGCCGCCTGGGCAACCAGGTGCTGCTCAAGCGTGAAGACCAGCAGCCGGTATTCAGCTTCAAGCTGCGCGGCGCGTACAACAAGATGGCGCACCTGGACACCGAGGCGCTGGCGCGCGGCGTCATCTGCGCCTCGGCGGGCAACCACGCGCAGGGTGTGGCGCTGTCGGCCAGGAAGCTGGGCTGCCGCGCCGTCATCGTGATGCCGGTGACGACGCCCAAGCTGAAGGTCGACGCCGTGCATGCGCTCGGCGGCGAGGTCGTGCTGCAGGGCGACAGCTACAGCGACGCCCATGCGCACGCGCTGGCGCTGCAGCAGGCGCAGGGCCTGACCTTCGTGCACCCCTTCGACGACGCCGACGTGATCGCCGGCCAGGGCACGGTGGCGATGGAGATCCTGCGCCAGCACCAGGGGCCGATCGACGCCGTCTTCGTGGCCATCGGCGGCGGCGGGCTGGTCTCGGGGGTGGCGGCCTACATCAAGGCCGTGCGGCCGGAAGTCCGCGTCATCGGCGTGCAGACGGAAGACTCCGACGCCATGGTGCAGTCGGTGCGCAAGGGCCGGCGCGTGCAACTGGCCGACGTCGGGCTGTTCTCCGACGGCACCGCGGTCAAGCTGGTGGGCGAGGAGACCTTTCGCATCACGCGCGCGCTGGTCGACGACTACGTCGTCGTCGACACCGACGCCGTCTGCGCCGCCATCAAGGACGTGTTCCAGGACACGCGCAGCATCCTCGAGCCTGCCGGTGCACTGGGCGTGGCGGCCATCAAGCAGTACGTCGAGACGCACAAGCTCAAGGGGCGCACGCTGGTGGCCATCACCTGCGGCGCCAACATGAACTTCGACCGCCTGCGCTTCGTCGCCGAGCGCGCCGAGTTCGGCGAGCAGCGCGAGGCGCTGTTCGCGGTGACGATCCCCGAGGAGCGCGGTTCGTTCAAGCGCTTCTGCGAGCTCATCGGCCCGCGCTCGGTGACCGAGTTCAACTACCGCATCTCCGACGAGCGCGTGGCGCACGTCTTCGTCGGCCTGAGCATCGGCCGCCGCGACGAGGCGGTGCGCATCGGACGCCATTTCACGAAGCAGGGGTTCGCCAACGTCGACCTCACCGACGACGAACTGGCCAAGGAGCACGTGCGCCACATGGTCGGCGGGCGCAGCGAGCTGGCGCGTCGCGAGAGGCTGTTCCGCTTCCAGTTTCCCGAGCGGCCCGGTGCGCTGATGCGCTTCCTGGCCGCCATGCACCCGGGCTGGAACATCAGCCTCTTCCACTACCGCAACCAGGGCGCCGACTACGGCCGCATCCTGGTCGGCATCCAGGTGCCGCAAGGCGACGAGGCAGATTTCGACGACTTCCTGCGCACGCTGGCCTACCCGTTCGTCGAAGAGACGAACAACCCGGTCTACGGTCTGTTCCTGCGCTAG
>CAYJOA010000089.1:0-6501 GCA_964371495.1 uncultured Rubrivivax sp.
GTGGTTTCTTCGCCTGGGTGAAGCGGCTGCTGAGTGGAGCGCCCGAACCGGTGATGGTGGCTGCCGCACCGGTGATTGCTGCCTCTGCTGCGGTGGCGGTGCCGCCCGCAGCGACGCCAGAGAAGCGCGAAGGTCGCCGCGGCGAGCGCGGTGAACGTGGCGGGCGCGGCGATCGTGGCGGGCGCGGTGGCCGCGAGGGCCGCGAGGGACGTGAAGGGCGCGACGGCCGCGGCGGCCGCACTGCGCGTGGCGAAGGCGCCGCCGAGCTGCCGCCGGCTGCCGAGCGCGAAGAACGCGCGCCGCGCGGTGAAGGTCGCGGCGAGGTCCGAGGCGAGCCGCGTGGCGAAGGCCGCGGCGAACCCCGTGGCGAAGCCAGGGGCGAGTCGCGCCGCGGACCCCGCCCCGAACGCGCGCCCAAGGCCGACGAGGCCGTGCCGGCGACGCAGAGCTTCGTCGACACCGACCCGGGTGCCGAAGCGCCCGCCGGTGATGCCGACCGGGAGGGCAACCGCCGCCGTCGCCGCCGTGGCGGCCGCGACCGCGGCGAAGGCCGCGGCGAAGAAGCGTCGGTGCGCGCCGACGGCGCTGCGCTGCTGCCTGCAGCCGAGGGTCCGAGCGCTACCGTGTCAGCCGAAGACAGCACCGCCGAAGCCCCGCTGGCCGCCGAGGCCAGCGTCGACACCGGCGAGCGCGAGCCGCGTGGCCGCCGCCGCGGCCGCGGCGGTCGTGACCGCGCGCGCGAGGCCGGCGACGCTGTGCCGGCTTCCGAAGGCATGCCGGTCGAGCTGCCGGCCGAAGCAGCTTGGACCGCCACGCCGACCGCCGCAGGCACCGAAGCGGTCGAAGTTGTCGAAGCAACCGAGGCGATAGAAGCCGTGACGACGCCCGCTGCCGTGGCGCCGATGGCGGCCCCCGTGCCGGCGCCTGCAGCGGCCACGCTCGTCCCGCCGGCACCTGCCGCCCAGCCGATCCGCATCGAACGCTACGACCTGCCCACCGACGAGTTGCGCACGCTGGCCAGTTCGGCGGGCCTGGAATGGGTGCTGTCCGATGCCGAGAAGATCCGCGCCGTGCAGGCAGCAATGGCCGCCGAGCCGCTGCCGGCGCGCGTGCCGCGCGAGCCGCGGCGCCAGGTGCTCGTCGACGACGGGCCGCTGGTGCTGGTGGAGACACGCAAGGACCTGTCGCAGCTGAAGCTGCCGTTCGAGGCCAGCGCGGGCTGAGCACCGCCCTTCGACAACGAAACGGCCCCGCGATGCGGGGCCGTTTTGCCTTCCCGCAGCCCGGTTCAGGGTAATCGTTCGAGAGCGCGTTGGTAAACGGGGTCGTGCATGAGCTCGTCCCAGGTCAGCGGCGGCGCCAGCGGCAGCAGCGCCAGGCGGCGCTGTTCGCTGTCGGGGTCGGGGTGCCAGTGGCCTTCGTCGGCGGCCCGGCCCAGGCCGGCGAGCAGTTCGTCGACGGCGGCGCCGCCGTCCACCGACTGGTTGCACAGCAGCACCAGGTCGCAGCCGGCGTCGAGCGCGACACTCGCCGCCTCGGTATGGGTGAGCGTGGCGCCGTCGAGGTGGCGTGCGCCTTCCATGCTGAGGTCGTCGGTGAAGATCGCGCCGGTGAAACCGAACCGGCCGCGCAGGATGTCCTTGAGCCAGCGCGCCGAGTAGCCCGCCGGGCGGTGGTCGACCTTGGGGTAGATCACGTGCGCCGGCATCACCGCGCCGAGGCTGGTGCTGAGCCATTCGTAGGGTCGGGCATCGTCGGCCAGGATGCGTTGAGGCGAGCGCTTGTCCACCGGCACCGCGACGTGGCTGTCGGCCTTGACGTAGCCATGGCCGGGGAAGTGCTTGCCGCAGTTGGCCATACCGGCGCGCAGCAGGCCGTGCATCACGCTCTTGGCCAGCAGCGTGACGACGCGCGCATCGCGGTGAAAGGCCCGGTTGCCGATGACGCTGCTGGCACCGAAGTCCAGGTCGAGCACCGGCGTGAAGCTGAGGTCCACCCCGCAGGCACGCAGTTCGGCCGCCAGCACGTGGCCCAGCGCGGTGGCGGCGTCGGTGGCGGCGAGCGGGTCCTTCATCCACAGCTCGCCCAGCACGCGCATCGCCGGCAGCGCGGTGAAGCCGTCGGTGCGGAAACGCTGCACGCGGCCGCCTTCGTGGTCGACGCAGATCAGCACGTCGGGCCGCACGGCCTTGATCTGCGCCGTGAGTTCGGTGAGCTGGCGGCGGTCGACCCAGTTGCGTGCGAACAGGATCAGGCCGCCGGTGAGCGGGTGCTTCAGGCGCCGGCGGTCGGCGGCGCCGAGCGTGGTGCCGGCGATGTCGATCACGACGGGGGCATGGGCGGTCATGGCGTGGGGCTCCTGGTTTCGACGACGGCGAAGGAAGCCGCATAGTCGGTCTCGTCGGTGACGGTCACATGGGCGACGAGGCGCCGCGCGTCGAACCAGTCGGCCAGCGCGCCCGACAGGCGCACGAACGGCTTGCCGCTGGGTTCGTTCAGGATCTCGCAGGCGCGCCAGCTCATGGGGCTGCGGATGCCCAGGCCGATGGCCTTGGAGAATGCCTCCTTGGCCGAAAAGCGTGTCGCCAGGAAGCGCACGCCGCGCGCCGGCGCGCGCGCCAGCCGGGCATGGAAGACCTGCAGTTCGGCCGGCCCCAGCACACGTTCCGCAAAACGCTCGCCGCGCCGGGCGTAGGTGGCTTCGATGCGGCGGATGTCGCAGACATCGGTGCCGATGCCGTAGATCATCGCCTCGACTTCGCTGCGCGTATGCAGCGCTGGTAGGCACGCACGGTTTCGGGCAGGCCGAGCTCCAGCGCGTCGGCGATCAGGGCGTGGCCGATCGAGACCTCCAGCACGCCGGGCACGGCGAGCAGGAAGTCGCTCAGGTTGTCGCGGTTGAGGTCGTGGCCGGCGTTGACGCCCAGTCCCTGCGCCTGCGCGGCCGCCGCGGCGGCGGCAAAGCGGGCCAGTTGCCGGCCCTCCCCGGCCTGCCCGTGTGCCGCGGCATAGGGCTCGGTATAGAGCTCGACACGGTGTGCACCCACGGCGCGCGCCAGCGCCATGGCTTCGGGCAGCGGGTCCATGAACAGGCTGACGCGCACGCCCAGGGCCTGGCATTCGGCGATCAAGGGTCGCAGGCGGTCGCCGTCGGCGGCCAGGTCCCAGCCGTGGTCCGACGTGAACTGGCCCTCGCTGTCGGGCACGAAGGTGGCCTGCTGCGGGCGCGCTTCGCGCACGAAGGCCATCAGGTTGTGCAAGGGGTTGCCCTCGATGTTGTATTCGGCCTGCGGCCAGCCCTTCAGCAGCGCGGCGATGTCGTGCACGTCTTCGGCGCGGATGTGGCGCTCGTCGGGCCGCGGGTGCACGGTGATGCCGTCGGCGCCCGCCTGCAGGCACAGCGTCGCGGCATGCACCACGCTCGGGATGCCCAGGTGCCGCGTGTTGCGCAACAGCGCGACCTTGTTGACGTTGACCGACAGGGCGGTGCCGCTGCGCCCGGTGTCCGGACTGACGAGTGGGTTCATCGGTGCGCAGTCCCAGCCAGTTGTTGCACGCCTTGCCAGACCTGTCGCGTGCGCAGCGTGGCGTGGCCCAGATGATAGTGAAGCGCGGCGCGCAAGGGCGCACGCAGCGCCGCGGCGTAAGGTGCCGCGGCCTGCCGCAGTGCGACCGTGCTGCCGTGGGCGAGCGCGGCTTCCAGCGCCACCCAGGCCGCCCCGGGCGGGCCATGGGCGTCGGGCAAGACGCCGGCTTCGGCGTGCAGCGTGTAGCGTGCGGCGCTCGCCAGCGGCTCGGCGGTGAGCGTGGCCATGGCCAGGTCGGGCAGCACGCCCGTCTCGCGCAGCAGCAGCAGCTCGAAGGCGCGCAACGCCGCCGCCTCGTCGCCAGCGCTGGCCAGTGCACCCAGCGTGTCGGCATAGGCGTCGAACAGCGCCGGATGCGGGTCCTGCCGCGCCAGCAGCTTGAGCAGCAGTTCGTTCAGGTAGTAGCCCGGAAACATCGCCGCCGCCGCGAGCAGCGGCGCGCCGCCCACCCATTCGGCGCTGCGCAGCGTGCGCACCTCGGCTTGTTCGTCCGCCGGCAGCCGGCCCAGGTGCGCCAGCAGCGGCTGGAAGGGCAGCAGCACCGGCCGCAGCTGCGACGTCGGCCGCTTGGCGCCCTTGGCGGCCACCACCACGCGGCCCTGCTGGCGCGTGAAGAGCTCGACGATCAGGCTGGTTTCGCTCCAGTCGTGATGGTGCAGCACATAGGCCAGCAGCGTGGTGCCGGCACGCGCGCCACCGGGCCGGCCCGTGGCCGTGGGCTCACCGGCGGCGGGCGGCGCGGCGCGCCTCGATGACGCGGTCATTCGTAGCCGTAGCTGCGCAGGTGGCTCTCGTCGTCGGCCCAGCCCGAGCGCACCTTGACCCAGAGCTCCAGGAAGACCCTGGCGCCGAGCAGGCGCTCGAGCTCCTGGCGCGCCTCGCTGCCGATGCGCTTGAGCCGCTCGCCGCCCTCGCCGATGACCATGCCCTTGTGGGCGTCGCGCTCGACGACGATGCTGGCCGCGATGCGGCGCAGGTTGCCTCGCGGCCGCGCACGACCACCCGAAGCGGCCGCGCCCCCCTCGGGGGGCGGGCGCTGCGAAGCAGCGTCCTGGGGGTCGTCGATTTCCTCGAACTTCTCGATCACGACCGTGCAGCTGTAGGGCAGTTCGTCGCCGGTCAGGCGGAAGAGCTTCTCGCGCACGATCTCGCTGGCCAGGAAGCGGTCGCTGCGGTCGGTGAGCGTGTCCTCTTCGTAGAACCAGGGCTGCTCGGGCAGGTAGGGTTCGATGATCGCGAACAGACGCTCGACGTCGGCGGCGCGCTCGGCCGACATCGGCACGAACTCGGCAAAGGCGTGCCGTTCCTGCATGCTGCGCAGCCAGGGCAGCACGTCATTGCGGCGCGGCATGGCGTCGAGCTTGTTGGCGATCAGCAGCGCCGGTTTGTCCGGCGGCAGCAGTGCCAGCACCTTGGCGTCGGGCAGGCCGAAGCGGCCGGCCTCGACGACGAACAGCACCACGTCGACATCGGACAGCGCGGCCGTCACGGTGCGGTTGAGAGTGCGGTTGAGGGCCTTGGTCTGCGTCGTCTGGAAGCCGGGCGTGTCGACGAAGACGAACTGCGTCGCGCCCACCGTGCGCACGCCGGTGATGCGGTGGCGCGTGGTCTGCGCCTTCTTCGACGTGATGCTGATCTTCTGTCCCACCAGCGCGTTGAGCAGCGTGCTCTTGCCCACGTTGGGGCGGCCGACGATGGCGATCAGGCCGCAGCGTTGCGTCATGAACGGAGCGGGCCGCCCGGGCGGTCGCTGGCCTTGAGCACGTCGAGCATGCGGCGCGCGGCTTCCTGTTCGGCGATGCGACGCGAACGGCCCTCGCCGTGCTCGACCAGGCCCAGTGCCGGCACCGCGCACTCGACCTCGAAGGTCTGCGCATGCGCCTGGCCACGCGTGGCCGCGATGCGGTACGCCGGCACCGCGATGCGACGGGCCTGCAGCCATTCCTGCAGCTCGGTCTTGGCGTCCTTGGTCCAGCTGTCGGCCTCGGTGGCCTGGATGACGTCGCCGAACAGGCGCTGGACCACGGCCTGCGCGGGCGCATAACCGCCGTCGACGAAGACGGCGCCGATAACGGCCTCCACCGCGTCGGCCAGGATCGACGGCCGCTGCGCGCCGCCGCCACGCAGTTCGCCGTCGGACAGGCGCAGCACCTCCGGCAGGCCGAGCGCCAGCGCGGCGCGGTGCAGGCTGTCTTCGCGCACCAGGTGGGCGCGCACGCGCGTGAGGTCGCCTTCGTCGCTGCCCGAGAAACGCTCGTAGAGCAGGCTGGAAATCGCCAGGCTGAGCACGGCGTCGCCGAGGAACTCGAGGCGCTCGTTGTGCTCGGTGCCCCAGCTGCGGTGGGTGAGCGCGTGCTGCAGCAGCTGCGGCTGCGCGAAGCGGTGGCCGATGCGTTGCTGCAGCGCCTGCAGTGCCTGACCGTCCATCATCCCGGCCGCAGGTGGGGCTTGCGCATCACTTCGATCGTCCCTCGTACTTGAGGAGGATGTACACGGGGCCCATGACCGGAATTTCCTTCTCGTAGGCGTAGCCGATCACGACCCTGTCGTTTTCCTTGGTCACGACCAGGTCCTTGCCTGCGATCGACGAGATCGAATATTCGAGATCCTTCTGCTTGTCGAAGGCCTGGCGCGCCGCGGCCACCGTGGCCGGCTCCGACTGCGCGATCTTTTCCACCGTGCGCTGGATCGTCAAGTACTCGTTGACGGTGGGCAGCGCGCGCACCAGCAGGTAGCCGGTGAAGCCGATCAGGATGCCCCAGAACACCAGACCGAACAAGGTGATGCCACGCTGGCGCGCACGCGACGGCTGGCGTGCCGCGGGCGGACGGGAACCCTGTTCATTGCGTGAGCTCATCGCTGCAGTCTCCTGCCGGGGCCCGGCTTCAGAGGTTGAGAGGCAATCCCATGCACC
>CAYJOA010000089.1:6601-18174 GCA_964371495.1 uncultured Rubrivivax sp.
TGGAAGGAGCCGATGCGCCCCAGGTTGCCGAAGTTCATCCACACGAAGAATGCCTTGCCGACGATGTTCTCGTCCGGCACAAATCCCCAGAAACGCGAATCCTGCGAATTGTCGCGGTTGTCGCCCATCATGAAGTAGTGGCCGGGCGGCACCTTGCAGGTCACCCCGTCGGGCGAGTAACGGCAATTCTCGGCCATCGGGAACTGCTTGGGGTCGGGACCGTAGTAGGCAGAGCGGCGCGGTTCGACGCGGATCTGGTGCTCGACGTCGCCGAGCTTTTCGCTGAACAGCGGCGAGTAGCTGAGGCTGTCCTCGTCGTAGTGCTCGCCCTGGGCCTGCGTGGGCACCGGCTGGCCGTTGATGCTGAGCCGCTGGTTGAGATAGGCAACCTCGTCGCCGGGCAGGCCGACGACGCGCTTGATGTAGTCCAGCCGCGGATCCACCGGGTAGCGGAAGACCATCACGTCGCCGCGCTTGACGGCGTTGTTGTCGATGATCTTCTTGTTGATCACCGGCAGCCGCACGCCGTAGTGGAACTTGCTGACCAGGATAAGGTCGCCCACCGCCAGCGTCGGCACCATCGAACCCGACGGGATCTTGAACGGCTCGAACAGGAAGGAGCGCAGCAGGAAGACGACCAGGATCACCGGGAATAGGCCCGCCGTCCAGTCCAGCCACCAGGGCTGTGCGAGCAGCGCCTGGCGGGCCTGGGCGATGTCGCCGTCGACCTTCTCGATGCCGCGGCGCGCGAGTTCACCGCGCCGCGCCGCATCCTGCTGCTCCAGCGCCGCCGCGGCAGCCACGCGCGCCGGCGCGAAGCGCATGCGCTCGGCCAGCCAGTAGGCCAGCGTCACCACCGTCAGCACGAACAGCAGCAGCGAGAAGTTGCCGGTCCAGTAGCCCAGGAACCAGCCGCCGAGGTAGACGATCAGGGCGCCGTAGAGGGCGCCGGTCAATGCACTCATGTTGTGTTCTTCAGTCGTCCACTTGGAGGATGGCCAGGAAGGCCTCCTGCGGCACCTCGACGGAGCCGATCTGCTTCATGCGCTTCTTGCCGGCCTTCTGCTTTTCCAGCAGCTTCTTCTTGCGCGTGATGTCGCCGCCGTAGCATTTTGCCAGCACGTTCTTGCGCAGCGCCTTGATGTTCTCGCGCGAGATGATGTTGGCGCCGATGGCGGCCTGGATCGCCACGTCGTACATCTGGCGCGGGATGATCTCGCGCATCTTGGCCGCCACCTGGCGGCCACGGTACTGGCTCTGGCTGCGGTGCACGATGACCGACAGCGCGTCGATGCGGTCGCCGTTGAGCAGCATGTCGACCTTCACCACGTCGGCCGCGCGGTACTCCTTGAATTCGTAGTCCATGCTGGCGTAGCCGCGCGAGACGCTCTTCAGCTTGTCGAAGAAGTCCAGCACGATCTCGGCCAGCGGGATCTCGTAGCTGAGCATCACCTGGCGGCCGTGGTAGGCCATGTTCAGCTGCAGGCCGCGCTTGCTGTTGGCCAGCGTCATCACCGGGCCGACGTATTCCTGCGGCATGTACAGGTGCACGGTGACGATGGGCTCGCGAATCTCCTTGATGCGCCCCGGGTCGGGCATCTTGCTCGGGTTCTCGACCTCGAGCACGGTGCCGTCGTTCAGTTCGACCTGGTAGACGACGCTGGGCGCGGTGGTGATGAGGTCCTGGTCGAACTCGCGCTCCAGCCGTTCCTGCACGATCTCCATGTGCAGCAGGCCCAGGAAGCCGCAGCGGAAGCCGAAGCCCAGCGCCTGGCTGACCTCGGGCTCGAAGCGCAGCGAGCTGTCGTTGAGCTTGAGCTTGTCGAGCGCGTCGCGCAGCTGGTCGTATTCGCTGGCCTCGGTGGGGTACAGGCCGGCAAAGACCTGCGGCTGGATCTCCTTGAAGCCGGGCAGCGCCTCGGTCGCCGGGCCGGCATTGTTGGGCAGCTTCTTTTCCAGCGTCAGCGTGTCGCCGACCTTGGCGGCGTGCAGCTCCTTGATGCCGCAGATGACGAAGCCCACCTCGCCGGCCTTGAGCACGTCGCGCGGCACGCTCTTGGGCGTGAAGACGCCCATCGATTCGATGCCGTAGACGGTGTTGGTGGCCATCATGCGGATGCGCTCGCCCTTGCCGAACGAGCCGTCGACCACGCGCACCAGCATCACGACGCCGACATAGGTGTCGAACCAGCTGTCGACGATCATCGCGCGCGGCGGCCCCGCGGGGTTGCCGCGCGGCGCGGGCATGCGGTGGACGACCGCTTCGATGATGTCGTCCAGTCCCATGCCGGTCTTGGCCGAACACGGGATGGCGTCGTCGGCGTCGATGCCGATGACGTCCTCGATCTCCTGCTTGGCGCGCTCGGGGTCGGCCTGCGGCAGGTCCATCTTGTTGAGCACCGGCACCACCTCGACCCCGAGGTCCAGCGCCGTATAGCAGTTGGCCACCGTCTGCGCCTCCACCCCCTGCGAGGCATCGACCACCAGCAAGGCGCCTTCGCAGGCCGACAGCGAGCGGCTCACTTCATAAGAGAAGTCGACATGCCCGGGCGTGTCGATGAGGTTGAGCTGGTAGGTCTCGCCGTTGCGTGCGACATAGGTCAATGCCGCGGTCTGCGCCTTGATGGTGATGCCACGCTCGCGTTCGATGTCCATCGAGTCGAGCACCTGCGCTTCCATCTCGCGGTCCGACAGGCCACCGCAGCGCTGGATGATGCGGTCGGCCAGCGTGCTCTTGCCGTGGTCGATGTGGGCAATGATGGAGAAGTTGCGGATGTGATTCATCGAGCTTGATTGCATCGCGGCAGCACCGCGGTCGAGCCCTGCGCGCAAAGGATGGAGGGCACGGTGCGCCGGGCCTCGCGTGGCACCGGCGAACACCACCTCGGGCGGCGCAAGAGACTAAAAAAAAGGCGCGTCAAATGGGGTGACGCGCCTTCCAACAGAACGTTTGGCAACTGCTTGTTGGGTCTTCATTGTAGCCAAATGGACCACGCCGGAAGCCGCGTCTTTGCTTGATTTCCAGCCGTTGCAGTGCTCCAACAGGGAGAAAGTTTCCACAGATTATCCACAAGCTTGTTTCGGCAGCTCCATGCTTGCCCGGGCGGCCGCTTGGGGCGCGCGATGCAGGTAAAACCGCCGTCGTAAGATGCCATTCTAGACGGCGTAACCGGTAATCACAGGCAAGGTCGAATCGAAGTGAACGACGACTAACTTGCAGGCCATCTTCGACCCTGAAACCGCGGGCATTTAGTCCAGCCCTGCTCCCATGATGTGAAAAGACCCGGCGGCAAGGTCAACTTGTCCGCCGGGCCGCAAGGCCACCGCGAGGCGGCTGCCGGCCTAGCGGCCGGGCCGAATCACGAGCCAGGTGGCACCTTCACCGCGGCGCACCAGCACGCTGACGTTCTTGCCTGCTTTCTCGAGTTCGGCGGCCACGGCCGCGAACTGCTTGCTGTCGGCAATCTCGGTGTTGCCCAGGGCCAGCACGATGTCGCCTTCACGCAGCCCGGCACGCGCGGCGGCGCCCTCGGCCGCCTCCACGCGCACGCCGCCGCGCACACGCAACTCGCGCTTCTGCGCGTCGCTCAGGTCGGAGGCCGTGATGCCCAGCATGCTCTTGGTCGGCTGCGGCGGCTGGCCGGGCTGCGCACCGGCGCGGCGTTGCGGTCGCTGCTCGGGTTCGAACTCGGCCACCGTGACGCTCAGCTCCTTGATGCTGCCGCGGCGGAAGACCTGCAGCGCGGCCTTGGCGCCCGGCTTGGTGCTGCCCACGATGCGCGGCAGGTCGCCTGACTTGTCGACTGCCTTGCCGTCGACCTTGGTGATGATGTCGCCGGCCTCGACGCCGGCCTTCTCGGCCGGGCCATCCTTCTCGACGTTCTGCACCAGCGCGCCGCGCGCGGCACCCAGGCCGATCGATTCGGCGACTTCCTTGGTCACCGGCGCGATCGTCACGCCGATGCGGCCGCGCACGACGCGCCCCGTGGCGCGCAGCTGCTCGGCCACACGCTGCGCCTCGTCGATCGGGATCGCGAAGCTGATGCCCATGAAGCCGCCCGAGCGGCTGTAGATCTGCGAGTTGATGCCCACCACCTCGCCGCGCAGGTTGAGCAGCGGCCCGCCCGAGTTGCCCGGGTTGATGGCGACGTCGGTCTGGATGAACGGCAGGTAGTCGCCGGTGTCGCGCTGCTTGGCGCTGACGATGCCGGCGGTGACGGTGTTCTCCAGGCCGAACGGCGAGCCGATGGCCATTACCCACTCACCCACCTTGAGACGGTTCACGTCGCCGATCTTCACGAAGGGCAGGCCGGTGGCGTCGACCTTGACCACGGCGACGTCGGTGCGCTTGTCGGCGCCGATGATGCGGGCCTTGAGTTCGCGCTTGTCGGTGAGCGTGACGATGACTTCCTCGGCGCCTTCGACGACGTGCGCGTTGGTCATGATGAAACCGTCGCCGCTGAGGATGAAGCCCGAGCCCACGCCGCGCTGCCGCGGTTCGTCGTCGTCGCCGCGCGGGCCGCGGCGCGGGTCGGGACGGTTCGGCATCGGTATGCCGAAGCGGCGGAAGAATTCCTCGATGTTGGGGTCCAGTTCGTGCGGCGAGCCGGCGCTGGCGCGCCGCTCGGTGGTGCGGATGTTGACCACCGAAGGCGAGACGCGCTCGACGAGCTCGGTGAAATCGGGCAACTGCACGGCCTGCGCCGCGCCCTGCAGGGGCCACGACGCGGCTGCCGCGAGCACCAAGCCGCCGATCGCCAGGGACAGGCGGCGGGCGCGATCAGGAGCAAGGAAGGTACTGATGTTTGGCATGCGATCGACTCGAAGAAGAAACGGGGGACAGGAACCGACGGACGTGAAGTGACCCAGGTGAGGCGCAGCGGCGCCGGTACAAGACCCTAGCGCCGCCGTTCGATGGCGTCGGCAAACAGCTCGAGGGTGGCCAGCGGCACGTCGCCCACGACCGTCACCCAGTGCTCGCCGCGGCGCAACATCACCGTCGCCGTGGCACCCTGGCGGACCTGCATCTCGGTGCGGTGACGTTGTGGCTTGTAGGACTCGAGGAAGACCGAGACATGCGTCAGCCCGTCGCTGAAAACGGTCTGCAGCACGGGTTCGCTCTCGCCGGCGGTCTCCATGCCGCGCTGCAGGCAGCCGGCAAGGCTGAAACCGGCCACCGGCCGCGCCAGCGTCCAGCCCTCGGCTTCGAGCGTGGTGCGCTTCTGCCGTGGTCGCACGACGCGGTAGTCGTCGATGTTGCGGATGGCCTGCAGCACCGCTTCGGGCTGCGGCTTGACGCCGATGCGGATCTCGGAAAACGCGGTGGACTCGAGCACCGGGCGTTCGGCACCGGGGCCGATGACGTCGGCGCGCAGCATCAGCCCGCTGGCCTGGTCGGCAAACAGGCGCTGCGCATAACGCAGTGTGTCGCGCGGTTCGAGCATGAACACCGTGGCTTCACGGCCCGCCACGCGAGCCGTGCCGCCGGGTCGCAGTTCGTACTGGTCCAGCGCCTTCGGATCCACCGTCTGCGGCGTCGTCGACCAGGCCGCCAGGGTTTCGCGCTTCTCGACCACGGCCAGCCGCTTCTGCGGCCACAGCGTGTGCACGGCGTCGTTGTGGCGCACGATGCGCTGCTGGCGGCCGTCCAGCGTTTCCAGCCCTTCGTAGACCTGATCGCCGACGCAGTAGTGCCAGACCCGTGAACTCGACGGCGCACCGCCGGTGCTGAAGACCATCGTCCCCTGGTAGTTGCCGCTGCTGGCGGCGGCGTGGATGCGCGACAGCCAGGCGCGGGCGTCCGCCACCTGCGCTGGCGCCTGCGCGCCGGCGCTGGCCGGCAGCAGGCACGACAGCAGGGTGGCGATCGGCAGCCAGCGCCTCAGAGCCGGTTCGATCACCTCTGGGCACCTGCGGGCGCAGCCACATCGACGCGGCGCAGCGTGCCTCCGGGCGACGCCGCGGCGACGCCACCGCGCGCCGCCTGATGGGCACGCAGGTACTCGTCGAGCAAGGGGTCACGGATGAAACCGGCTTCGCGCTGCGCCTGCGCAGCCGGCTGCGCAGCGGTGTTGACCACCGTCAGTCCGGCGCCCGAAGCCCCCGCCATCACGGCCGCCGGCGCCGGCGCACCGGGCGCGCCCAGGCGAGTCACCACCAGCACGCCGGCCACGGCCACGAAGCCGGCCGCGGCCGCAACCGGCATCAGCCAGGACTGGCGACGGCGCGCCGTGAGCACCGGCGCGGCGGGAGCCAAGGGCACCGGCTCGACGGCCAGCTTCTGGCGCAGGCCGGCCAGGAAGCGGGCGTCGTGCGCCGGCGGGCGGGCCAGTTCCTCGGAGCGCAGGACGTCGCCGATGAGGTGATAGGCGTGCCAGGTCTGGCGCGCGGCGGCGTCGTCGCGCCAGTAGCTGCAGCCACTGCGCAAAGCATCGGCATCACCATCGGCCAGCGCCGACAGCCAACGGCGCGGGTCGTCGGCAGACAAGTCGTCGCTCGGCTCGGCGGGGTGGGTCGGCTGGGGTTTCATGGCATCAACTCGTTGTGGAGCGGTTCGGGTCCGGCAGCAGCCTCACCAGCGCGTGCCGTCGCGCGTGTCCAGCAACGGCCGCAGTCGCAAGGCGATGGCCTCGCGGGCACGGAAGATGCGGGAGCGTACGGTTCCGATGGGGCAGTTCATGACTTCGGCAATCTCTTCGTAGCTCAGGCCTTCGATCTCGCGCAGCGTGATCGCCTGGCGCAGGTCTTCCGACAGTGCTTCGATGGCGGCGTTCACCGCGGCGGCCACTTCCTTGCTGGCCAACAAAGCTTCGGGTGTCTCGCCGTCGCTTAGTTCACTCTCCGCGCGTGAAGTTTCCTCGCCGTCGTCATTCGAGTACAGCGCCGACTCGGGAACCAGCAGGTCACGCTTGAGGCCGACCAGCGCCTTCTTCGCCGTGTTGACGGCTATCCGGTACAGCCAGGTGTAGAAGGCACTGTCGCCGCGGAACTGCGGCAAGGCGCGGTAGGCCCGGATGAAGGTCTCCTGGGCGATGTCCTGCACCAGGTCGACGTCGCGCACCATGCGGCCGATCAGCCGTTCGATGCGGCGCTGGTACTTGACGACCAGCATCTCGAAGGCCTTGACGTCGCCGCGCTTGACACGCTCGACGAGCAGGGCATCGGCGTCGACGTCGGCCATTCAGCGGCGCAGGCGCAGGCCGTCGGGCCCGGCGCCGGGGTCACGCGGGTTCGACGGCGCGCGGGCGTAGGCTGCGGCGCGCAGCGCATGCAGCGCCGGGCCGGCCTCGCGCGCCGTGACGGCGATCCAGCGCGATGGCAGGCGGCGCGCATCGGGCCGCAGGCGCAGCAGGAGGGCACCGCCGGCGTCGATCATCACGTCCAGCCGGCCAGGGACAGCGTCGGCCGTCCAGCGCTGGCCGTCCCAGGCCAGGTTCACCGGCACGGTGCGGACCAGCGGCCAGGCCGCCAGCGCAGCCACGACCGGCACGACCGCCGCCCAGGCTGCGGGCCAGCCGGCGTGCCCCAAGCCCCAGGCGGCCAGCGCTGCGGCCGCCAGTGCCAGCAGCCCGACGCGCAGCGCGCGCCAAAGCATGCCGCCGCTGCAGCACACGCTGACGGCCGGCGCGGCGCGCACTAGATACGCCGGAAGACCAGCGTGCCGTTGGTGCCGCCGAAACCGAAGTTGTTCTTCACCGCCACGTCGATCTTCATCTGCCGCGCCTCGTTGGCGCAGTAGTCCAGGTCGCACTCCGGGTCCTGGTTGAAGATGTTGATGGTCGGCGGCGAGACCTGGTGGTGCACGGCCAGCACGGTGAACACCGATTCGATGCCGCCGGCGCCGCCGAGCAGGTGGCCGGTCATCGACTTGGTGGAATTGACGACCAGCTGCTTCGCGTGGTCGCCGAACGCCAGCTTGACGGCGTTGCTCTCGTTCAGGTCGCCCAGCGGCGTGCTCGTGCCATGCGCGTTGAGGTACTGCACCTCGGCGGCGTTGACGCGGGCGTTGCGCAGCGCGGCGGTCATCGAGCGCTTGGGGCCATCGACATTGGGCGCCGTCATGTGAAAGGCGTCGGCGCCCATGCCGAAGCCGGCCAGTTCGGCGTAGATCCGGGCGCCGCGCTGCCTGGCGTGTTCGTACTCCTCGAGCACCAGCACCCCCGCGCCTTCGCCGAGCACGAAGCCGTCGCGGTCGCGGTCCCAGGGGCGCGACGCGGTCTGCGGGTCGTCGTTGCGCGTGGACAGCGCCCGCGCCGCAGCGAATCCACCCACGCCCAGCGGCGACACGGTGCCCTCGGCGCCGCCGGCGACCATCACGTCGGCGTCGCCATACTCGATCATTCGCCCGGCCTCGCCGATGCAGTGCAGGCCGGTCGTGCAGGCCGTGACGATGGCCAGGTTGGGGCCGGTGTAGCCGTAGCGGATGGACACATGACCCGAGATCATGTTGATGATCGACGCCGGCACGAAGAACGGCGAGATGCGCCGCGGGCCGCGGGCCTGGTATTCGCTCTGCGTCTGTTCGATCAGCGGCAGGCCGCCGATGCCCGAACCGACCATCACGCCGTAGCGCTCGGCGCCGGCTTCGCCCAGCGTCTCGCCATGCGGCAGCCCCGCGTCCTGCACCGCCTGCACCGCAGCGGCCATGCCGTAGTGGATGAAGGTGTCCATGTGCCGGGCTTCCTTGGCCGGGATGTAGTCCTCGACCTGGAAGCCCTTGACCTCGCCCGCGAAACGGCAGGCAAAGGCGGCGGCATCGAACTTGGTGATGGGCCCGATGCCGCTGCGGCCGGCGAGGATCTGTGCCCAGCCTTCGGCCACCGTGTTGCCCACGGGGCTCACCAGCCCGAGGCCGGTGACAACGACACGCCTGCGGCTCATCCCAGCCGGCGCCGAGCCGCCTCGAGCCGGCTGAGCCCCCCCCGGGGGTGGCGCAGCGGCGCAGCCGCAAGCCTGGGGGACGTCATCCGTTCAGGCCTTCTGGTTCGCGACGGCGTAGTCGATCGCCAGCTGCACGGTGGTGATCTTCTCGGCTTCTTCGTCGGGGATCTCGATGCCGAACTCGTCTTCGAGCGCCATCACCAGTTCCACGGTGTCGAGCGAGTCGGCGCCGAGGTCGGCCACGAAAGCCTTTTCGTTGGTGACGTCGGACTCGGGCACGCCGAGTTGCTCGGCAATGATCTTCTTGACTCGCGCTTCAATATCGCTCATGACTCCTCCAGGAGTGGGGACGGAAAAAACAGCCCACGATTCTACCGGCGGGGCCCGAACCGGCATTGTGGCCTGCGGCGGGGCTCTCAATTCATGTACATGCCGCCATTGACATGCAGCTCGGTGCCGGTGATGTAGCCGGCCTGGCGCGAGGCCAGAAAGACCACCGCGTGCGCCACTTCGTCGGCGCTGCCCAGACGGCCCAGCGGGATGCCGGCCAGCAGTGCGGCCCTGGCCGCCTCGGGCAGGTCGCGCGTCATGTCGGTGTCGATGAAGCCCGGGGCCACGCAGTTGACGGTGATGTTGCGGCTGCCCAGCTCGCGCGCCATGGCGCGCGTCATGCCGGCCACGCCGGCCTTGGCGGCGGCGTAATTGGCCTGGCCGGCGTTGCCGGCAGCGCCGACGACCGAAGTGATGTTGACGATGCGGCCCCAGCGCTGCTTCATCATCGGCTTGACGGCGGCGCGGCTGGCGCGAAACACGGCCTTCAGGTTGGTGTCGAGCACGGCGTCCCAGTCCTCGTCCTTCATGCGCATCGACAGCATGTCGCGCGTGATGCCGGCGTTGTTGACGAGCACATGCAGGCCGCCGCGCTGCTGCACGATGGCGGCGATGGCCGTTTCTAGCGCGGCACCGTCGGTGACGTCGAGCACGATGCCCGTGCAGCCGGCGTGCCCGGCCAGTGCCTGGGTGATCTTCGCCGCGCCGTCGGCACTGGTGGCGGTGCCGACGACCTGCATGCCGGCGGCCGCCAGCGCCTGCGCGATGGCGCGCCCGATGCCACGCGTAGCCCCCGTCACCAGCGCCACCAGTGGCGCGCCCGACACTTCGTTCATGCCAACATTTCCTTCGCGTCGTTCAGGCTCGCCGGGTCGAGCAGCGTCATCGAAATCATCTCGCCGTCGATGCGCTTGACCAGACCCGAAAGCACCTTGCCCGGGCCGCATTCGATCACGTGCCGCAAGCCACGCAAACGCAGCGCCTGCACGACCTCGACCCAGCGCACCGGGCTGTAGGCCTGGCGGTAGAGCGCATCGCGGATGGCTTCGGGGTCGGCGGGCGTGGCGACGTCGACATTGTTGACCACCGGGATGCGCGGCGCGCGCATCTCGACGCTGCGCAGCCGTTCGCGCAGCACGTCGGCCGCCGGCTTCATCAGCGAGGAATGGAATGGCGCCGACACCGCCAGCAGCAGGGCCCGCTTCGCACCCGCCGCCTTGAGCGCTTCGCAGGCGCGGTCGACGCCGGCCTTGCTGCCGGCAATCACCGTCTGCTTGGGGTCGTTGAAGTTGGCGGGTGCGACAACCTCACCGGCCTCGGCGGACACGGCGGCGCACACCTCGCGCACGACGCCGGCATCCAGGCCCAGGATCGCCGCCATCGCGCCGGCGCCGACCGGCACTGCCTGCTGCATGGCCTGGGCGCGCAAGCGCACCAGCGGCAACGCATCGGCCAGCGTCAGGACCCCCGCGGCCACCAGCGCGCTGTACTCGCCCAGCGAGTGCCCGGCCACCGCCGCCGGTTCGGCGCCGCCCTCGGCGCGCCAGGCGTTGTAGCAGGCGATGGCCGCGGTCAGCATCGCCGGCTGCGTGTGGGTGGTGAGCTCCAGCAGTTCCTTGGGGCCGTCGTGGATGAGCGCGGCGATGTCCTCGCCGAGTGCGGCCGAGGCTTCGGCCAGGGTGCGCCGCACCGCCGGGTGGTCGCCCCAGGCGTCGAGCATGCCCACCGACTGCGAGCCCTGGCCGGGAAAAACGAATGCAAAAGCGGGCATGGGATGTGAGGGGTGATCGATCAGGAAGCCACGGCGTGTCGGCGCACGGCTCAGAAGTCCAGCAGCACGGCGCCCCAGGTGAAGCCGCCGCCCACGCCTTCGAGCATCACCGTGTCGCCGCGTTTGACGCGGCCGCTGCGCACGGCCACGTCCAGCGCCAGCGGCACCGATGCCGCCGAAGTGTTGCCGTGTTCGTCGACGGTGGAGATGAGCTTGTCCAGCGGCAGCTTCAGCTTCTTCGCCGTGCCCTGCATGATGCGGATGTTGGCCTGGTGCGGAATCAGCCAGTCCAGGTCGGCCTCGGTGCGGCCGGCCTTGGCCAGCACGGCGCGCGCGGCGCTGTCGAGCACGCCGACGGCGAGCTTGAAGACGGCGGGGCCGTCCATCTTCAGCAGCGGATGGCCCGACACATGGCCGCCCGCTACGGTGCCCGGCACGCACAGGATGCCGACATGGCGACCGTCGGCGTGCAATTCGCTGGCCAGGATGCCGGGCTCCGGGCTGGCTTCCAGCACCACGGCACCGGCGCCGTCGCCGAACAGCACGCAGGTGGTGCGGTCGTCGAAGTCGAGGATGCGCGAGAAGATCTCGG
>CAYJOA010000090.1:0-763 GCA_964371495.1 uncultured Rubrivivax sp.
AGCCTGTTCCTGGCGCTGCTGCTGACCATGGTCACCTGCCTGGTGCTGGGCATGGGTATCCCGACGATCCCCAACTACATCATCACCAGTTCGCTTGCCGCCCCGGTGCTGCTGCAGCTGGGTGTACCGCTGATCGTGTCGCACATGTTCGTCTTCTACTTCGGCATCATGGCCGACCTCACGCCGCCGGTGGCGCTGGCCGCTTTCGCGGCGTCGCCGATCGCGCGCGAGAGTGGGCTGAAGATCAGCTTCCAGGCGCTGCGCGTGGCGATCGCCGGTTTCATCGTGCCCTACATGGCCGTTTACTCGCCGGCGCTGATGATGCAGGGCGACAGCTGGCTGGCCACGGTCTACGTCGTTTTGAAGGCGCTGGTGGCGATCGGGCTCTGGGGCTGCGGCGCCATCGGCTACGGCGTGGCCAGGCTGAACTGGGCCGAACGCGTCTGGGCCATCGTCGCGGCCTCCTTCCTCGTCGCCGCCGCGCCGTGGACCGACGAGGTCGGCCTGGCTGCCACCGCGGCCTTCGTCGCCTGGCACCTGTGGCGCCGCCGCGTGCAGGCGCGCGCGCGCGCCGCCCCCCCCCCCGCGCCCGCGGCGCCCCCCGCCGCAAAAGCCAGGCCCAGGCCCCCCCCCCCGCAGCGCGTGGGGGGGACCAACGCGGAACTCGCGACGCTCCTCGCCGACCGGGGCGCGACCGACGCGATCAACCTCGATGGCGGCGGATCCACGGCCCTGGCTGTCCGCCAGCCGGGCGACATCGGGG